>JAUYFG010000173.1 GCA_030690985.1 Pseudomonadota bacterium
AAGACGGGATTGAGCGAGGAGTTCGTCAGAATGGAGATAGCTAAAGAACCCGACAAGAACAGTCTGGTATTGAGGTCGACATGGTAAATATCCTTAGGTATCAATGTGTTACGATGACTTATTCTACCACAATCCAGCAACCTTTCATGCAGCGCGGGCTTAAGTTGAGAGGATTGGAGTGAATGTAGGGTAGTTGGTGGTAGTGAGGGGCACGCCATGCATAAGCCCAAGCCCAAGACTGGGAATTGGATCAGGGAAGGTAGCATAGGTGGTATGCAGGTAATCCGACCCCGACAGGATGACACTGGCCGACGCGGGGAACGAGATGCTTCCAACGCCAAGCGCCATTAGTCCTGCCACGAGCGTCTTGCGCTGCCAATTCGTTTTCATTTCGGTGTTCATGGGTCTTTACTCCTCAAATCAAAATAAGTATGTCTTCTGTTTTGGCCGTGATGGCCGGCAAGGTCAGGGTGGTGGTCGGGTTTGGGGAATCTCCTCTTTGTTTACGCTAAGCAGGGTCGGCCCAGGGGAACCGGGCCGCGCATCCTGGCCACAAGCTGCAATTACGTGATCGCGCGCCGCCGCGCCAGGCCGAGCAGGGCGAGGGAGGCGGGTTCGGGGATCGAGTCGGCCGCATAGACGATCCCCTGCTGCGCCGTGGTGGGGCCGGTGAGGGTGAAGGTGAAGGGCGGATCGGTGATGGCATCCATGACCGCGCCATTGCCGGCGATGGTGCTGTTGAAGGTATCCACCAACTGATTGCCGTTGAAGAAGCTGTTGGTCACATCGCCCACATTGTGGGTGCCGAATTCGAACTTGATGACGTCAAGGAAGCCATTGAGGTTCACGTCCTGCCCCAGGGCCATGCTGATCAGGAAATGGCCGATATAGGGTGAGCCCACGGGCGGCAGGCAACCCAGGTTGGGCTTGCTGGTGTCGGCCACACAATCGCCGTTGAACTGCATGTTGATGGGCCCCAACCCGGCCGCCCCCATCGCTGCGGGACCGGCACCACCAAAATAGCCGGCAGTGCCGTCGATGTCCGTGATCATGACGTCGTAGAAGACGTCGAAGAAGCTGCTGACACAGACGGTGTCGCCGGTGTTGGCGTTGCCGGCCATGCTGGCGCCCAGGAAGCAACCGTGCGAGGTGCCTCCGCCGGGTCCGGCTGGATAGGGCAAGCCCAGGTAGGCCGCACCGGTGGATGGCGTGCCGGTGGAGAGGCTGATGCTGATGTTGGACTTGACCCAGCCGTAGCCGTCGACCGTGGCGGTGGGGGCGCCGGACAAGGTGCTGGTGGTGCCGGCGCCGGTCAGAGGCAGGAAGACATCGCCGTTGATTCCGCCCGACCCGAAACTCAGGAGCTGGGTGGCGATGGCGATGCTGGGGTCGATGTAGGTGGCCTGGGCCGGAAGGGATGCCAGGGCAAGCGATGCCACCCCGGGGACAGCAAGCAAGCTGAGCGCCTTCCTGACCATGATGAACTCCTCGTAATGGTTGAAACTATCCGCCGGCAGAAGGCGTAAAAGTGATAAGCACACTTCATGCCAGGGTTTCAACTGCCAGTGAATACAGGAGATTGCGAGAATAGGGGGGGGTGCCGGCAAGGGTAAGTGTAAGAAATATCGACGCCCTGACGGCCACAAGCGCACTTCAGTTCGAGTCGCCCAGGTCAGCGCGCCAAGCCGTTTCGGCCATTACCGCGCAGAGAGCAACATAATCGGCTCGCGGCCGCGAATCGCGCTGAAGAAACCGTTGCAGGGTGCGCCGCGCGAGCCGAT
The DNA here is from genome assembly GCA_030690985.1 of Pseudomonadota bacterium. GTDB lineage: Bacteria > Pseudomonadota > Gammaproteobacteria > Burkholderiales > Thiobacillaceae > PFJX01. Next base: position 1,782 of record JAUYFG010000173.1, read on the forward strand.
TTGTGTTCTGGAACACGATGGGTAGGTTGAATTGCGCCCCCCCCCCTTGCCCAAAGGAGAGTGGAGGGAGACTGGCGGTGCATGCTCCGCCGGCGCCGGAGAAATCCCCCCCAGCCCCCCTTTGGAGAAGGGGGGCTGGCTATCGCGCCTCGCCCAGCTTGCGGATCGCCTCCGCATTACTCCAGGAAAAACACTTCTCCGCCGCTTCCCGCCAGGGCAGCCAGAGCTGGTTCAGGTGTTCACGCGGGGAAAGGGTGGCCGGCAACGCTTCCGGCAGCAGCAGGCCGAACACATGCTCGCTGTTGTGGGTGACGCCGGGCGCGTAGCGGTGACGCCAGCGCGCGTAGATTTCAAACTGGTTCCGCTGCTTCCAATCGCTCAACACGAATCGGGCGGCATCCAGGCCGGTTTCCTCACGCACCTCGCGGATGGCTGTCTCAAGCAGGGTTTCGCCGGCGTCCTGGCTGCCGGTGACCGATTGCCAGTAACCGGGCGCATCGGCGCGTTCCAGCAGCAACACTTGCAGGTCCGGGGTATGAATGACGACCAGGACGGAAACGGGAATCTTGAACATCGGGCCATGATGGGAGCGAAAAGAAGGCCCGGACTATCTCCGCTTGGCGCACCCGGCGCCAAGCGATTTCAGCAAACGTAGGGCGTATATGGACTCCTCCCGATAAGCAAGGAAGAGCGGGTCTATTTTTTCAAGGCGGATGCGGCCGGATCGGGGTGAGGCGCAGCGTTATCCACAGCCGCCCGACCGGGAGCGCGCCTCTCACGCCGGCGGAAGGGCGGGCGGCGGTGGATAACCCGTCGCACTCGGCGGAGCGGTGGATCGGGCCAGCGGTTTTTGCCACGGCAATCGGGATCAACTCGGCTACACGGGAAAAACAAGAGCGAATCACACATCCGGCGCCAAGGTGCGACTGCGCGCGTATATCCGACCTGTTTGTGGAGGGCGATGCCTCCTGTCCATGATCCTAGAAACCTCAGTTGGACGCGCCCGAGTGTGCGGTTTTCGGGTCGGCTGGCAAGGCGCGACGACGCGCGGGGTCGTTTCCCGCAAGGATAAGCAGGGACTTTGCCGCCGTCTTTTGGCGGCTTAGTCCTTCGCTTAGTAGTTTCATCAGGAGCAACGCAGCCAGGCGGCCCGAAAACCGTGCAATCGGGCGCGTAGCGGCGTCACCCAATGGGTGAGCGCCATCGGATAAGCAGGGACTTGGCCGCCGTCTTTTGGCGGCTTAGTCCTTCGCTTAGGGGTTTCATCAGGCGCTAACGCTGGCATCCATGCGGCCTCACAAGGGCTAAGGAGCGGTCAACTGAGGTTTCTAGGATGATGGCATCCGCGCGGCGGGGGCTGATTGGAAAAGCGGCCTCGAAGGCCATCGCCCTACTCAGACTCACCCACCGCCGGTTCAACCTGTTTGCCATCACGTTGAACGTGCGCAAGGCGACGCAACCGGAACCGAAACTGAAGGCGATCTATGAGGCACTGGGGCTGCATCCCTTGCCGGGCGGGACGAAAAAAATGGTCGCTTGAATCCTTCTCTCCCCACATAGGATCACGTGTAGTGACACTCGGGGAAATGGACTCATGTAACTTTATGTTTATTAAGGGGTTGTTTGGCAGGGCGTTAAAGATGGGCTAAACGGCGTCCATTCGAAGCGTGGGATGCTTCACTGATTTCATTCTGTGATGGGGAGACCAGAGTGGGGGCTGCGCAAGTCGCCTGCACGGGATGGCATATGACACATCCCGCCATTACAAACATTCGCAACCAGAACGAATCACACATTGAACAAGAAATTCAGAACATCGCCATCTTTGACCACGTAATCCTTGCCTTCCGAACGCATCTTGCCGGCTTCCTTGGCGCCCTGCTCGCCCTTGCAGGCGATGAAGTCATCGAAGGCGATGGTTTGCGCGCGGATGAACCCCTTCTCGAAGTCGGTGTGGATGACCCCTGCCGCCTGTGGCGCGGTATCGCCCTTGTGGATGGTCCAGGCGCGCACTTCCTTCACGCCGGCAGTGAAATAGGTTTGCAGGCCGAGCAGTTCGTAGGCGGCCCGGATCAGGCGATTGAGGCCGGGCTCGTGCAAGCCCATCGACTCGAGAAACTCCAGCTTGTCGGCTTCGTCGAGGGTGGAGATTTCCGCCTCGATGGCGGCACAGACAGCGACCACCGGGGCATGTTCCGCATCCGCGATCTGGTGTAGGCGATCCAGGTGGGGGTTGTTCTCGAAGCCGTCCTCGGCGACGTTGGCCACGTACATGGCGGGCTTGATGGTCATCAGACAGAGTGGCGCAAGCAGTTCCTTGTCGTCATCCGACAACTTCAGGCTACGCACCGGCTTGGCCTCGTTCAGGTGCGGCAGGATCTTGTCGTAGAGGGCCACCAGCTTGATGCCTTCCTTGTCGCCGGCACGGGCTTTCTTGCTGTCGCGGTGATGCGCCTTCTCGACCGTGGCCAGGTCGGCCAGCGCCAGTTCGGTAATGATGACTTCGATGTCGGAGATCGGGTCGACGCGACCCGCCACGTGAACCACGTTTTCGTCCTCGAAACAGCGCACCACATTGACGATGGCGTCGGTCTCGCGAATGTTGGCGAGGAACTGGTTGCCCAGTCCTTCGCCTTTGGAAGCCCCCGCCACCAGGCCGGCGATATCGACGAACTCGACGATGGCCGGGACCCTGCGTTGCGGTTTGACGATCGCTGCCAGTTGCTGCATGCGCGGGTCCGGCACTTCGACGATGCCGACGTTGGGCTCGATGGTGCAGAAGGGGTAGTTCTCGGCCGCGATGCCCGCTTGGGTGAGGGCGTTGAACAGGGTGGATTTGCCGACGTTGGGCAGGCCGACGATGCCGCATTTCAGACTCATGACTTCTCCGATGGAGCGGGGGGTTTGGTGTGCCGAGTGTTTGCGTAATTGAGGGCCGCGTTCCAGTCGCCCTTGGCGATCAGCGGCCAGGCCAGCAGCGCGCGGTCGAGAGCGCCGTCGATCTGTTCCTGTTCCTCGCGGCGCGGCGGCTTGAGCACGTAATTGGCAACGATGTTGCGATCGCCCGGATGGCCGATGCCGACACGCAGGCGCCAGTAATCCTGGGTACCGAGGTGGGCGGTGATGTCCTTGAGGCCATTGTGGCCGCCGAGGCCGCCGCCGAATTTCAGGCGCAGGTCGCCTGGCGGGATGTCCAGCTCATCATGCACGACCAGCATTTCGCCAGGCGCGATGCGATGGAAGCGGATGAAGGTAGCGACCGATAGTCCGGAACGATTCATGAAGGTCTGCGGTTGCAACAACCAGACAGGAACCGCTCTGGCCTGCGCCACACGACCGTGAAAACGCGATTCGACGGCGAAGCAGGTACCCAGCTCGCGCGCCAGGCGCTCACAAAACCAAAACCCGGCGTTGTGCCGGGTTTTGGAATAGTCGGCGCCGGGATTGCCGAGGCCGACGACCAATCGTGGGGGAGTCTGCACGACTCTGCCTTGAATCAGCCTCAGGCGGCGGACGCCTCGCCCTCTTCCGCCACCGCCTTGGTGACGAGGATGGTTGCCACGACGGGATCTTCACCGTGCAGGCCGGACAGTTCCACGCCCTGGGGCAGCTTCAGGTGGGACATGTGGAGGGATTGGTCGGCGCTCAGATCGTTGAGATCCACCTCGATGAACCCGGGCAAATCGGCCGGCAGACAAGCCACTTCCACTTCCGTGCAGACGTGGCTGACCATGCCGCCGGACTTCTTCACGCCGGGAGAGGTGTCGGCATTGAGGAAGTGCAAAGGTACCTTGACGTGAACCTTCTGGTTGGCGTCGACGCGCTGGAAATCGACGTGCTGCAGGAACGGCTTGTAGGGGTGCATCTGGAAGTCGCGCAGCAGCACGGATTCCTGGACGCCATCCAGATTGAGGGTCAGCACGGAAGAATGGAAGGCTTCGTTCTTGAGGCCGAAGTAGAGTTCTTTGTGGTCGAAGTCTACGGACTGGGCATCCTTGCCCGCACCATAAACGATACCGGGAACCCGGCCGGCGCGACGCAGGCGGCGGCTCGCTCCGGTGCCCTGGGTGTCACGCTTGACGGCGTTGATTTCGATTTGCATGTCTTGCTCCTTGAGGTAAAAAAAGGGCCGCCCGCGACCAGGCCGGCCCGGCTACGTGGCGCGCTATTCGCTGAACAGCGAGCTCACGGAATCTTCATCGCTGATACGGCGGATGGTTTCCGCCATCAGGTTGGCGACCGACAGTTGGCGAATGCGGGAACTGGCACGGGCATCGTCGCGCAACGGAATCGTGTCGGTCACGACCAGCTCGTCGAGCGCCGAATTGCTCACCCGCTCCACCGCACTGCCGGATAGAACGGCATGGGTGCAGTAAGCCACGACTCGCTTGGCGCCCTGTTCCTTGAGTGCATTGGCGGCTTCGCACAGGGTGTTCGCGGTATCGACCATGTCGTCCATGATCAGACAGGTACGGCCTTTCACATCGCCGATGATATTCATCACCTTGGCGACATTGGGCTTGGGACGCCGCTTGTCGATGATGGCGAGTTCGCATTCCAGACGCTTGGCGACAGCGCGTGCGCGCACCACGCCACCGACGTCGGGAGACACGACCATCAGGTTGTCGTAGTTCTGCTTCCAGATGTCGCCCATCAGGATGGGTGTGGAATAGATGTTGTCGACCGGGATATCGAAGAAACCCTGGATCTGATCAGAGTGCAGATCCATGGTCAGAACCCGATTGACCCCGACCACGGTGAGCATGTCAGCGACCACGCGAGCCGTGATGGGCACGCGCGCGGAACGGACACGGCGATCCTGGCGGGCATAACCGAGATAGGGAATGGCGGCGGTGATGCGTCCGGCGGAGGCGCGACGCAGGGCGTCCACCATCAACATGATTTCCATCAAGCTGTCATTGGTGGGCGAACAGGTGGACTGGAGCACGAACACGTCCTTGCCGCGCACGTTCTCCATGATTTCCACGTTCACTTCGCCGTCGGAAAAGCGGCCGACAGTCGCGCGCCCCATGCTGATATTGAGGTAGCGCACCACATCCTCGGCAAGTTTGGGATGCGCATTGCCGGTGAACACCATCAAGCTGTCATATGCCATCAGCAACCCCTGCCATCAGCAACCTACTGGTACTCATGCTCAGGTCAACAAACAAAAAGCGTGCAGCCTGCGCTGCACGCCCCGTCTGTCCGCCGGGGTGTAAGCCCTGTGCGAACCTTATCTGGCTGGGGAGGTAGGGATCGAACCTACGAATGCCGGAATCAAAATCCGGTGCCTTACCACTTGGCGACTCCCCAAATTCGACCGACGCACATCAATCAGCAAAAGCGTAAAGCGGGTGCTGATCCATGCCATCGGCAACAAAACCTTCTATCGCGGGCAAGCCCGCTCCACCATGCTCGCTACGGATGCGGGCCAAGGCCGCTTCCGCCTGAACCCGTTCGAGAAACGCCACAAAAACGCATGCGCCCGAACCCGTCATACGCGCATCCCCGTAAGGTTTTAGCCAACCGAGAACCTCGGCGACCTCAGGGTGCTGCGCGCAGGCTATCGGCTCAAGATCGTTGTGCCCATAGCCATCCAAGAGGGCCGCGATTCTGACGGAGGGCGTATTTCGTGTCAATCCCGGATCAGCAAAGATCCTCGGGGTTGCCACATGCACGGGCGGAATCAGCACCAGGTAGGAGGCCGGCGCCGGCGTCCAGGGAGTGAGAATTTCGCCTACCCCTTCGGCGAAGGCGGAACGGCCGAACACGAACACCGGCACGTCGGCGCCCAGGCGCAGCCCCAGTTCCCGCAGTGTGCTTCTCGGCAAATCGAGGTGCCAGAGGCGGTTCAGCACCAGCAGTACCGTGGCGGCATCGGAACTGCCGCCGCCAAGCCCGCCGCCCAGGGGTAGGCGCTTGATCAAACGGATATCCGCACCGAGATAACAGCCGCTGTGCCGCTGCAACAGGCGCGCCGCGCGCCAGCACAAATCCTGTTCCGGAGCGACGCCGGGAAGGGGGCCAAGCAAGCGAATCTCTCCATCGCCACGTACCTGAATGTCCAGGCTGTCGCCGTAATCGAGAAAGATGAAGAGGCTTTGCAGCAGGTGATAGCCGTCCGGCCGCCGCCCTACCACATGCAGGAACAGGTTCAGCTTGGCCGGCGCCGGATAAATGGAAATTGAGCGTGTCACGGCCGCGCCCCGCTCAGATCCCATTGATCCACGACCAGCCGGATTTCCATGTCGTCGGCACGTCGGGCCACCAGTTTGCCGGGAAGAAAATGGTCGCCGGTCTGGGCGTAGCGGGAAAACTCGATGCGCCAGCCATCCTGCTTCAATTGCGCCAGCCTGCCGTCAGCATCGGCTTCCGCCTGATAGGGCACACCCGGACGCGGATTGCCGACCACCCACCAGGCCAGACCCTTGAGCGGCAGCGTCAAGCCCAACGCCTGGCGCACCAGGGTTTCCGCATCCGCCGCGCGGCTCAGATGACCTTTGGAATCACGCAACTCGACACCCTGCTCATCACCGCGCAACTCGGCCACGCCCTGGCCTAGCGGGGTGCTCAGCAACAACTCCTGTTGCCTGGCGGCATGCCGCCAGGTCATGCCGCCGGAAAAAGATTCCTCGTTGGCTTTGAGTGATACCCGCCCTTCCAGACGGAAAGCGCTGGGTGGCGCCAGCAGGACGAGTGAAGGCGGCGCTGGCTGAAAGCCCGGTAACCCGGCGCAGGCCGCCAGCAAGCCCCCCAGCAACAGGGGCAATCCATGCTTGAAACTCAAGGCGTCAGGCGCGAAACGACTTCGCGCAGGCTCTCATTGTCGGGGTTGACCTTGAGCGAACCCTGCCAGACGCGGCGGGCTTCATCGCGGTCACCCTTGCCATTTTTCAACCAAAGCGCCTCGCCCAGGTGCGCGGCGATCTCGGGATCGGGCTTGCTGTTGTAAGCGCGGCGCAAGTGATCGACTGCTTCAGGCATGCGCTTCTGCTTGAGCAGTGCCCAGCCCATGCTGTCCAGGATGAACGGGTCTTCCGGCGAGAGCTTCAGCGCCTGATTGAGCAATTCGACCGCTTCCGGCAGACGATTGGTGCGATCCGCCAGGGTGTAGCCCAGGGCGTTGTAGGCGTGAGCATGATCCGGCTTCAACTTGATCAGGCGGCGCAGATCCTGTTCCAGCACCTCCAGGCGATTCAGCTTTTCCGCCACCATGGCCCGGTCATAGAGCAACTCCAGAGCGTCAGGCATTTTCTCCAGAGCACGACTGAGCACCTCGAATACCGCCGGGTAGTTCTTGGCATCACGCAGGAGCAGCGCCTCGGTCTGCACCACCTGAATGCGTTCGGCATCGTCTTCGGCGCTCAGGCCGGCCAGCCAGTCGCGCGCCTCCTGAAGCCGGCCGAGACGGCTCAACATGGCGGCAACACGCAACTGGGCCGCGAAACGATGGCGCCCGTCATCACACTGCTGGTACCACTTCAGCGCGACTTCAAACTGGTTTTCCGCCTCGGCCAGTTGCCCCAGGTAATAGCGCACGCTGGCAGCATCCGAGTGTCCAAGTTCGAGCGCCTTGAGAAATGCGCCACGTGCGCTGGCCAGGTCATTGGTCTGCATGGCAATCAGGCCCAGCGTGAAATGCGCTTCCGGATTGTTCGGCGCGTCCCGCGTCAGGCGTTCGAATTCAACCCGTGACTCGACAAAACGTCCGCCACGAGCCAATTGTTTGGCATAGGCCAGGCGCACCTCACGGGCATCGGGGTTGGCTTTCAGAAACTCACTCAGAAAAGCCTGCGCGGCGCCCTCCCCGTCCTTTTTCAGCAAGGCCTGGGCCTTGAACAGCGCCGCCGTCTCCCATTGCGGCCGCAGACGCAACGCTTCGTCCAGCGCGATCAGGGCGCGTGGCATCTGGTCGGCCTGCATGGCAACCTGGGCAATGGCGAAACTCGCTTCGGGCAAGGCGGGATAGGCCGTGGCCAGCTCGGAAACCAGATCCAGCGCGGCCTGTTTGTTCTTCTGGCGCGCGAACAGTGCATGTAACTGGGGGAAGACTTCCGCGCGGTTGCCAGCCTTCAACCAGGCCTCCAGATGCGGCTTGGCCTCCTTGACCCGGCCATTGGTCAGCAATAGCGAGGCCAGATTCTGAATCGCCTTCACGGAGTCCGGCTCCAGCTCCCGCCAGAGCTGGGCATTTCGCAAGGCCAGCGCGGGCAGACGCGCGTACTGCGCCAGATCGACCGCCCGTTGTGCAACCCGCGCATCCCGGGTCTTGGCCGCCAGATCCGAATAGGCTTCGGCTGATAGCCGCAACTCACCGCGTTGGCTGGCAATCTCGCCGAGCAATATCTGATACAGCATCTGGCTGGTCAGCCCCGTACTCGAAGGCCGGGCCTCGACGGGAACCGGCGCCGGCGCGACCACGACCTGCGATTGGGCGCAGGCGGAGAGTGAAAAAACAAGGAGTATGGCGGTCAGGGGTTTGAGGTTCATGGCTGAGAATCCGGGGGGCGTCGGGACATTATGCTGGCCCGGGATAATATGGGCAAAGCGCGTAGGGCGGAACGCGAAGCGGTTCCGCCGAAATAGGGGGCGGATCTCCCTTCGGGCATCCGCCCTACCCAAGCGATTGCGCCCCCTCACGAACACTGCCCCGCTCCATGCCCGAACTCCCCGAAATCGAAACCGTGCGCCGCGGCCTCGCCCCGCATTTGAACGGGCGCGGCTTTGTCGCCGCCGTCGTGCGCGAGGCCCGGTTGCGCTGGCCGGTACCGGCCGATCTGGATGCGCGGATACGCGGCCGTCGGATACTCGACTTACAGCGGCGCGGGAAATATCTGCTCATGCAACTGGATGATGGCTGGCTCATCTGCCATCTGGGCATGTCCGGCAGCTTGCGCCTGCTGCCATCCGACACGCCCCTGCGGAAACACGACCACATCGACCTGCTGCTCGATGACGGACAAGTGTTGCGTTATCACGACCCGCGCCGCTTTGGCGCCCTGTTATGGAGCGCCGATCCCGCCAACCACCCGCTCATCGCCACGCTGGGCGTGGAGCCGTTGTCCGACGACTTCGATGGCCCCCACCTGCACGCCCTCTGCCGGGGCCGCTCCAGCGCGATCAAGCAGCTCATCATGGATGCCCACCTGCTGGTGGGGGTGGGCAACATCTATGCCAATGAAGCGTTGTTCCATGCCGGCATCGACCCGCGCACGCCCGCCGGCCGCCTTTCCCGGCCTCGCAGCGCGCGTCTGGCGGCCGCCATCAAGGAAATCCTCCTGCTCGCCATCGCGGCCGGCGGCAGCACTCTGCGCGACTTCGTGGATGGACATGGCAACCCCGGCTGGTTCCAGCAGACCTACCGAGTCTATGGCCGCGCCGGACAACCCTGCGCGATCTGCGGCAGTACCATCCGCACCCTGCGCTTGGGCGCGCGCGCCACCTGCTACTGCCCACGCTGCCAACATCGTTGAACGAGTGCCCACTCCCCTGAAAAACAGGGCTTTTATGCTAGAGTGGCCGCCAGCATTTGCAGTCAAGCACGCCGGAAAACACGCCGACCCAAGGCGCCCTGGAGGAACACTGTATGAGCACCGCCTCGCTTGCCAACGATTTCGAACTCTATAGCCAATGGCGCGAAGATCTTTCCCGCCGCATCGCCGACTATCGGCAATGGCTGAATCGGGAAGATCTCAACGACTCGCAACGAGATCTGCGTCTGCAACAGGTGGTCGAGCGGCTCGCGGAAGACAAGTTGCACGTCGCTTTCGTCGCTGAGTTCTCGCGCGGCAAATCCGAGCTGATCAATGCCATCTTTCTGCCCGGCCTCAAGCAACGACTGCTTCCCTCCACCGCCGGGCGCACCACCATGTGCCCCACCGAACTCCTCTACGACGCCGGCAAGCCTCCGAGAATCGAACTGCTGCCGATCGAAACCCGCGCCGCCAGCGCCACCATCGCGGAATACAAGAATTACCCCGAGGAATGGAAAATTATCGGCATCGATCCCACTTCGGCCGAAAACGTCACCCAGGTGATGCTGGAGGTCTGCCGGGTCAAGAATATTTCTCACGATGACGCGATCAAATTCGGCCTCTTCGACCCGAACAACAGCGATCCCCGCAATGGCCTCAACGACGATGGCACGGTCACCGTCCCGGCGTGGCGCCACGCCGTCATCAACTTCCCGCATCCTTTTCTAAAAAAGGGCTTGGTGGTCTACGACACACCCGGCCTCAACGCCATCGGCGTGGAACCGGAACTCACCTTCAACCTGCTGCCCAACGCCCATGCCGTGCTGTTCGTGCTGGCGGCCGACACCGGCGTCACCAAATCCGACATCGAAGTCTGGCGCAACCATATCTACGCGCGCGGCAAGAACCGCGGTCGCCTGGTGGCGCTCAACAAGATTGACGGCCTCTGGGACGAACTCAAGACCGAAGCCCAGATCAACGCGGAAATCGATGACCAGGTGAAATCCTGCGCCGACCTGCTCGGCGTCGACAGATCGCAGATTTTCCCGGTGTCCGCGCAGAAAGGCCTGCTGGCGAAAATCAACGGCGATGCCGCCCTGCTGGAAAAAAGCCGTCTCACCGCCCTCGAAAAAGCGCTGTCGGAAGAATTGATTTCCTCCAAGCAAGCCATCGTGCGCGACCAGACCGATGCCGAACTCTCAGACCTGCTCGATTCCAGCGTATCCCTACTGGAAGCACGGCGGCGCGGCATCGAGGAACAAGTGACCGAACTCAAGGGCCTGCAAGGCAAGAATCAGGATGTGGTGGAACACATCATGCTCAAGATTTCCGGCGACAAGGAGACCTTCGAACGGGGACTGCAACAATTCCAGGCCCTGCGTTCGATCTTTTCCCAGCAGAGCATCAAGCTGTTCTCCCAGATCGGCATGGACATTCTTCGCAATGAAGTCCGCGATGCCCGCGAAGCCATGGTGCAGAGCCGCTTCACCAAGGGCATCCGCGACGCCATGAGCAGTTTCTTCAAGCATGTGGATAGCCATCTCGACACGGCCAACGGTCAGGTCGAAGAAATCAACAAGATGATGGACGCCATGTACCAGAAGCTGAACCGCGACCACGGCATCAACCTTGTCGCCATCCCGCCCTTCTCGATCCTGCGCTACCGCAAGGAAATCCAGCGCCTGGAAAGCGCCTACGACCAGCAGTTCAACACCTTCTACACCTTCCTCACCACTGAGCAGTACACCCTCACGTCGCGCTTTTTTGAAACCCTGGCGTCGCGCGTGGTGCAGGTATTCGAAGTACTCAACAAGGATGTGGGCGGCTGGCTGAAGGCCGTGATGTCGCCGATGGAAGGCCAGGTGCGCGAACACCAGATGCAACTGCGCCGGCGCCTGGAAAGTGTCAAACGCATCCACAAAGCGGCCGACACCCTGGAAGGCCGAATCGGCGAACTGGATCAGATGCATCACGAGGTTTTGCGCCAGATAGAAGAAATCGGCAATCTGGCGAATCACATCCGCGGCTTGCTGGTGGAACCGTCAGGCGAAACGCGGGGATTCGCAATGGCGGCCTGAACCGCAGAGAGCCTTATGTGCGAAGCCCCGCCAGCATCGGCGGGGCTTCGTCGTTTGTTGGCTGCGTGCGGACCCGTTACTCGTAGTCAGGCACCAAGAATCGAATGGATGGGGGTGTCCTCGCGTTTCAACGTGACTGACTACTTGCCTGAACCACTCCAGCGCGCCACCGCCCGATCATCGCTTTCGCGCGCGTCCACCCAGCGCTCGCCTTCCGGGGTGACTTCCTTCTTCCAGAACGGCGCCTGGGTCTTCAGGAAATCCATGATGAACTCGCAGGCGGCGAAGGCATCGCCACGGTGGCCGGAGGCGACGGCCACCAAAACGATGGGTTCGGTAGGTTGCAACGTGCCGACGCGGTGGATGACGGTGGCGTCGAGCACTTCCCAGCGCTGCCGGGCGTCCTCGACAATTTGCGCTAAGGCCTTCTCGGTCATACCCGGGTAGTGCTCCAGGCTCAGAGTCGACACACCCTGCCCTTCATTGATGTCGCGCACCAGGCCGAGAAAGCTGGCGACGGCGCCGACTTTCGGGTTGGTCTGGTAGAGGGCGCCGACTTCGGCATTGAGATCGAAGGCTTCGGTCTGGACGGCGATTTTCATTCAGCCACCTCGCTTGGTTACCACCTTGGTTACCACATTAGCCGCCTGTGACCGGCGGAAAGATCGCAACTTCATCGTTCTCATGCAGCGCCGCATCTTGTTCGACCAGGTCCTGGTTGATGGCGACCCGGTAGGCACGTCCTGTCGCCAGTTCCTCAGTCCAAACGCCGCCACGTTGCCGCAACCAGTCGAGCAGATCGGTCAGGGTGGCCACACTTTCCGGAAGTTCCGGCATTTCCTGGCCAGTGGCGAAGACCTCACGCAAACGGGCGAAATAAAGCAACCGGACTTTCATTTGAGCAACTCCGACAAGGGAATGAAGCGCACCGAATCGCCGTTCATGACGCTGGCCCCGGCTTCGATATCGACCAGGCCATCGGCCCAGGCCAATGAGGTGAGCACCCCGGAACCCTGGTTGGGATAGAGCATGGCCCAACCGTCCTCCAGGCGGGCGCGCAGAAACTCCCGGCGTTTTCCCGCTGATTTGCCAATGCCGGGCCAGTCAAACCCGGCCGGCACGGTGAAGGCGGCGGCAGGCTGGGACTCAGCGCCCATGCGACGCAGCAGAAAGGGGCGCACGAACAGACAGAACACCACGAATGCCGAGACCGGATTACCCGGCAGACCGAGGAAATCGGCGTTGCCGACGCGGCCATAAACCAGGGGCTTGCCGGGCTTCATCGCCACTTTCCACATCGAAAGGCGGCCGAGTTGCTCCACGGCGGCCTTGACGTGATCCTCTTCGCCCACCGAAACGCCGCCGCTGGTGATGACCACATCGGCGGCCTGCGCCGCGCGCTCCAGGGTGGCGATGGTGGCCTCCAGGCGATCCGGCACCTGGCCCAGGTCGATGACTTCGATTCCCATCTGGGTGAGCAGGGCAATCAGGGTGGCGCGGTTCGAGTTGTAGATGCGGCCAGGGGCCAGTGGCTGGCCGGGCAGGACGATTTCATCGCCGGTGAAGAACACGGCAGCCTTCAGGCGGCGCACCACGCCAAGCTCGGTCGCCCCCACCGAGGCGGCCACACCCAGTTGCGCCGGGCCAAGACGAGTGCCGGCTTCCAGCACGGTCTGTCCGGCGCGAATGTCCTCGCCGGCACGGCGGATGTGGCTGCCCGCTTTGGGAGTGGCGGTGAGACGGACTTTGCCGTCATAGGCCTCGCAGTCTTCCTGCATCACCACGCAATCGACGCCGGGCGGTACTGCCGCCCCGGTGAAAATACGGGCCGCCGTACCGGGCACCAACTCGCTGCCCAAGGTGCCGGCGGGAATGCGCTGTGATATTGGCAACCACGCAGGCACCCCGGTCGCGTCACTCCAGTCGGCAAAGCGCAGGGCGTAGCCATCCATCGCCGCGTTATCGAGCGGCGGCACCGTGACCTCGGCCACCAGCGGGATGGCCAGGACGCGGCCCAAAGCCGCTTCGGCCGGACAGGTTTCGTGATCGGAAATCGGCGCGGCGGCGGCAAGCAGGCTCGCCAGGGCTGCGTCAACAGAAAGCGGGGAATCACTCATTGTGCGTACTCAAAAATGAAGGCCAGGATGGCCTCGATGTCATCGATGGGAAGGTATTTGATCTGGCCGGGCGGCGGCTGATCCGCCGCCACGGCGATGAAGTTTGCATCATCCGGATGCAGCCAGGGCCGTTCATTGGCGCTGCGCCAGACCTCCAACTTGGGAATATCGGCGTGCTTGTAACCTTCCACCAACACCAGATCGCAGGGTGACAGGCGCTGCAAATGTTCGTCCAGCCCGGGTTCCCGCGCGCCGCGTAATTCGTTCACCAGCATCCAGCGATGCGGCGAAGTCAGCAGCACTTCCTGGGCGCCCGCTGCGCGATGCCGCCAGGAGTCCTTGCCCGGCACATCCACCTCGAAATCGTGATGGCTCTGCTTGAGCACGGAGACGCGAAGACCGGCCGCCCGCAGCCTGGGCAGGAGTTTTTCAATCAAGGTGGTCTTGCCGCCGCCGCTGTAACCCGCGATGCCGAGTGCTTTCATGGGCGAATTCTCCAATCACACAGGGCACCCGTTTCATGACCAAAGTCAAGGTTCGAGCCAATGGGAACCCGGATCATGCTTCGCATCGCGCCTCCAGAAATTTACGAGTGCTATATTCTGCCGTACATAACGCTTTTTGGGCGCGACCGCTGCCATGACCACCGCATTGACCACCTCATTGACCATGAACCCGCTTGTTGATCGCTTCGGACGCACCATCGAATACCTGCGGCTTTCCGTGACGGATCGCTGCGATCTGCGTTGCGCCTATTGCATCCCGGAAGGCTTCAAGGACTTCGAGGAGCCGGAACACTGGCTCAACTTCGATGAACTGGAACGCCTGCTCGGGCTGTTCGCCAGTCTGGGTATGAAACGCGTGCGTCTGACCGGCGGCGAGCCGCTGCTGCGCCGCAATGTGGTTGATCTGTGTGGGCGCATTGCCGCCCTGCCAGGTATCGAGGACCTGTCGCTGTCCAGCAATGCCACGCAACTGGCCAAGATGGCCGGCGACCTCAAACAGGCCGGTGTCACCCGCCTGAATATCAGTCTCGATTCCCTGCGCCCGGAAGTGGTGGAGAAGATCAACGGCCGCCCGGTGCTGGACCAGGTGCTGGATGGCCTGGAGACCGCGCGCGCGGTGGGTTTCGCCCCGATCAAGGTCAACATGGTGGTGATGCAGGAAAACGCCGACGACATCGACACCATGGTCGCCTACTGCATGGAACGCGGCTTTGTCCTGCGCCTGATCGAACTCATGCCGATGGGCGAAACCGCCCGGCGCATGGGCTACGTTGACCTGCAACCGGTCATCGCCCGCCTGCGCCAGCGCTTCGGCCTGGTCGACACCCTGATGCCTCGCGGCGGCGGGCCGGCGCGTTATCTGGGCACACCTGACGGCCGTTTCACGGTGGGCTTCATCACCCCCATCTCGCAGCACTTCTGCGAAACCTGCAATCGCGTGCGCCTGACCGTGGATGGCGTCCTGCACCTGTGCCTGGGGCAGGAAGAGCGTATGGACTTCCGCGTCCTGATGCGCGCCGGCGCTTCCGACGCCGATCTGGTCGACGCCATCCACCGCGCCATCGACATGAAGCCGGAACGCCATGAATTCCGCGAGCAACCGCAAAAACTGGTGCGTTTCATGAGCATGACCGGCGGTTGAGGCGTTGAGAGACCCTTGTCCGCACAGTAGAATCACGCAAATTCTTGTAATCGGAGTGACACGATGAACATCTTCAGCAAATACAACCTGCCTTTCACTTTGATCATTGCCATGATTGCCTGGGCCTGGCTCAGCCTGTTCTCGGTGATACTGGGTTCGTTGTTCTGATCGTGCTTATCGGGTTGTCACACCCACCCGATGTAGAGGCTCGTGATTTCGTGGCATGGGCTGTAGGTTGGGCAAAGCGAAGCGTGCCCAACGAACCGCCGCGATGTTGGGCACGCTTCGCTTTGCCCAACCTACGTCACTGTTCTCGGTGATCCTGGGTTCGTTGTTCTGATTTATCCGAACCGCAATGAAAAAGCCCCGCATCGCGGGGCTTTTTCATTGCGGTGAAGCCGGATCAGGCGGTCAGTGCCGCGCGCATTTTCTGCAAAGCCTTGGCCTCGACCTGACGCACCCGCTCGGCGGAAATGCCATACACGGCGGCCAGTTCGTGCAGCGTTGCGGGGTTTTCCTCGTTCAGCCAGCGCGATTTGACGATATGCCGGCTGCGCTCATCCAGACTTTCCAGAGCACGCGAAAGGCCCACGGTGGCGAGCTTCTCGCGTTCCTTGTTCTCGATATGCTGGGTCGGCTCGGCATTCGGCGCGGCCAGGTAAGCGATCGGCGCGAAGCTCTCCTCATCGCTGTCCACACTCGGCTCCAGCGACACATCCTGCCCGTACATCCGGATTTCCATTTCCCGCACGTCCGAGTGGTTGACATTGAGCGCGCGCGCCATTTCTTCGACGGCGCCACTGCTGAGGCTGCCATCGCGCTTCTTCATGCTGCGCAGGTTGAAGAACAGTTTGCGCTGCGCCTTGGTGGTCGCCACCTTGAGCAAACGCCAGTTCTTCAGGATGTACTCGTGGATTTCCGCCTTGATCCAGTGCACCGCAAACGACACCAGACGCACCCCCCGTTCCGGGTCATAACGCTTCACCGCCTTCATCAGGCCGACATTGCCTTCCTGGATCAGGTCGGCATGCGGCAGGCCGTAACCCAGATAACCGCGCGCAATGGCCACCACCAGACGCAGATGCGACAACACCAACTGGCGGGCCGCTTCGACATCTTCGTTTTCATGAAAACGCACGGCCAGGTCATGTTCCTGCTCGGCGGTCAGCAGCGGGAAGCGATTCACCGCCTGGATGTAGCTTTCCAGACTGCCTAACGTGGACGGGACGGGGAAATCAAGCGCGGTAGCGGTCATCTGCTTACTCCTATTACTCAAGTTTTTCGAATATTAGCACTCGCTTGAATGGAGTGCTAAGCGCCGAAGCGAATACCCGAGTTTTTTTGTCGGCATTGGTCGATCAGCCTGAGCGCACGGCTTGTGGGGCAATGGGCACGGCGCTGTGCAAAATAGCCAATCGACTCATATCAATCCGGCCGCTCCTCCCGGTATGGCCGGCACACTCCGTAGACAGTGTAGTTTGAAAACCACCGGGGTCTGGCAGGCCACCGGCGGATTCGCGCTCAACGATCTCGATGGCCGTGGCGATCAGCTCGAACTCCGTGGGCTTGCTTCTGAAGGTCTTGCCAGCGGTTTGCTGCGTTATGGCCACCCGCTGGGCAACGACGGTGCTCGCGTCGAACTGCGCGCCTCCCATCTGCGTTACCGACTCGGCGACAGTTTTTCCGCCCTCGACGCAAGGGGGCAGGCCACCACCTGGGGCGGCGATCTGCATTACCCGATCCGCAGAAGCCAGAACGCAACCTCAACCTGACCGCCAGCCTGGAGCGGCGCGAGAGCGCCGACGACAACCTGGGCATAGCCACCCGCCGCCACGAGATCGACAGCCCTCGCCTGGGCATCACCGGCGACCGCATCGACGCGGCCTGGGGGGTGGCTACAGCCAGTACAGCCTCATGCCGGGCCGCGACGCCAATGGCGACAACAGCGATGGCAGCGGCCAGCACAGCGCGCGGGCCTGGGCGCAACTCAGCAAACGCTTCTGATGATGTCCGGCGAGCGTCGTTGCGGCCGAGCGCTATCGATGCTTCGGGAAAGCGCAACTGAATCTCCCGTGGGAGCGGGCTTGCCCGCGATACGACGGTGTTCATCGCGGGCAAGCCCGCTCTTGCGCGCTACGGAAGAGCCATTCCGGGGCGCCTCAGCCGCCCGCCGTCCAGTTCTCCACCGCCAGACCGGAAAAACGGCGGAAATCCGCCTCATTGTTGGTCACCAACACCGCACCCAGGCTCAGGGCGTGGGCGGCGATCAGCTTGTCCAGGGCGTTGCGAGCGCGTTGCGGATCAGCCAGGCGTACCTCGGCGTAGGCACGGGCGGCGGCTGCATCAAAGGGGGCCACCACGACATCCTCCCGAATACCGTCCAGCAGAAAACGGCGCAATGTCCGTGCTTCGAGCCTGGCGGCCAGAATGCCGAACTCCAGTTCCGCCAGGGTGATGGCGGACATCAGCAATTCGCCGTAGTAGCAGGCCTCCATGCGAGCCGCCAGATGGGGCAAAGCGCCTTGCATCACATCGATGCAGACATTGGTGTCGAGCATGTACTTCATGGCATCGCCCTGGCCAGAGGCGCCCAGTTCCGCTCTGGCTCCTCGCCCGGATCGGGGCGGCCGTCGGGAAACATGTCCGGCCCGCCAAGCGCGGCAAACTTGGCCGCCAGCCCCGTCAACCGGCGGGGCTCCAGCCGGATCAACACCCCCTCCGGCACCACCTCGATTTCCACTTCCTTCACTTCTGGTGGCAACTGCATTTCCTTCGGAATCCGTACCGCCTGCGAATTGCCGCTCTTGAAGACTCGTGTGCGCATGATCCACTCCATGTATATACAGTGCGCACAGTATAGGTCCGATGCCTTGCCCGTGAGAACACCATGAACCACAGCTATCGACTGGTCTGGAACGACCGCGCCCAGCGTTATGTCCCCGCCCCCGAAACCGCCCGCGCCCGAGGCAAATCCGCCGGCGGGCGGGCACCGTTGGTTCTGAGTCTGGCAGCGTTACTCGCAGTACCCGCCTGGGCCGGGCCACCCGCGCTCGACGCCCTGCCCGAAGGAGGACGGGTCAGCGCCGGGCAGGCCGTTATCAGCCAGGTCGGCGCCCGCATGGAGGTGGTACAGGGCAGCGAGCGTGCCATCCTGGAATGGAACCGCTTCGACATCGGCGCACATCTGAAATCCGCCATGAGGGGTTTTCTCCACAGCGGGTACGAGGGTGCCGGCAAGCCGGTGGTGGTGGACAAGAACCGCGCCTGGCTGCATCACATCGAGTTTCTGCTGGGGATGGAACCGGATGCGTGCCTGCTGGTGCCGGTACGCGATCTGGCGCAGATCTACGATTCCATCGAGGCGCGCCACCAGCAGACGATCCTGGTGGATTTCATCGATCATCTGGCGGACTTTAACGTGAAACAACGGCCATGCCCGTAGGAGCGAGCTTGCTCGCGAGGCCGCTCCTACGGCGGGTTTCATTTTCCGGGGTGGCCATCCGGCCATGACGGTTAACGTAAAACAACCACGCCTCTGTAGCGCAGGCGTCCCGCCTGCATTCAGCGCCGAGAGCAGGCGGGGACGCCTGCGCTACAAGGGCGTCCGGTTTCATCATTCGGGGCGGCGGGGCCGCCATGCCCGTTAGCCGCTTCGGCCGCGCCGACCAGTTGTTTGCCAAGGAAAAGATCATCGGCGCGCCGCTGTCCTCCATCAATGCAGTGCTGGATTTGCCTCAGGCGATCAAGGATCGGCTGTTTTTCCTGCGCTTCGGGGATTTGATGGCGCGCCCGGAGGAAACGATGGGGCGGGTGTTCGACTGGCTGTACCCCGACGCGCGTTGAGCGCTGGCGGTGTGCAGCGCCTACGGTTCCGGGGGGGACTCCAGATTGGTCATTAATGTCGACATTAGTCGTTCTGCCGCAGGGCGCGGCTGACAGCGAAGTAAGCGCCCAACCAGCCGAGCATCGACGAGAACAGAAGCAGAAGGCCGGTTTCCTGGAGAGAGAGACCGGCCAGGAGGAATTGCGAGCCATAGGCGGCGGCAACCTGGGCGACGCTGCTTTCCAGGAGCAGGCCGCCGGCGATCACCAGCAACCAGCCGGCGAGACCGCCGGCGAGACCCTGGATGCCGCCGAAATAGAGGAAAGGGCGACGGATGAAGCGGTCGGTGGCACCGATCAGACGGGCGACTTCGATCGCGTCCTCCTGCGCGTAAATTTGCAGGCGGATCGTGTTGCCGGTGATGGCCGCGAGCGCCGCGCCGAGCACAACAATCAACATGCCGACCAGGTCGCGGCCCAGTTGCATGAGGGCGGCAAGGCGCTTGATCCAGTCGCTATCCACCAACACCCGTTCGACATCCGGATTGCCTTTGACTTCTGCGGCCAGCAACTCCAGAGCCTCCGGCGTGGTCTCCTTGGGGGTGAGCACCAGGGTATGCGGCAGCGGATTTTCCGGCAGGCCGACAGCGACTTCGGCGAGGCCAGCGGCCTCCAGACGTTTGATGCCGGCGTTTTTACTGATGAACAACACCTCGGCGACATCGGCGCGCTTTTTCAGGCTCGCGGCGAGGGCACGTGCTTTTGTCTCATCCACTTCCTTGAAGAAGGCGGTGACTTCCGCCTGCGGTTTGACGCCGCCGGCCGCGCGTTCCAGGTTGCTGAGCAGCACATAGAGGCCGGCGGGCAGGCTGACCGCCACCCCGATCACCAGGATGGTGAACAGGGTGGCGACCGGCGCGGCGCGGAATTGCTCGGCCGCAATCTTGAGGCTGTGCAGGTGGTGGGCGAGCCAGGCTTTCATCAGGAGACCTGCTTACCGTAGGCCAGGGTGACCTTGCGGCCGCCATAGCGGTTGATCAGTTCCTGGTCGTGGGTGGAAATGATGAGGGTGACGCCGACTTCGTTGAAGGCGCGAAACATGTCCATGATGTCACGGGCATAGGCGTCGTCCAGGTTGGCGGTGGGCTCGTCGGCCAGCACCAGGGCGGGACGGCTGACGATGGCGCGGGCGATGCACAGGCGCTGCTGTTCGCCGCCGGAGAGCGTGATGGGGCGGGCGCGTTCCTTGTTGAGCAGGCCGACCTTGTCGAGGGCGGCGCGCACCCGGCGGGCGGCGTCGTTGCCGATCACGCCCTGGATATGCAGGGGCATCAGTACGTTGTCGAACACGCTGCGGTCGTACAGCAACTTGTGGTCCTGGAAGATCAGACCGATGTTGCGGCGGAAGAAGGGCAGCGCCGGGCGTTTCATGCGGCCGACGTTCTGGCCGTTGACGATGATGTGGCCGTTGGTGGGACGCTCGATGGCGGCAATGAGCTTGAGCAAGGTGCTTTTGCCCGCGCCGGAATGGCCGGTGAGGAACACCATTTCGCCTTGTTCGATCACCAGCGAGATATTGGACAGTGCTTCGTGGCCGCCAGGGTAACGCTTGGTGACTTCGGAGATTTCGATCAGCGGCGGTGCGGACATGGTCAGGTGAACAGCGCGTCCACGAATTCGACGACACGGAACGGTTGCAGGTCGTCCAACCCCTCGCCGATACCGATGAAGCGCACCGGCACTGCTTGCTTTTGACCAAAACGCGCAGCCAGCGCCGCGATGACGCCGCCCTTGGCGGTGCCGTCCAGTTTGGTCATGACCAGGCCGGTGAGGCCCAGCGCCTCGTCGAAGGACTTGACCTGCGTCAGCGCGTTCTGGCCGATGTTGGCATCCAGCACCAGCAGCACTTCGTGCGGCGCGCTGGGATCGACTTTCTGGATCACCCGCTTGACCTTGCGGATCTCTTCCATCAGGTGCAACTGGGTGGGCAATCGCCCGGCGGTGTCGGCCAACACCACATCGATGCCACGCGCGCGGGCGGACTGGATGGCATCGAAAATCACGGAGGCGGAGTCGCCGGCCTGCGAGGAAATCACTTCCACATTGTTGCGCCTGCCCCACTCGGCCAACTGCTCGCGCGCGGCGGCACGGAAGGTATCGCCGGCGGCCAGCAGCACACTCTTGCCCTCGGCCTGGAAACGTCGCGCCAGTTTGCCGATGGTGGTGGTCTTGCCGGCGCCGTTGACCCCGGCCAGCATGATCACAAAGGGTTTGTTGCTGCTGGTGTCGAGCGGCCGCTCCAGCGGCGCCAGCAGATCCACCAACTCGGCCTTGAGCGCATCGCGGAGTTGGCTGGCATCGGTAAGGCGCTCGCGTTTCACGCGGCCGCGCAGTTTGTCGATCAGATGCTGGGTGGCTTCGACGCCGACATCGGCCGAGAGCAACACCGTTTCCAGCTCTTCGAACAGCGCATCATCGATCCTGGCGCCGACGCCGAACAAGCCGGTGACCTGGCTGGAAAAAACATTGCGGGTGCGCGACAGGCCGCTCTTGAGGCGCTGCGCCCAGGAGAGCTTCGCGGCGGGAGGGGCGGGTTCCGGAGCAGGCGATGCGACCGGCTCCAGCGCCATCTCGGCTACAACGCCGGTTGCCACCGGCGCGGCAACCTCGGTGGCAACATCGAGCTGCGTCTTGCGGGATTTTAAGAAACCAAACACGGGGAATGAGCGTCAGAGGCTGCGTTATAAGCCGAGAAATTCTATCATGCGCCCCCCTCTGCCCCGCCTTGGCCACCCCTCCATGAAGAGATTGTTATTTGTCCTGAGCATTGCCGTCACCGCCGCAGCCCACGCCGAAATCGTCGATCAGACGCTCGCCAATGGCATGCGCGTCATCGTCAAGACCGACCGCCGCGCCCCGGTGGCGGTATCGCAGGTCTGGTATCGCGCCGGCAGCATGGACGAGAGCTATGGCACGACCGGCGTGGCGCATGTGCTGGAGCACATGATGTTCAAGGGCACCCCTGAGGTGCCGGCCGGCGAATTCTCGCGCCGCATCGCCGCCGCCGGTGGGCGCGAAAACGCCTTCACCTCGCGCGACCACACCGCTTATTTCCAGACCTTGCAGAAGGATCGCCTGGAATTGGCCCTGAAATTGGAGGCCGACCGCATGGCGCATCTGGTGTTGTCCGCCGACGAGTTCGCCAAGGAAATCCAGGTAGTCATGGAAGAACGGCGGCTACGCACCGAGGACAGCGCGCAGGGGCTGCTTTACGAAGGACTGATGGCCAGTGCATTCCAGGCGCATCCGTACCGGCATCCGGTCATCGGCTGGATGAATGATCTCAAGAACATGAGCGTGGACGACGCGCGCGCCTGGTATCAACGCTGGTACGCCCCCAACAACGCCACGCTGGTGGTGGCGGGCGATGTCGACCCCACCCAGGTGTTCGCCTGGGCGCAACAGTATTTCGGCCCGCTCGCCGCCCGCCCTCTGCCGCTGCGCAAGCCGCAACACGAGCCGGAACAGAACGGCGCAAGGCAGGTGACGGTGAAAGCGCCGGCCAAGCAGCCGGTGGTGGCGCTCGCCTGGCAGGCGCCGACCCTGACCGACGCGGAGAAGGACAGTGACCCCTATGCCCTGGAAATTCTCGCCGGGGTACTGGACGGCCACGCCTCGGCGCGTCTGAACCAGTCCCTGGTACGGGAGAAACGCCTGGCCACCGAAGCCAGCGCCGGCTACGACGCGGTCTCGCGCGGCCCCGCCCTGTTCATGGTCGATGCCACACCGGCCGAGGGCCATACGGTGGCGGAACTCGAAGCGGCGCTGAAGCAGGAAATCGCCCGCATCGTGAAGGACGGCGTCGATGAGAAGGAACTCGCCCGAGTCAAGGCGCAGGTACTGGCGAGCCAGGTGTATCAGCAGGACTCCTTGTTCTATCAGGCCATGCTGATCGGCGAGTGGACCACCGCCGGACTCGATTACCGGGCGCGCGACATCCGTTTCCGCAAATTGAGGGAAGTCACCGCCGAGCAGGTGCGCGCGGTGGCCGCGAAATACCTGGTGGACAGCACATTGACCGTGGCGCAACTCGACCCGCAACCGCTGGACAGCAACAAACCCGCCAAACGTGGCTTCGGAGGCCGTCATGCGAATTGAGCGCCATCAACCCGTCATTCCCGCGAAAGCGGGAATCCAGTTCGTTCATCAAACCTCACTCAGCCCGACAAACTGGATTCCCGCTGGAGCCTGCCCTCGACTCCGATCGGGGACGGGAATGACGGTGGTGCCCAAGCTCGTTCTTTTCCTTTCGGCCATCCTCCTCGCGCCCGCCGCCCTGGCCGGCCTCGACATCCAGAACTGGACCACGCCGCAGGGCGCGCGCGTCTACTTTGTCGAAAACCACGAATTGCCGATGCTGGACATCAGTGTCGATTTCGACGCCGGCAGCGCCCGCGACAGCCGCGAAAAATCCGGCCTCGCCAGCCTCACCCGCCATGTCATGGCCCTGGGCGCGGGTCATTACGAAGAGCGTGACATCGCGGAAAAGATGGCCGACGTGGGCGCCAATCTGGGCGGCCGCCTCGATGCCGACCGCGCCGGCTTTCAGGTGCGCACGCTCTCCGGCAAGACGGAACGGACTCAAGCCGTTGATCTGCTCGCCGCCATCCTGTCCGCGCCGCGCTTTGCCGCCGGCATCCTGGAGCGGGAGAAAGCGCGCGTCATCGCCGGCTTGCAGGAGTCTGAAACGCGCCCCGAGTACATCGGCGCCAAGGCCTTCCAGGCGGCGATCTACGGTGACCACCCCTATGCGCTCAACGAAGGCGGCGAACTGGAAACGGTAGCGAAACTCGGGCGCGACGACCTGGTCGCCTTCCATCGCAGCTATTACCGGGCGCACAACATGGCCATCGCGGTCATGGGCGACATCAGCCGCGCGGAAGCGGAAAAACTGGCGGCAAAACTGGCCAGCGGCCTGCCGCCGGGTGAAGCGCCCAGCGCGATTCCGCCGGTCAAAGCCATGCCGCAGGGTAAGCAACAAGTCATTCCCCACCCCGCCACGCAGAGCCATCTGTTCATGGGGCTGCCTGGCCTCAAACGCGAGGACCCGGATTACTTCCCGCTCTATGTGGGCAACTACGTCCTCGGCGGCGGCGGCTTCGATTCGCGCCTGACCAAGGCCATCCGCGACAAGAAGGGCCTGGCCTACAGCGTCTACAGCTACTTCATGCCGATGCGCGAACGGGGGCCGTTCCAGATCGGACTGCAAACCCGCCGCGAATCCACCGACGATGCGGTTCGCTACGCTCACCACATCCTGCATGCCTACCTGGAAGAAGGCCCCAACGAGGCCGAGCTGACCCAGGCCAAGAACAACCTGGTCGGCGGTTTTCCCATGCGCATCGACAGCAACAAGAAAATTCTCGAATACCTGGCGGTGATCGGCTTCTATCGCCTGCCGCTGAACTGGCTGGACACCTATACCGCCCAAGTGGAAGCGGTCAGCCATGACGACATCCGGCGCGCCTTCCGCGCGCGGGTATCGCCGGCGGCGATGAGCACCGTGATCGTGGGTGGACAGCGTGAAGGCCAAAGCAAATAACACGGTCCGCATCATCGGCGGCCAATACCGCAGCCGGGTGTTGCATTTCCCCGATGCTCCCGGCCTGCGACCGACGCCGGACCGGGTGCGGGAAACCCTGTTCAACTGGCTCGGCCAGCGCCTCGACGGCCTGGTCTGCCTGGATGCCTTCGCCGGCAGCGGGGCACTCGGCTTCGAGGCCGCCTCGCGCGGCGCCGCGCGCGTGGTGATGCTGGAACAGGAACGCAGCGCTCACGAAGCGCTGCTGAAAAACGCACAAACACTGGCGCTATCCGGCGTGGAAATCCTGCGCCGCGATGCCCGCAGCCATCTCGCAACTAGCGGCGACAGCTACGACCTGATCTTCCTCGACCCCCCCTTTGCCAGCGATTTGTTGCAGATCATCCTTCCGCTCGCGGCGACACGCCTGGCGGCTGACGGTAGAATCTACGCCGAATCACCCAGGCCGCTGGTGCCGGAAGGCATGACGGTGTTGCGCCAGAGCCGGGCTGGGCAGTCCCACTTCTGTTTGCTGGAGCTTGCTTGAAACGCATCATCGTCTACCCCGGCACCTTCGACCCGGTGACCCGTGGACACGAAGACCTGGTGCGGCGTGCGCTAAAGCTGTGCGACGAAGTGGTGGTGGCGGTGGCGGACAATGCGCCGAAGAGCCCTTGCTTCAGCCTGAACGAACGAGTCGAGTTGCTGCGCCTGGCCCTGGCCGATCTACCGGGACTGCGGGTACAGCCGTTCAGTGGATTACTGGTCGATTTCGTGCGTAGCGTTGGGGCCAACCTGGTGTTGCGCGGTCTGCGCGCGCTATCGGACTTTGAATTCGAGTTCCAGTTGGCGGGTATGAATCGCCACCTGGACCCGGAGATGGAAACGGTTTTTTTGACGCCGGCGGAACAGTACATGTTCATTTCCGCCAGCATGGTGCGTGAAATCGCGCGGCTTCATGGGGATGTGAAGCCGTTCGTACATCCCGAGGTGGCCAAGCGACTGGCCGCCAGATTCAGCAATTGATTTGATAGAGGAAAAACTATGGCGCTGATAATTACCGACGAATGCATCAACTGCGATGTGTGCGAACCGGAGTGCCCGAACGGGGCGATCACCCAAGGCGAGGATATCTACATCATCGACCCCAACAAGTGCACCGAATGCATCGGCCACTTCGACACCCCGCAGTGCCGCGAGGTCTGCCCGGTAGATTGCATCCCGGTCAATCCCAATTATGTGGAAGACAAGGATCAGCTCTACGCCAAGTACCAGAAGCTGACCGGCGCAGCCTGACACGCCGGCCAGCCTTCAGAAAAAAGCGCGGCTGGGCCGCGCTTTTTTCATCCCAGGCTCTTTTCCGCCACGCCAGTCTTAGGGGCCGTAAACGAATAACTAGAACGTTCTGGCCGCGTTGGCGGGATGCGCTGCGGCGTTGCCGGCCACTTGCAGGGAGCGGGCCATGCGGCGCGACCGGCGCCTTGCAGCGCATCCCGCCAGCACACCCATAATCGTCCAAGTTATTCATTTACGGCCCCTTACTTTCCCCTTGGCACCAGCGGCGGCTCGGCATCTTCCATCTGGAAGCGATATATATCCACGCTGGGGGTGGACTCCAGGCGCGCGTCCACCTTGATGTTGTGCTTGCCCTGTGCGGTGCGCACTTCGGCCAGGACACCCGGCGCAAAGGTGCTGGGCAGGGAAAGCAGCATCGGCACCTGGCGGGTAATCGGGTTGGGCAGGAGCAACAGGCCAGGCCATTGGCGGCCGTTATCGATACGGCGCAATTGCACGGCATCGGCCTGGGGCGCCAGGAGCTGCACACCAAAGAACATTTCGCCCGTCCCCGAAATGCGAAACCAGCGCACCAGACCTATGCTCCAGGCGCCGCTGGCCTGAAGCAAGCCCACCACATCACCCACCCGGATCTGCACGCCGGGGCCGCTATGGCGCAAGGCCAGACCACCCATGCTGTCGTCCACGATCCGGCAACGTACCCGCGCGAGTGGCGCCTCGTTGCCGCCGGCGCTGAAGTGGGCGGCATTACCGGCCTGCGGCGGTGAGATCAGGTGATGCAGGGCCTTGAGACCAAAGCCGACTTCGAATTCGCGTTCGTCCTGATACCGACGGCGTTGCGCCATGCGTTGCAGGGAAGCGCCCCAGTTGAGCTTGAGGCGACGCAGCATGGTGACGTAGGCGGGATCGCGCGCGACTTCGGGCAGACCGAGTTTCTCGATGTCTTCCTGGCCACGCAGATGCGAGCTGAGCAGTGCCAGATGCTTGGCCAGATCGGTGGTGTTGAGCAACAGTTCCCAACGCGGGCTCATGGGGTGCGGCTCGCGCGCGAGGGGACGCGGCGGGGCATCGGTATTGACCTCGATCAGGAACAGGCCGACATGGCTCTGAGTGGACTCATCGGCCGGGAACAGGCGCGCCAGATTGGAAAAACGGGCAATGATGTCCTTGGTCCAGGGCAGTTCGCTTTGCGGAAAGTGGTAAGGGTCGGACAGTGCCATCAGCAACGTGTCGAGGTAGATCCGCTCCAGCGACAGCATCTGCTTGCTGCCCTCCTGGACCACATCCTTGAGGCCACTGCGCAAGGCATAGTTATAGGTCTGGTGCAAATCCATCCAGAGCCCATGCGGGCAGGACTCATGCGTCTCGTAGCAGATTTCCAGGAGTGACTGCAAAGCCAGAAGAATGCGTTGCAGGTATTGCGGCACCGGATTGCCGCCAAACAAATGGAAACGCTGCCCCAGCCATTCGAGGGTCAACACCTTGTAGCAATCGGCGGTTTCCAGCAGAAGACGCCGCGCCAGTTCCGCATTGCGATGCTGCCTGGTGGGCAAAGGCAGAGGAACCGACCCGTATTGCTCGCGCAAGGAGCCGACCACGTCATCCACCACACGGTAGAGACGCTCGGCCACTTTGCTGCGCACATCATGGGAAACGTCGGAGCGATTGAGGGTGGCCAGATAATCGGCCAGTTCCTCCGCCGCCTCGGCGGGGTTGGACATGGGCAAGCGCAGGAGCCAAGCATCAACTTGCTTGGGCTTTGTCTCCAAGCTTATAGTGCGCGCCGGCTCGCAAGCGGGCAGGACGTATCTGGGTTGCATGTGTTCCCGTTACTCCTACGAGGGATTCGACGCTTCCGCTAACTGCGTCGGACCGTCGCATTCTACCTTCCGATATTCCCCCCCGGAACGGCATTTTCCCCTCCTGTATCCCGGAGTCCTGGCGATGAACCTGATCGAAAAAATCTTTGAAGGCTTGCTCTGGCGCAGCCGCTACGTGGTGCTCTTCGCGGTGGTGGCGAGCATGGCCGCCGCCATCGCCATCTTCTACATGGCCACCGTGGACGTGGTCTATCTGGTCTCCCACATCCTGCATTACGCCGACCCGGAACTCACTGGCGAAGCGCGCAAGGTGCTGCACGACGAAACCATTACTCATGTGGTTGAGGTGGTGGATGGCTATCTGCTCGGCACGGTGATGCTGATTTTCGCCCTGGGCATGTATGAGTTGTTCATCAGCGACATCGACGAAGCCCAGCACAGCAAGGCCTCCAGCGCCATTCTGGTCATCCACAGCCTGGACGACCTGAAACAGCGCCTGGCCAAGGTCATCATCATGATCATGATCGTCACCATCTTCGAACTGGCTCTGAAGTTGAAAGTGGGCGGCGCGCTCGATCTGCTCTATCTGGCCGGCGCGGTCGCCCTGATCGGCCTGGCGCTGTACCTGACTCATGCCTCTGACGGGCATGGCGGGCAGCCCACCGAGCGGCAAGCCGATAAATCCCACTGAACCACTCCGGGCTCACCCGGTCTGAAACGCTTTTGCCAGGACAGCGCCATGATTTCACGCCTCAGCCTCTTCCTCTTTCTCCTCGCCGGCGCCTTCAGCGCCCAGGCCTTCACGTTCACCGACAGCAAGGGCAAGACCCAGAGCCTGGATCAGTACAAGGGCAAATGGGTACTGGTGAACTTCTGGGCCACCTGGTGCCCGCCCTGCCTGGAAGAAATTCCCGACCTCGTCGCCCTGCACGAGAGCAAGAAAAACAACCTGGTAGTCATCGGCGTGGCACTGGATTACCGCGACCCCAAAGAAGTCTTGCAGTTTTCCGAGCAGATGATGATTTCCTACCCGATGGTACTGGGCGACCACAAACTCGCCGCCCAGGTCGGCGCCATTCCCGGCCTGCCCACCACTTACCTGTTCAACCCGCAGGGCAAACAGGTGGCCTACAACGTCGGCGCCGTTACCCGCAACGCCATCGAAACCTACATCCGCAAGAAGAAATAGGGAGACCGTCATGCGCTGGCTCAGCCTTGTTCTCACGCTCGCTTTTGCCCTGCCCGCCCTGGCCGAAGTGCGCGATCCGCACAGCCACTTCTTCATGTCCAGGATGGGTGATTTCAAGGACGAACTCAGCACCGCCAAACAGGACGGCAAACAGGGCGTGCTGATCATGTTCGAAATGGAAGAGTGCCCGTTCTGCGCGCGCATGAAGGGCACGGTGCTCAACCAGTCCGAAGTGCAGGACTGGTACCGCAAACACTTCCTCATCTACACGGTGGACGTGAAAGGCGGCACCGACCTGACCGACTTCCAGGGCAACGCCACCAGCGAAAAAGCCTTCGCCCTGGCCAACCGGGCGCGCGCCACCCCCACCTTCCTGTTCTTCGACCTGCAAGGCAACGCCATCACCCGCTTCACCGGCGCCACCCAGACGCCCGAGGAATTCATGCTGCTCGGCCGTTATGTGGTGGAAGGCGCCTACAAAACCCAAGCGTTCAACATCTACAAGAAGGCCGCCAAACCATGAGACGCTGGTTGCCGCTCCTGGCACTCCTCGCCGGCAGCGCCCTGGCGACCGCAATGGCAGCCGAGCCGGCGCCGACCCTCACCCTGGAAGCCGTGCTGGCTGCCGCCGAAGCGCCGCACCCCGACCTCGACCTCGCCCGCGCGCAACAGGCCGGCGCCCAAGCCGAACAACAACTCGCCGCGAGCCTGAGTGACTTCCGCGTCAGCCTCGAAGGCACGCTGCGCACGGGGCGCAACCCGTTTTATAACGACCGTTTCCACCCCGACCACCAGGCCCGGCTCAACGCCCGCAAGACCCTGTTCGACGCCGGCCGCCAGGACAGCGGCCTCGCCGCCGCGCGCGATGAAAGCGCCGCGCGTGGCCTGCAACTGCTCGACACCCGCAGCCAGCGCCGCCTCACCCTGATGGCGCGCTACTTCGATTCGCTCCTGGCCGACATGCAATACGCCGCCGACACCGAGTTCATGGCGACCGCCTATGTGGCGTGGGACAACGCCCGCGACCGCCAGGCACTAGGCCAGATGGCGCAATGGGAACTGGCCGAACTGGAAGCGCGCCATCTCGACAGCCGCGCCCGGCGCAACGACGTACTCCGCAAATTGCGCGACAAGCGCATGCAGCTTGCCGTTGCCCTCAACCGCCCGCAAACCGTGCAGGAAGACCTGGTCGACCCCAAGCTCACCGGCAATGAACGCAAGCTGCCGGAACTGGCGCCGCTGCTCGACGCCATGCTCAGCCACAACCCACGCCTGCTGGCCCAGAAGCAATTGCTCACCGCCACGCAAAGCCGCATCGAAGGCGTGCGCGCCGACAACCGCCCCAGCGTCGAATTCGAAGCGGAAGCCGCCGCCTGGAGCCGTGATGCCAGCACTCGCGACGACCTCCGCGCCGGCCTCAACTTCGTCTGGCCGCTATGGCAGGGCGGCCGCGTCGATGCCCGCATGGCGCGCGAACAAGCCACCTTCATGGAACGCCAGGCCCAGCACGACAAACTGCAATTGGAACTGCGCCAGACCCTGGCCGACACCTGGGAAGAAATCCAGGTGTTGCGTGAATCCGAACGCGGCAGCAGCCAGGCCAACGCGCTCTACCGCGACCTCGCCCTGGAAAAAGCGCGCGCCGAATACGAACTGGAACTGAAAACCAACCTGGGGGCGAGCATGGCCGAAACCCAGTCCGCCCAATTGCGCAAACGCGCTGTCGAATATCGCCTGGCACTCGCCTTCGCGCGCCTGGAATCCCTGCTGGGCGCAGCGCTGGAAACAGTGAAAGTGGAGGAAAAGAAATGAATCCGTGTCTTGTCGAGGCTTTGCGAAACACGCAACACAGTGATTCCGTAGGGTGGATAAGCGAAGCGCATCCACCATTGACGGCGAAGGTGGTGGATGCGCTTCGCTTATCCACCCTACCGCTTCTGTTCGCTTTGGTCGCCGGTAACGCCCTCGCTGCGGACCTCCCCGCCACACTCGACTGGTCCGGCCGTATCAGCCTCACCTTGCCGGTCGCCGGCGTGATCGAACAAGTCAACGTCCAGGCCGGCCAGACGGTGAAAAAGGACGAACTGCTCGCCGCCCTCAACCCCACCTTGTTCAAAGCCGGCATCGCCGAAACACGCGCCGATCTCGACCGTTTCACGCAAGAAGAAGCCGACGCCAGCCGCGACCTCGACCGGGTCAAGGAGCTCTACGCGCGCACCGTCTCCTCCACCACCGAACTCGACGCCGCCAAACTGCGTCATGCCCGCGCCCAGGCCGGGCTGGCCGCCGCCCAGGCACGGGTGGAAAAAGCCCGCCGTCTGCTCGTCGAATCGGAACTGCGCGCCCCCTTCGCCGCCATCATCCTCGCCCGCCACGGCGAACCCGGTCTGGTCATCACCTCCCCCTGCCAACCCGCCGCCGTCGTCAGCGTCGCCCGTGCCGACGAATGGCTGGCACGCGCCCCCATCGAAGCCGCCCAGGCCGCCAACCTGCGCCTCGGCGAAGAAGCCGGCGTACAGATCGCCGGCCAGAGCATCAAAGGCCGCATCCGCGCAATCACTGCGCAACCGGAAGGCCGCGCCCTCCTCGACGTCGCCCTCCCGCGCAACCCCGGCACCTATGCCGGTCAGGCCGCCAGCATTCACCTGCCCTGAGTCGCGCCTCCCGGCGCCGCGCGATCGAGTCCCGAGACGACTGGGGGATTACGCGGCGCGATTCGCCTTGCCCACCCGATACGCCGCCAACAAGGCCGCCTTGAGATCTGAGTGGCCATCCAGATCGCGCACCCCCAGCGTCCGCTCCGCGATCTCTCTGACGACTTGCAAGTCCTGTTCCTCGCGCCAATCCCGCTCGAACCGAGACCAGTCGAAGCAACCGTCATGGCAACTTTGCGCCGCCACTCCGGTGGCATCGGAGAACACGATCTCGTGCGACTCCATGACTTCATAAAGGTAGGAATAAGGATCGATGCCGCCGGTCCTTGCCAGGAGCAGATGGAAATTCGGCACCTCCCCGACGTAGCTATCCAGGTCGATGGTGGCATCGAGTTCGTAACCGGTCTTTAACACCTCCTCCCCAAAATTTCTCTGTTTTGCGTGAGATACATGATGTAACTCATTGATTATTTGTTTCATCAACCCGGCAATTCATTTTGTTGTGCCATAATATTTTTACTGGCAAGGCTTTTTCC
>JAUYFG010000176.1 GCA_030690985.1 Pseudomonadota bacterium
ACGCCCAACCTACGTCACTGAGGTTTCCAGGTTCATTCATGCCGAATCGTCCTGACGGGCCTGGTGTTGCGAACCAGAAATAACGAAACATGAAACGGCGTCTTTTGATGAAGCCACTAAGCGAAGGACTAAGCCGCCAAAAGACGGCGGCCAAGTCCCTGCTTTTTCCGCCATGCGTCGTTGCAGCCCCTTGCCGTATACCCCATACGGCAAGGGGCTGCGCCTAGCAGCCTGTCGGACTTTGGAATCGTCGGCTGCAAAACGACCGCAGCGGC
Source organism: Pseudomonadota bacterium (assembly GCA_030690985.1). Classification (GTDB taxonomy): domain Bacteria; phylum Pseudomonadota; class Gammaproteobacteria; order Burkholderiales; family Thiobacillaceae; genus PFJX01. The sequence continues at coordinate 276 of JAUYFG010000176.1, forward strand.
CCATTTTTCGCCAGCTTCTTGCCCCATAGTTCGACTATGAGGCTGCGAATCCGGCAAAAACTGGGCTCGCCGGGGCCGCTTCTCGCTATCGACGACCAAAGCCCGACAGGCTGCTAGCCTGGCGAAAAAATCCATCCGTTTCATTTGTCCCGCTATTTCTGGTTCGCAACACCAGTCGATGAATCCGCCGGTTCCGCGCATGGCTCAGGCGCCGTTGCCCGACGCCTTCGGGCGCAGCAGATCCATGAAGTTGCCCGGCAGCGGGAAGACGATGGTGTTGGTCTTGTCGCCGGCGATGCCGGCGAGCGTCTGTAAGTAGCGCAACTGCATGGCCTGCGGGTTTCTCGACAGGATTTCGGCGGCGGCAAGGAGTTTTTCCGAAGCCTGCAACTCGCCCTCGGCGTGGATCACCTTGGCGCGCCGTTCGCGTTCCGCCTCGGCCTGTTTGGCGATGGCGCGCACCATGGTTTCGTTGATGTCGACATGCTTGATTTCGACGTTGGAGACCTTGATGCCCCAGGCGTCGGTCTGCGCGTCCAGGCTCTTTTGAATGTCCAGGTTGAGATTCTCCCGCTCGGCCAGCATCTCGTCCAGTTCGTGCTTGCCCAGCACCGAGCGCAACGTCGTTTGCGCGAGCTGGCTGGTGGCGTTCATGAAATTTTCCACCTGCAGGATGGACTTGGCCGGATCGACGACGCGGAAATACACCACAGCGTTGACCTTCACCGAGACGTTGTCGCGCGAGATCACGTCCTGGCTGGGCACGTCGAACACCACGGTGCGCAGGTCCACCCGCACCATCTGCTGCACACCGGGAATGACCAGCACCAGACCCGGCCCCTTCACCTTCCAGAAGCGCCCGAGCATGAACACGACGCCGCGCTCGTATTCGCGCAGGATGCGAAAGCTGTATGCCAGTAGCGCCAATGCCAGTAACGGCGCGGTAAGCCAGCCTAGATCAAACATGGTCGTTCTCCTTGGGGGTTGTGTTGCTCGGTTCCACTTCCAGGATCAGGCCATGCCGCGCCGTGACCCGCACTTTTTTCCCGCGCGCCAGCGGCACACGGCTTTGTACTCGCCACAGTTCGCCATGCACGCGCGCCCAACCTTCGCCTTCGATGTCTTCCAGGGCCTCGCCTTCCATGCCCGGCAATTCCTCGCTGCCGGTCAGCACCGGGCGACGCCGGGCGCGCAGCGCCATGCTGGCGACGGCGAAGCTGAAAACGGCCGAGACGACCGCCAGCGGCACGATCAGCGCCCAGGAAATGCCGTAACCGGGCAGATCGGTGTCGATCAGCATCACCGAGCCGAGCACGAAGGCGATGACGCCGCCCAAGCCCAGCGCGCCGAAACTGGGCAGGAAGGCCTCGGCCAGCATGAAGGCGATGCCGAGCGCGATGAGTGCCAGCCCGGCATAGCTGATCGGCATCAGTTGCAGCGCGAACAGGGCGAGCAACAGGCAGATGCCGCCGACCACGCCGGGAAATACCATGCCGGGGTTGGAAAACTCGTAGAGCAGGCCGTAGATGCCCAGCAGCAGCAGGATGTAGGCGATGCCGGGATCGCCGATCACCGCCAGCAGCCGGCTGCGCCAGTCCGGCTCTAAACGGGTGAGGGTCAACCCGGCGGTATCCAGGGTGATTTCGCTCGTCGCCAGTTTCACCTTGCGGCCATGAATCTGCTTCAGCAGGTCGGCCAGATCGCTCGCCACCACATCCACCACCTTCGCCTGCAGCGCCGCTGCAGCGGACAGGCTGACCGCCTCGCGCACCGCCCGTTCCGCCCACTCCGCGTTGCGCCCGCGCAGTTCGGCCAGGCTGCGGATATAGGCGGCGGCATCGTTGACCGCTTTCCTGGCTTTGGCATCCTGCGGCGGCGCGGGCTTCTCCCCCTTCTTCTCCGGCTTGTCGGCGGGTTTGTCACTCGCTCCGCCCGGCGCCAACTCCACCGGCGTGGCCGCGCCCAGGTTGGTGGCCGGCGCCAAGGCGGCGATGTGGCTGGCGTACAGAATGTAAGTGCCGGCGCTGGCGGCGCGCGCGCCCTGCGGCGAAACATAGGTCGCCACCGGCACGGGCGAGGCCAGGATGGCCTTGATGATGTCGCGCATCGCCGTATCCAGCCCGCCCGGCGTGTCCATCTCGATCACCAGCAGGCGGGCTTTCGCCTGCGCCGCCTGGTCGATGCCGCGCACCAGATAGTCGGCGGAAGCCGGGCTGATGGCGCCCTTCACGGTCAGCACATGCACGCCCTGCGCGTGCGCCGATACGACGCACAGCAGGGACAGACCTATCCAGGTGGCCAGTCGCGAGATGAGCAGCATGTTTTTTCCTTTCAGCCTGACGCCTTGCGCACAGGAAGCTGCGCCAGTTTGTGCGCCTCGTCCAGCAGCACGCTGGAGCGCGTCAGCGGCGGTCGTCATGCTTTCGCTTATTCATGGCTCGCCTCGTGCGCCGGGCGCATCGCGCGACGGGATGCGCCACAGGATGAAACCCAGCACCAGCCCGCCGGCCGCCATCGCCAGTTGCGCCCGCCAGTCGGCCAGGAAGAAGATGATCGAGGCCGTCATGCTCGCCGCCAGCAGCAGGAGGCCGGCCCGTTTCGCCCGGTACGGGATGGCGCGGTGCTCGCGCCACTCCAGCACGATGGGCCCGAGCACGGCGTGGTTGAGCAGCCAGTGGTGCATGCGGCGGGAGGCGCGGGCAAAACAGCCGGCGGCGAGCAGCAGAAAAGGCGTGGTCGGCAGGAGCGGCAGGAAGATGCCCACCACCCCCAGGGCGAGAAACGCGGCGCCCAGGCCGGCGAAGGCCAGACGCAGCGCGAGCGAGTCGGCGCGGCGCAGGTTGTGGTGTTTCTCATGACTGAAATCGCGCACCGTCATGGCGCCCCCGCGTCGGCCTCGTCATCCAGATGCGCCGCCCATTCGCGCCACACCGCCCAGGCCACCGCCAGCACGATAGGGCCGGCGAACAGCCCGACCAGGCCGAAGGCGAGGAGGCCGCCCAACACGCCGAACAGCACCAGCAGGAAGGGAATGGCGCCGACGCTGCTGATGAACACGGGGCGCAGCACGTTGTCGATCTGGCTGACCACCGCCGCGCCCCAGATCCAGACGCCGATGGCCGCCCCGGTCTCGCCCTGGAACAACAGCCAGGCGCCGGCGCCGCCCCAGGCCAGCGGCGTGGCGAAGGGAATCAGGGCGAACAGGGCGGTGAGCAGGCCCAGCGTCACCGGCGAAGCCAACCCCGCCACCCAGTAGCCGGCGCCGGCGAAGGCCCCCTGCACCAGGGCGGTGAGCAGGACGCCGTAGACCACGGCGCGGGTGGTGGTTCCGGCTGCGGCGAGGTAGCCATGCGTGCGCGGGCCGATAAAGCGCGTCAGGACATGGCGCAGTTCGCGCACCATGCGCGCGCCGTCGCGGTAGAAGAAGAACAGGATCACCAGCACCAGCACCAGTTTGGCCAGGTTCCGGCCGATACCGCCGGCAAGCTGGGCCGCATCGCCGGCATGCGCCGCGAACCAGGTCTTGACGGCGGCGATCACGCCTTGCGGATCGGCCAGCAGAAACGCCCGTTGCTGCACCAGCCAGTCGCCCAGCCAGGGCAGGCCGCGCAGGAATTGCGGCAGTTCCGGCGGCGCGGCCACGAAAGCCAGCAAGGCGGGAACCACGCCACCCACCTCCTGCTGCGCCACCCAGCCCAGCCAAAGCACGGGCGCGAACAGGGTCAACGCCGCCAGCCCGGTGGCCAGACTGGCGGCCAGCGTATCGCGGCCGCCGCAGCGCGTCCGCAGCCGCTCCGCCAACGGCCAGGAGGCGTAGGCCAGTACGCCCGCCCAGACCAGCGGCACCAGGAACGGCGTCAATACCAGGAAGGCGAGCAGCGCCAGGCCGGTCAGGGCCAGCCAGGGGGTCAGGCGGCGGGCCAAGGCAGAGGCGGCAGGCGAGGCGGCGGCCATGTCGGTTACTCCTTGTCGTCCCCGTGTTTCGCCGTTGCATGACCATGATTGCCGCCGGCGATGCGGTCCATCAGGGCGAACATCACGCCGGAGAACACCAGGGTGAGGTGGATGATCACCACCCACATCAACTCGTGTTCGGTGGCCTGCTTGACGTTGACGAAGTACTTCAGCAACTCGATACCGGAAATGGCGACGATGGAGCCGATCAACTTGAGCTTGAGGTCAGAGAAGCTGACATGGCCCATCCATTCCGGCCGGTCCTCATGGTCGCCGGTGTCGATCTTGGAGACGAAGTTTTCGTAGCCGGCGAAGATGATGATCAGCAGCAGATTGGCCACCAGGGTGATGTCCACCAGGGTCAGGACGGCGATCATGGCATCGCCGCCGCTGCCCTCGAACACCACCGGCAAGGCGGCGATCAAAGCTTTGCTGAACTTCACCAGCAACAGGCCGATGGCCACCACCAGGCCCAGGTAGAACGGTGCGAGCAGCCAGCGGCTGTTGAAGATGAAGACTTCGAGACCGTGTTCGATGCGTTTCATGGATTTCCTTGGGGTTGAATAGCAGCAGGGGCTGCCTGGAGGGATTCGTAGCTTTCCAGCGCCTGCCTGGTGTCGGATTGTTTGCTTGCCACCGTTCCCAACACGATGAACAGGGCGATGAGGGCGAGCCCCACCACGCCCACGGCGATGCGGAAGCCGAGGTGGCGATTGGGCGAAGTGTCGGGCGTGGTGTCGTTCATTTTGCTTCCTTGAAGTGAAAGAGGCGGTGCGGTGACCGACCTGTCAGCCGCCGCGCACCATGGCCATCACCCGCCCCATGTCGAGCGTTTCGGCCTGTTGGCGGATTTGCGGCAGGTAGTGCGTCTGCATCTGCTTGGCGGGACTAAGCAGATTCTGGAAGGTGTCTTTCAGCATCGACGTGTTCATCGTCCGCCCGCCTGCGTAATAGCGTTTGGCGAGCTGGCCCAGCGCGTAGGTGGTGGCGAAGGAGAACGCCATGCCGGTGGCCGTACCGCCCACGTTACCCAAGGTCTTGCCCGCCATCTTGCCGAGCAACCCGCCCAACAGCTTGCGGCCGATCTGTTCGAGGTATTGCGAGGTCAGGCCGACCCCGGCGGCGGCGATGAATTCCTTGATGTGGCCCTGGTCGAGTTCCACCCCGTGCGCGCGGCCGATGCCGTAGACCATCTTGATCTGCAACGGAATGATCGCCATCGACGCCCACGACTGCGGCAGCAGTTCCAGCGCGCCGTTCATCAGGCTGTAGTTGAGGATGGATTTGTCCAGTTCGGCGTCGGAGACATTGGCTTGTGCCGCCACCACCGGGCCCGCCGCTGCCGCAGGTGCTGCGGCTTCGGAAAGTTCGACGATGGCGTCAGCCTCGCCCTCGATGACATCCGCCTGCACGGCATCGAGCTTGAGCAGGGTTTTCAGTTCAGTCAGAAAACCGCGCTCCGCCTCGCTCTGGCGTCCGTCGGCATTGCACACGCAGACCGCCATTTCATACGCCAACTGGCGCTCGCCGGCCTCGCCCAACGCGGCGGCGGCCGCCTCCCGCGTCACCCGCTTGAGCAGCACGTCCTGAGAGTGCCGGGCCAGATCGGGCGCGCCGGCTTCACCGGAAAGGGATTCTGCGATGCGACGGATCTCTTCGCGCTCGCGGTCGTCCTTGACGCCGTCGGCGAAGGCCGCATACAGGGCGATGGTGAGGATGGCGCGTTGCTGTTCAGGGTTCAGGGTCGTACTCCGAAAGTTCAGTGTTTAAGGGCTTCAGCCAGTTTCAACCCGGCAAGTACGCGGATCGTGTGCGCCAGGTAATACAGCGCCGCCATCATGATCAGCATCGACGGCAGCGCGATCATGGGATAGGAGAGCAGCGTGAGCCGCCCCAGTTCCTCGTTGAAGGCGGTCGTGCCGGCCGGGCTGGTGACGATCCAGGTGGCGAGGATGTAGTTCATGACGGCGGAAAAGAAAAACGAGGCGGACAGCATCCAGGTGGCCGTCTTCAGGCGAGCCTCGAAGGCGGCACGGTTGCCGCGCTGGTCCAGGGCGCCCTGGATGCGCTCGACATCCATCAGCGTCGGGGTGAACAGCAGCACTCGCACCAGCGGGTAGCGGGTATGCGCCGAGATCGCCACCGCCAGTCCGAGCAGACCGGGAATGGCGGCTTCCTTGACCGCCAGCCATTGCGTATCCAGTTGCAAGAGGCCGATGCCGCCGGTGAGCAGAATGCTGATCAGGCCCAGCGCGGCGAACAGGTTGAGCTTGCGCCGCGCGAGGAAATCCCGCACGCCCCAGGCGAGCGGAAACGCCAGCGCCAGCAACAGCGCATTGACCGCGCCCAGGTTCTCCGGGCCGGAGAGTTTCATTAAAACCAGCGAAGGAATGATCAGCGTGATCGTCAGTTCGATCAGTGGGTTGGCGGGTTTGGCAGAAGCGATGGTTTCAGTCATGGGAATCAATTTTTAACCACCGGATTGCCCTCGCCGATCCAGCGGGTGATGCCGTTCTGCACGTTGTAAACCCGGGTGTAGCCGTGTTTTTCCATGAGCTCGCGCGCCAGCGTGTCGGTACGGTTGCCGGTGCGGCAGATCACGATGACCGGCTGATCGCGGCGCACTTCCCGTGTGAAGGTGGCGAAGAAATCCGGCTGCGGGCGGCCGCCGGCATCGACGAAGGTCAGTTTGCGGCTGCCTTCCACCACGCCGGTCTGACGCCATTCCTCCGGGCGGCGCACGTCATAGATCGGCACGCCTTGCGCCAGCAGCGTCTTCAACCGGGCATTATCGACGTTGGCATAGGGCGGCTCGGCGCAACCAGCGAGGGCAAGCGCAAAAAATACGAGAGTGAGTAGGCGGAGGAGCATGTGCGGCGGCCTTACTTGAGGAAGCCAAGCATCTTGTCCTGGTCGTCGGCCACGCCGCCGGTCATGACTTCAGCCACCACGCCCGACAACATGGCTTTCATGGCGCGGATGTCCATGCTGGAGACATAGGTCTTGCCGTCCTGTTTTTCATACACGGCGAGGGTGCAAGGCATCAGCACCGACGACCAGCGCGCGCTGTCGTCGGCCAGAATCCGGGCCGAATACTTGCCCGAGCACAGTTCCAGCAGCACCACGGGGGCGAGTTTTGGGCCACCCTGTTCGGCGATGGTCTTGTGCATCTCACGCTTGCCGACCACTTTCCAGCCCGCCGCGCGGGCGTTGGTTTCGAGGGTCTTGAGGGTGGTGTCGAGGTCGAACGGGCTGACCCGCTCCTTCACGAAAGGCGGCAGGTCGGCGCGTGCGGCGGGCTTGTCCTGGGTGGGCGCGGCGCCGTGGTGGCTGGCGTGGGCAGGCGTCCACAAGGCGAGCGAAAGGGTGGCCAGGGTGGCCAGGGAGGTGAGGGTTTTCATGGTGTTTCCTTTCAACGTAAAAAATCTATGGGAGAGCGTCTTGCGTGTGGCGATTGGCTGCCGTTCATGTTTCCACCCCGGGTCGAACGGCATGGCGCGCCGGGTAAAACAGGTCATCCGCCGCGACATCGCCCAGCCGTTCGTAGATCGCGGCGATGGCCTGATCCTCGGTGGCGAAGAGGTTGCCCTGGCCGATCAGGTCGAACAGCCCGGTCTCGCGCATCACGTCCAGCACCTGTTTCTTCAGGCCGGAGAAGACGATCTCCACGCCGGTTTCGCGCAGACGCGTGACCAGGTGATGCACCACTTCCTCGCCGGAGGCGTCGAGTTGGTTGATGGCGTCGCCCACCACCAGCAAATACCTGGCACCGGGCTGGTCAGCCACCGCTTCCAGCACGTTGTCCTCGAAGTAGGCCACGTTGGCGAAGTACAACGAACCGTCGAAGCGCAGGGCGATGAGGTGCGGGCTGGTCGGCAGATCGGGGTGGACCTTGATGTCGCGCAGGGTGCCGTCCGGGAAGCGCCCGAGTTGGGCGACGCGCGGCTTCATCGTGCGGTAGAGATAGAGCAGGATGGCCAGACCGGCGCCGACCACGATGCCCTGGTCCAGATGCGGTGCCGCCAGCAGGGTGGCCCCGAAGGTGACGAGGGCGGCGATACCGTCGTGGCGGCTGGCCTGCCAGGCATGTTTGACCGCGCCGAAGTTCACCAGGCTGATCACCGCCATGATGATGATGGCCGCCAGCGCCGCCTGCGGCAGGTGGTAGAGCAACGGGGTCAGGAACAGCAGGGCGAGCAGCACGAACAGCGCCGTGATCACCGCCGCCATGCCGGTCTTCGCCCCGGCGTCGTAGTTCACCGCCGAGCGGGAGAACGAACCGGACACCGGGAAGGCCTGGGTGCAGCCGGCGACGAGGTTGGCCAGTCCCTGGCCGATCAACTCCTGGTTCGGGTCGATCTTCTGCTTGGCCTTGGTCGCCAGCGCCTTGGCCATGGAGATGGCCTCCATGAAGCCGACCAGGGCGATGACGAGGGCCGCCGACAGCAGCGCGCCGAGCGTATCCAGGTTGATGTTCGGCATCTGCACGGCGGGCAGGCCCTCGGGGATATTGCCGACGACTTCGCCGCCGCCGACCATCTTGAACTCGCCGTCCTTCACCCCTCGGATGCGGTAGGTGTGGCCGTCGGCGCTCAGCCCGGCCGGCAGGCGGTCGGCCGGGTAGAGCGCCACGGTTGTGTCATTGGCATCGGCGACCCGCAGCACCGGCACTTTGGCCAAAGCCGTCTTCAGCTTGCCCGCTTCGGCAGCGACCGCCGAAGCCTCGATTCCGGCCAGTTCCAGTTCATATTCCCGTTCGTATTCCAGGCGAACCGAGCGCGGGCCGTGTTGGGCGCCGTCGCGCCGGGCGGCCTTCAATTCGCCTGCCTTGATCGTTTTGGCGGCGGCCAGTTCGTCCTGACGCCTGGTGGCGGCGGCCACATTCACGATCATGGCTTTCAGTTCGGCGTCAATCACCTGATCGATCTTGCCGACGGCGTTCTTTTCGAAGCCGAGCGTGTAAGACAGGGTGGTGGTGATGACCACGGCGATCAGCACGCCCGGCCACTTCGGCTGGTACTTCCTGATCGCCCACATCAAGGCGATGGCCAGAATGCCCATGGCCAGGGTCGGCCAGTGGGTGTCGCCCAGTTGCAGGGCCACGCCCCAGATGTCTTGCAGGAAATGCGCCGACCGCCCCATGGGCACGCCGAACAGCTTGGACACCTGGGACAGGCCGATGATGAGGGCCGCCGCGTTGGTGAAACCGACAATCACGGGATGGCTGAGGAAGTTCACCACCGCGCCCAGCTTGAACAGGCCCAGCGCCAACTGCATGACGCCGACCAGCAGCGCGAGCAGGATGGCCAGCGCGATGAACTGCTCCGAGCCGGGCGCCGCCAGCGGCGCCAGGGAAGACGCGGTCAGCAGCGACACCTCCGCCACCGGGCCGGTGCCGAGGAAGTTGGAGGAGCCCCACAGCGACGCCACCGCCACCGGCAGGAAGGCGGCATAAAGCCCGTAATAGGCGGGCAGGCCGGCGAGCTGGGCATAGGCCATCGACTGGGGAATCAGCACCAGGGCGACGGTGAGGCCGGCAATGAAGTCGGCCCTGAACGTGTCGGCCCGGAGCGGGAACCAGCGCAGAAAGGGCAACCAGCGAGTCATGCTGTTTATTTCGCCCCCTGGCGTGTAGCGATCAGGCTGGCGGCCACGCTGGAGCCGATCAGCACCGCGACGATGGCCAGCGAGGCGGCCACCGGGACGTGGTACCAGGGCGCGATCAGCATCTTGGCGCCGATGAAGGTGAGCACCATGGCGAGGCCGTATTTCAGCAGGTGGAAACGGTCGGCCACGTCGGCGAGCAGGAAGTACAGCGCGCGCAGGCCCATGATGGCGAAAATGTTGGAGGTGAATACGATGAACGGGTCGGTGGTGATGGCGAAGATGGCCGGGATGGAATCCACCGCGAACACCACGTCGGAGGTCTCGATCAGGATCAATACCAGGAACAGCGGCGTGAAATAGCGCACGCCGTCCTTCATGACGCTGAACTGCTCACCGTGATGGCCGTCGGAAATACGCAGATGGCGACGCGCGAAGCGGAGCACCGGGTTCTTTTCCAGGTCGGGTTCTTTCTCCGCCATGACCAGCATGCGTATCCCGGTGACAACCAGGAAGACACCGAAAACATAGAGCACCCAGGCGAACTCGCGCACCACCCAGGCGCCGGCCAGAATCATGATCGCGCGCAGGACGATGGCCCCGAGTACGCCGTAGATCAGTACCCGGCGCTGGTATTCAGGCTTGACATGGAAGGCGGCGAAGATCAGCAGAAAGACGAACACGTTATCCACCGACAGCGACCACTCGATCAGATAACCGGTGAGAAATTCCAGCGCCTTCTGTTCCGCGATCGCGGGTCCTGCCGTGCCGTCGAGATGCCACCACAGACCGACGTTGAACGCGAGCGCCAAACTCACCCAGGCCAGCGTCCAGGCGCCCGCCTCCCTGACGCTGACCTTGTGCGCCTTCTTGCCGCCAAACACGAACAGGTCGAGTGCCAGCATGGCCAGCACGAAGGCAATGAAGGCGGCCCACATCCAGGGTTCGCTGATGGAGGTTGCAGCAGTATTCATGGCTTTATCCAATCGTTGGTTGTTCCGGTCGCAAATTCGCTTCGCGCGTCCGGCATTCGTTGATGACGGCGGGCGGGATCAGCGCCGTAGGTTGGGCGTCGCTACGCGTGCCCAACCTACGCCACTCACCCCTGCACCGCTCTGAGTGCCGCGATGCGTTCTTCCAGCGGCGGATGGGTCATGAACAGGCGCTTGATGCCGCCGCCACCGCCACCGGCGATGCCGAAGGCGGCCATCTTCTCCGGCAGCGGCGCCGGATGCAGGCTGGCCAGACGTTCCAGCGCACCGATCATGTTCTGCTTGCCCGCCAGGCTGGCGCCGCCCATGTCGGCGCGAAACTCACGTTTGCGCGAGAACCACATCACGATGATCGAGGCCAGAACGCCCAGCACCAGTTCGGCAACGATCATGGTGACGAAAAATGCCGGGCCGGTGCCCCGCTCGGTCTTGAACACCACCTTGTCCACCACGTAGCCGATGACCCGGGAGAAGAACATGACGAAGGTGTTCACCACGCCCTGGATCAGCGCCAGGGTCACCATGTCACCGTTGGCGACGTGGGCGATTTCATGGCCGATCACGGCCTCGGCTTCGCCTTTCGACATCTGTTCGAGCAGGCCGCTGGAGACGGCGACCAGCGAACTGTTCCGGCTCATGCCGGTGGCGAAGGCATTGACCTCGGGCGTGTCGAAAATGCCGACTTCCGGCATCTTGATGCCGGCATCCGCCGAGTATTTGCGCACCGTTTCCACCAGCCAGAATTCAGTCGTGGTGGACGGCGCGTCGATCACCCGCACGCCCATCGACTTCTTCGCCATCCACTTGGAAATGGCCAGCGAGATGAACGAGCCGCCGAAACCCATCACCGCCGCGAAAATCAGCAATGAGCCCAGGTTGAGGCCCTGTTCGTTGAGATAAGGCTCGACGCCCAGCAAGCGCATGGTGACGGACAGCACCAGCACGATGGCCATATTGGTGGCGAGGAAGAGCAGGATGCGTTTCATGGTGAGGTGTCCTTGGTCGTATGGAAGGAAGTCGGAGGGCGACCTTTAGGGGCCGTAAATGAATAACTTGGACGATTATGGGTGTTCTGGCGGGATGTGCTGCAAGACGCCGGGCGCGCCCGCAGGGCCATTCCCTGCAAGAGGCCGGCAACGCCGCAGCGCGCCCTCCAGTGCGGCCAGAACGTTCAAGTTATTCGTTTACGGCCCCCTACGGCATTCGTGTTTCGCGCGCAGGGTCATGGGTGCGGTGCGCCTGGTTGCGCGCCAACCTCGCCGGCCCAGTCCGCGTCTACAGGCTCGGCAGGCATGGCCGGCACGAATTCGCGCTGCCGCGCCAGACGTCTCGCCAGCGTGCGGCCGGCACGTTCGGCGGCGCGGTCGATGGCGACATAAAGATCGGCCTCGGTGTCCTCGATCACGACTGCCGGCGCGGTTTTGAGCCGCACCTCGATGAGGCAGCGCTTGTCTTCGCCGCCGCGCGGGCCGTTGATGTCGGACAGCCGCACGATGACACGGGTGATGGTTTCGTCGCCGTGGTTGAGGCCATATGCCAGACGTTTCATGACGTAGTCGCGCAGGCCGTCGGTGAGGCTGAAGCCCTGACTTTGAATATCCATCTGCATGATCGTTTCCCCGTTCAGGTTGAGTACGAGCGCATCCTACGGTTGTTAGAGAACAAGAGAAATTCGAATTACCATGCTGTTTAATTCGTATTACTCGATTCGAACAGGCCCGCCATGCTCGATTTCAAGCACCGCTATTAACGACTCAGGTGCCCTTGCTGGATGAGCCGAAGCTCAAGCGAATCGAGGCTGGGGCGGTTGGCTTTGGTAGGTCGGGTTAGCGTGAAACAACCACGCCCCTGTAGCGCAGGCGTCCCGCCTGCATTCAGCGCCAAGAGCAGGCGAGAGCCTGCCCCGGACGCGATCCGGGGACGCCTGCGCTACAGGGGCGTCCGGTTTCATCATTCGGGGCGGCGGGGCCGCCATGCCCGTTAGGCGCGGTTTTTTGCGCCGTCAGCGTCCCCGCGTGGGGAAAACCGACAATGCGGTTACCCGAGCAGCTTCCAGTTCACACTTTCCCCAGCACGCAACGGCACGACCTCGGCGGCATGGTCGGCCGCAACCAGCCAGGGTTCGCGGCGCAGGGTGAGGGTCTCCGTGTTGCGCGGCAGGCCGTAGAAATCCGGGCCGTGAAAACTCGCGAAGGCTTCCAGTTTGTCCAGAGCACCGGCCAGTTCAAAGGCTTCCGCATACAGCTCGATGGCGGCATGCGCGGTGTAGATGCCGGCGCAGCCGCAGGCACTTTCCTTGGCATGGCGGGCGTGTGGCGCGCTGTCGGTGCCGAGGAAGAACTTTGGGCTGCCGCCGGTCGCCGCCGCGATCAGTGCCTGGCGATGGCTTTCCCGCTTCAGCACCGGCAGGCAGTAGTAATGCGGCCGCATGCCGCCCTGGAACATGGCGTTGCGGTTGTACAGGAGGTGATGCGCGGTGACGGTGGCCGCCACGGTGGCCGGCGCGGCGGTTACGAAATCCGCCGCCTGGCGCGTGGTGATGTGCTCCAGCACGACTTTCAGGCGTGGCAGGCGTTGCAAAAGCGGTTCCAGGATGCGTTCGATGAACACCGCCTCGCGGTCGAACACATCCACTTCCGGGTCGGTCACCTCGCCATGCAACAGCAGCGGCAGGCCGGCTTCCTGCATGGCTTCCAGCGCGGCCTGCACGCGGGCGATGTCGGTGACGCCGGAATCGGAATTTGTGGTGGCACCGGCCGGGTAGTACTTCACCGCCTGCACGAAACCACTGTCCCGCGCCTTGAAGATTTCCTCGGGCGTGGTGTTGTCGGTGAGATAGAGCGTCATCAAGGGCGTGAAATCGAGTCCCACCGGCAGGGCCGCGAGGATGCGACCGCGATAGGCGGCGGCCTCAGCCACCGTGCGTACCGGCGGCTTCAGATTGGGCATGACGATGGCGCGCGCGAACTGCCGCGCGGTGTCGGGCAGGACGGCAGCCAGCAGGGCGTCGTCGCGCAGGTGGACATGCCAGTCGTCAGGCCGGGTGATCTTCAGTTGGTCCATGTCATTCCCCTTGCTTCATTGCGTAGGATGCGGTGAGGTACGAACCGCATCATCTGGCGTTGGCCCCGGCGTTGATGCGGTTCGCTGGCGCTCTGATAAAGCCCCTACCCTTCGGTAACCACATCCTACGGCGCTTGTTTCATTTCCAGAGCGAGTTGATAGAGGGCGTTCTTGCGCGCGCCGGTGAGGCGGGCGGCCAGGTGTGCGGCCTGTTTTACCGGCAGTTCTTCCAGCAACAGGGCGAGCACGCGGTGCGCCTCGGCGTCGTTGTTCTCTTCCCTGGCGGCGGGCGGGTCCAGCACCAGCACGAACTCGCCGCGCTGGTGGTTTTCATCCGCCTCCAGCCAGGCAAGTGCTTCGGCCAGCGGACAGGCATGCAGTTGCTCGAAACGCTTGGTCAGTTCGCGCGCGAACAGGATGCGGCGGTCACCACCCAGCAAGGCGCACAGATCCACCACCGTCTCCTTTACCCGATGCGGTGCCTCATAGAACACCAGGGCATAGGGCAAATCGCGCAGGCTTTCCAGCGCGCGGCGCCGCCCGGAAGCCTTGGCCGGCAGGAAGCCGACGAACAGCCAGGGCGATTCCAGCCCGGAAACCGAAAGCGCGGTGGCCACCGCGCTGGCGCCGGGGATGGGAACGACCACCACCCCCGCCGCCCGCGCCGCCGCCACCAGACGCGCACCGGGATCGGAAATGCCGGGCGTACCGGCATCCGAGACATACGCCACGCTCTTGCCCTCTTGCAGCGTCGCCACCAGACGGACGGCGGCGGCCTGTTCGTTGTGTTCGTGCAAGGGCGTCAGGCGCGCCTGGATACCGTAGGCGGAAAGCAGTCCCTGGGTGTTGCGGGTGTCCTCGGCGGCGATCAGGTCCACCGAACGCAGGACATCGAGGGCATGCAGGGTCAGATCGCGCAAATTGCCGATCGGCGTGGCGACGATGTAAAGCGTGCCGGGGCGGGCGGATTGAGGAGTGTCGAACATGATGGCGGGACAGGTAAGCTCGCGGCAGTTTAGCGCACGGCGGTGGGGCGTCAGAACAGCACTCGCGCCTCGGTAGCGCCGGCTTCCAGCGGGCGTTTTTCAACGCCGCCGGCTGGAAGCCGGCGCTACAGGAGAACGGCATGCTCAAGGGGGCGGCGTCGGAACAGGCGGCGGCGGATTATCTGCTGGCACAGGGGCTCAAACTGGTCGCACGCAACTATCGCTGCCGTGGCGGTGAGATCGACCTGATCCTGCAAGACGGTGGCAGCCTGGTGTTCGTGGAAGTGCGCGAGCGCGCCGGTACCGCCTTCGGTGGCGCTGCCGCCAGCATCACCGCCGGCAAACAGGCGCGCATTCGTCTGGCCACCCAGCACTATCTCAGTCGCCACAACCTCGATCTGCCCTGCCGCTTCGACGCCGTGCTGGTGCAGGGCGGCCGCCTGGAGTGGCTGCGCGCCGTCATGGGGGTTTGAGGGAGGCGGCTAAGTAATCACGCATAACCGTTTTGAATCCGTCATTCCCGAGTGGTTTTATCGGGAATCCAGTTCCGCCATCTGACTGGCTTTTAACCCTTGGTTTGATGAACGAACTGGATTCCCGATAAAAGCACTCGGGAATGACGACCCAAGCTGGTTTCACGGTTCTACTTATAATGCTTGCCATGCCCCTTCAAGCCCACATCCATTCTCGATTTCTCGCCAGCATCGACGCCCAACGCGATGCCATCGAGCAACTCGCCGAGCCGCTCGCACGGGCGGCGGAATTGATGGTGGATAGCCTGATGCGCGAGGGCAAGATCCTCGTCTGCGGGCAGGCCGGTAGCCATGACAGCGCGCGTCTGTTCGCCTCCCTGCTGACCCAGCAGTACCAGCAGGCGCGTCCGAGCCTGGCCGCCATCGCACTGGACGGCGGCGCCCAGGCACTGGCCGATGATGGCGATTGCGGCGCGATATTCTCCCGCCAGATCGAAAGCCTGGGCCAGGCCGGCGACGTATTGCTGGCAATTTCCGGGAGCGGCAACGCACCCGGGGTGCTTGCCGCCCTGCGCGGTGCACACGATAAAGACCTGCGTGTGGTCGTCCTGGCCGGCGGCGATGGCGGTCTGCTGGCCGAGTCATTGAATGAACAGGATGTGGTGATCTGTACCTTCGCCGAATCCGCCGCTTTCACGCGGGAACTGCATTTACGCGCCATCCACAGTCTGTGTGATGGCATCGATTACTTGTTGCTAGGAGCCTGAACCATGCGAACCCTTATCCTGACCGCCCTGCTGGGCATTGCCGCCGTCAACCTGAGCGGCTGCGTTCCCGTCGTCGCCGTCGGCGTCGGCGCCGGCGCATTGATGGCCGACGACCGCCGCACCGCCGGCACCTACCTGATGGACGAGGAGATCGAACTGAAGGCGGCCAGCCGCATCCGCGAGGCTCACAAGGAAGGCGTCCACGTCAACGTCACCAGCTACAACCGCCGCGTGCTGCTGACCGGGGAAACCGCCGACACCGCCGCCCGCGCCAAGGTAGAACAGATCGCCAGGGAGGTGCCGAACGTGCGCGAGGTGCAGAACGAAGTCCTCCTGGCCGGCATCAGCAGCATCATGGCGCGCAGCAATGATGCCTACATCACCACCAAGGTGAAGGCGCGCTTCCTGGATGACCGCCGCTTCAGCATCAACCATATCAAGGTGGTCACCGAGGCCGGCACCGTGTTCCTGATGGGCATGGTCAAGCGAGAAGAGGGCGCCGCTGCTGCGGAAGTGGCCGCGAAGACCAGTGGCGTCGGCAAAGTGGTGAAGATGTTCGAGTACATCGATTGACGCATTCCGGCGAGCGGTGTCCGCCTCTTGCCGCCCTCCGCCCGGCGCGTCCACAATGCCTCTCGCATGCTCATGTGAGCAGGAGGAAGACGACATGAAAACAGCCATCACCGCAGTATGCCTTGCCCTGTTCTGGGCCAGCGCCCCGCCTGTCCTGGCAAGCGAAAAGCCCGTCAACATCACGCAGACCGTCAAGGCGGTCGAAGTAATGCACCAGGGCAAGAAAGTCAAAATAGAGCGCAATCCGGACACGGAAAACATGCTCGACCCGGACTTCTCCCTTACCTCGCGCCCCTGTCCGCCTTATTGCATCCAGCCCATGTACCTCGCTCCCGGCGTGGAAACCATCGGTGAACTGGAAATCCTGGAATACCTGAAAAAGCTCGGCCGCGATGCCAGTGTCATGGTCATCGACTCGCGCGACGGCGACTGGCCGTTACGTTCCGGCATCATCCCCGGCGCCGTGTTGCTGCCCTGGCAATTACTGCATCCCGCGCACACCGATGCCGAAAAAATCGCCGAAACCCTGGTCTTCCGCTTCGCTGCCGCGCGCCAGGGCAGCTTGTGGAACTTTGAAAACGCCAAAACCCTGGTTCTGTACTGCAACGGCCCCTGGTGCGGGCAATCTCCCACCAACATCAAGCAATTACTGGCCCTGGGTTATCCGGCGCACAAACTCAAGTGGTATCGTGGGGGCATGCAGGACTGGAAGATGCTGGGCCTGAGCACGGTCGCACCGATGTAACCGTAACAACCAAACCGGTTTTCACGAGGAAGGATGCACAAAATGACACAACGCAGCTTGAAACAAACACTACTCGCCACCCTGGCGCTGACTCTGGCCGTTCCCGCACTGGCCGCCGATCCGGCACCCACGGGCAACCCCTACCTGACCAATGTACCGGCTTCCCCCGGCCTGACGCTCCCGTCTCTCCCGTCGATCCTGACGCTCCCGTCTCTCCCGTCGATCCCGAAGCTCCCGGCCCGTGGCACCCGCCCCTATGAGATGTCGGGCGTCGTTCCGCAGGATGTGAAGGCGGGGTTGATAAAGTCGGTGATGCCCTTGATGAACATGACCACGCGCATGGACTTGAAGGACATGATGAATCTCATGACCATCAAGTACAAAGCCAAGCCGGGTCTGACTTTCGAAGAAGTGAAGGCCTCCATGGAGTTGCGCGCCAACAGCCTCAACTTCAAGAAAGTCGGCGAGAGCCTGATGTGGAAAGACTTCCAGGCGGTGCTGGGCGACATGGCTGCGCCGCGCGTCGAGGTCTACCACTACTGCGACATCGCCGTCGGCCGGGAAATGCTCAAGTACGCCCCGGAATCCGTGGTCTACATGCCCTGCCGTTTCACCATCATGGAAGACGCGGACAAGAACATCTGGGTGATGACCCTCGACTGGGATACCACCTGGCTGGATTCCGTCAAAGGCCGGATGGGCACGCCTGACGCGTTGTGGGATCACGCGGTCATTATCCGCGACAAGATGGACAACATCATGAGAGCCGCCGCCAACGGCGACCTGTAACAGGCAAGCCGCCCCTCGCCGACTCCGGTGGGGGGCATCAACACCCCCGGTCCTGATCTTCACGACCGCACGAGACACCGGCTCCCGGTTCTCCTCCCCTACTCCCTGGAGACATCCATGAAACGCTTAGCCCCGCTATTGCTCGTCGCCGTCGCCGGTTCGGCACAGGCCGGTTTCGAGAACATGATGAACCCGCTCGCCATGATGGCGCCGACGCCCTCGTTCAACCCTTTCGGCGGCTATGGGGGATATGGCGGCTACGGAGGGTTCAACCCGCTGTCCAACCCCTTGCTCAGCCTGGGTGGACTGGCCGCGCTCGGCGCGATAGGGGGTCCGGCACTGCAATTGGCACCCGGTCTGCTCACCGGTGGTTACATCAATCCCTTCTCCAACCCTTACTCGGGTGGGCCCTTCGCCGGCAATCCTTTCGCCCAGCAGAGCGCAGCGATGCCTTTTTCGCTGCCCGGCTACGGTACGCCACGCTATGGCAGCCCGGCCTTCACCCCGTCCATCCCGAACATGCCCGGTCTGCCCTTCGCCGCACCGCAACCCGCCATGCCCAATTTCTTCTCAATGCCGCAGGGTAATCCGTTCCAACAGGCCAACCCCTACCCGCAGGGCAACCCGTTCCAACAGGCCAACCCCTACCCACAGGGCAACCCGTTCCAGCAGGCCAATCCCTACCCACAAGGCAACCCGTTCCAGCAGGGCAACCCCTATCCACAGGGCAACCCGTTCCAGGCGCCTGCCGCCCAGCAACCCGGACTGCCCTTCTTCATGATGCTCCCGGCACCTGTGGCACCCCAGCCGGCGCAAAACCCGGCTTCCTCGTTCTTCCCGCCCATGCCGCAGGCCACTGCCCAGCCCGCCGCGCCCAGCCCGTTCACCCCCCCCAGTCCACCCGCCGCGCAACAGCAGCCGGCACTCCCGTTCCTGCCGTTCCTGATGCCGCCCACGGCGACTGCCACGGCTACAAAGCCAACCGCTCAGGCCAAACCGGCGACACCCGTTCCGGCGACACCGGCTGCGGCGACACCCGCCGCGCCGGCGCTGACGGCGAGCCCGGTCATGCCGATGGATCCGGCGACGTTGCTGCAGATGTTTCTGAAGCAGGCAGAACCCGCCAGGTAAACCAGGCTCCCCCCTCACCACGGGTAGGCGAGGGGGGAGGAAGCGCTGCCCCTGCGGGGAAAATCCCCCACCAACATCAAGCACTTGCGGGCCAGGTGCGGTTTTCCGGCGGACAAACTCAAGTGGTATCGTGGCGCCTGCTGAGCAGGGTCACGTCCTGGTGACCGTCACAATCAACCGAGATAGTCCATTAGCCAACGTAGGCCTGTAGCGCAGGCGTCCCGCCTGCTTCGTAGGCCTGATCGGAAGGACGAAGCAGGCGGGACGCCCGCGCTAC
>JAUYFG010000180.1 GCA_030690985.1 Pseudomonadota bacterium
GGGACTTCAGCAGCAAGGACGGATCGGGGAAGGGGGCGCTCGCCATCCCCTTCTTATACCGTTCAGCATGGCGCTTGTCCAGCAACCTCGCTTAACCCGTTGTGTCACTTATGGATTTGGGATGGGGCAAATTAGCCCTGCTGCTCAAGCGGATCAATCTGGACGGCTTCAGCAAGGGCTGATGTGCGCCTCTATGACGGCGTCGCGGAAATGATGCGGGCCTTCGGCGAGCAGTGATGCACTTCTTCCCCTGTAGGTTGGGCAAAGCGCAGCGTGCCCAACGAACCGTCGCAATGTTGGGCACGCTGCGCTTTGCCCAACCTACAATTGCCACGTCCGGCCTGGCCTGATGCGCGTCTTCCACCTCAGCTTCCGCTACAAGATTCCGATCTGGGGCGGCGCGCTGATCTTGATCTCGGTGCTGGCGGTGTCGGCGGCGTTGATGTTCAAGGCTTACGAGGATTTGAAGGAAGACGTGCGCATCAGCGCCGAAGGCCTCGGCGGCATTCTGACCAAGACGCTGTTTGCGCCCCTGCTGCATGACGATGTCTGGCTCGCGTTCGAGCAGGTCAATGCCGCCTTTCATGGCAGGAAGCCCGGCAACCCGATCCAGCCGGAACTCATCTTCGTGGTGGGGCCGGTGGGCCAGGTCATGGTCTCTACCGCCCCGGAAGAACTGCCGATGCTGGCCAGTCTGGAATCGCTCGGCCCCGGCTACGCCGAACTCGCCCGCGCCCTCGACCGGCCGATACAGGAAGACTCCATTTCCTACGATCCCGGCAGCGCCCGGCGGGTGTTCTTCGCCTTCCCCATCCGCGAGGAAAGCGCCCAGGTCGGCACCCTGGTGCTGGCCTATTCCAAGGATGTGTTTCTGCCCCGCTTTCGCGGCCACGCCCTCTACGCCGCGCTGATCGGCGCGCTGGTGCTGGCGGTGCTGCTGCCACTCAACTGGTACTGGGGCCAGCGCATGGCGCGCCCTCTGGTGGACTTGGCGCGGCGCATGGGGCGCGCAGTGCATGGCGGCGAGGACAACACCCCGCGCGAGATCTATCCCTATCAGGACGAGCTCGGCCAGTTGTTCCAGGCCTACGACGCCATGCTCGTGGAAATGCGGGGAAAGGCCCTGCTGGAACGGGAACTCCTGCAAAGCGAGCGGCTGACCGCCATTGGCCGCCTCGCCTCCGGCATCGCCCACGAGGTCAACAACCCCCTGGGCGGCATGTTGATGGCGCTGGATACCCTGCGCGAACGCGGCGGCCTGCCCGAGCACGCGGCGAAAACGCTGGGCCTGCTGGAACGCGGCTTGAGGCAGATCCAGGAAACCGTCGCCGCGCTGCTGGTCCAGGCGCGCGACCAGTGCCGGCCACTGACCCCACATGACCTGGAAGACGTGCGCACCCTGATCCATCCGCAAGTGCTGAAGAAATCGCAACACCTGGACTGGCACGCCGAGTTGCCGGAAAGCGTGCAACTGCCCGCCGCCGCCTGCCGCCAGATCCTCATCAACCTGCTGCTCAACGCGGTCCAGGCCACGGCGGAACAGGGCCGCATCGCGGTGGAAGTCGCCGCGCGCGACGGCGGCCTTGTCTTCAGCGTCGTCAACCAGGCCGAACCGATTTCGCGCGAGCGCATGGAACATCTGTTCGAACCCGTCGTCGCCGCCCGCGAGGGGGGCCATGGACTGGGCCTGTGGGTCACCTATCAGATCGTGCAGCAGCTCGAAGGCCGCATCGGCGCCGTGTGCGAAGACGGCGAAATCTGCTTCGACATCTGGCTGCCACTGGAGACAAACCAATGAAACGCCCCGTAGGAGCGGGCTTGCCCGCGATAGCACGGTTGCCATCGCGGGCAGCGGAGTCGTTGCCGCTTCAGCGGCTTTACGACTCCGGCGTGCCCCTTGCGGGTGCAAGCCCGCTCCTACGGCGGCCCGTCCGCACCCATGCGGTGTTACACCGTGTTCAACCAAGGAACCCAGGATGAAACAACGCATCTGCCTGATCGAGGACGACGCCATCATGGGCGAGGCGTTGGTCGAGCGCCTGGACCTGGAGGGCTACGACTGCGACTGGTTGCAGCGCGGCGAGGACGCCCACGCAGCCCTGCGCGAACGCCGCTACGCGGTGGCGGTGAGCGACATCCGCCTGCCCGACATGAGCGGCGAAGCCTTGTTCGAACAATTGCTGGGCGAAGGGCTGGAACTGCCGCCCTTCCTGTTCATCACCGCCCACGGCGCCATCGACCAGGCCGTGCGCCTGCTCAAACTGGGCGCCGAGGACTACCTCACCAAGCCGCTCGACATCCCCCTGCTGCTGGCCAAGGTGCGGGAGCTGACGGAACGCACGCGGCCTCGCGGCACAGGCGACGACGGCCTGGGTATTTCCGCCGCCATGCGCCGCATCGAAGCCACTCTGCCGCGTCTGGCCCAGCATGCCGATACCGTACTGATCACCGGCGAATCCGGCGTCGGCAAGGAATGGGTGGCGCGCGCCCTGCACCGGCACTTCGACCCGGCGGGCAAGAAACCCTTCATCGCCGTCAACTGCGGCGCGATCCCGGAAACCCTGCTGGAATCCGAACTGTTCGGCCACGAAAAAGGCGCCTTCACCGGCGCCACCCGCACCCGGCCGGGCGTGTTCGAACAGGCCGACGGCGGCACCCTGTTCCTCGATGAAATCGGCGACATGCCGCTGGCGATGCAGATCAAGCTGTTGCGCGCCATCCAGGAACGGCAGGTGGTGCGGGTGGGCGGCGAAAAACGCTTGCCGGTGGCCATCAAACTGGTCTGCGCGACCCACCGCGACCTCAAGGACATGGTGCAGAAAGGCGAGTTTCGCGAAGACCTCTATTACCGCATCCACATGATGCATCTGCACGTCCCGCCGCTGCGCGAGCGCAAGGAAGACATTCTCTGGCTGGCCGCGCGCTTCATCGCCGAACTCTGCAACAGCAAGGCGCTGCCACCCAGAGTGCTCGACCCCCCGGCCGAACGCGCGCTGACCACCTACCCCTGGCCCGGCAACATCCGTGAACTCCGGCACAGCCTGGAACGCGCCTGCATTCTCGGCCCGCAAGCCCTGCTCACCCCGGAGCTGCTGTTCGATGGCCTGCCGGCCAGTCCGGACAGCGCCGACGCCACCCCGGAACGGCTAACCGACTACCTGGCCAAATGCGAGCGCATCTACCTCACCCAGATGCTGGAACAGAACGCCTGGCGCATCACGGAAACCGCCGGCCACCTCGGCATCAGCCGCAAAGCCCTGTGGGACAAGATGCGCCGCCTGGAAATCGCGCGGCCGGGGGGCGAGGACAAGGGGGAGGGCGGGGAGGCGTAGCGGCGGTTTCCAGGTCAAATTACCTTGAAATCACATACTCAATCTATGAGTTTTCATGGTAATTTACTGCCATGCTCAGCCGCGAAGCCCATCTTTCCAGTCTCACCGCGCTACTCGCCGAATTCCCGGTCGTCGCCCTGGTAGGCGCCCGCCAGGTCGGCAAGTCCACCTTGTCCAGAGCGCTGGCGGCGGCTTATCCCGGAGAATCGCACTTCTTCGACCTGGAAGATGCCCGCGTCGACGCCCGCCTGGCTTCGCCCATGCTGGCGTTGGAGAAATTGACCGGCCTGGTCGTCCTCGATGAAGTGCAGATTCGCCCCGACCTGTTCCCGGCCTTGCGCGTGCTGGCGGATCGTCCGGAAATGCCGGCACGCTTCCTGATCCTCGGTTCCGCCTCCCCCGAACTCATGCAGCGCAGCGCCGAAAGCCTGGCCGGGCGCGTCGCTTACCATGAACTCCCCGGCCTGGATCTGGGCGAGGTCGGCGCAGCCAATCTGGAAACGCACTGGCTGCGCGGCGGCTTTCCCCGTTCCTTCCTGGCAAACAGCGATGCCGCCAGCCAGCGCTGGCGGCAGGAATTCATCCGCACTTATCTGGAACGCGACATCCCCGCCCTGGGGTTGCGCCTGGCCCCCGCCACCCTGCGCCGCTTCTGGAGCATGCTCGCCCACTATCACGGCCAGACCTGGAACGGCTCCGAACTGGCGCGCGCCTTCGGCGTCACCGAACGCACGGTGCGGCATTACCTCGACATCCTGGTGGGCACCTACATGGTTCGTAGCTTGCAGCCCTGGCATGAAAACCTGAGCAAACGCCAGGTCAAAGCCCCCAAGGTCTACCTGGCCGACAGCGGCATCCTCCACAGCCTGCTCGACATCGCCGACCCCGCTGCCCTGCATGGCCACCCCAAGGTGGGCGCGTCCTGGGAAGGCTATGCGCTCAACCAGGTGGCGCGCTGGCTGAACGTCAACCTGGGCTTGGAATGGCGCGATTGCTACTACTGGAAACTCCACAGCGGCGCCGAACTGGACCTGTTCGTGCAAACCGGTGGCCAGCGTCTGGGCTATGAATTCAAACTCAGCGACACCCCCCGCCTCACCCCCTCCATGCGCTCCGCGGTGGAAAACCTGGGGCTGGACAAACTCCACGTCATCCACGCCGGCAGCGACGCCTTTCCCCTGGATGATCGGATCGAGGCGGTGCCGCTGGGGCGGTTTGCCTGATAAGGGCGTAGGGGCCGCCGGCCGCGGGTAATTTCCTCCCGTTGGAGGGGTGAGCCTGACCACATCGCCATAGGCTGGCGAGGAACACACGGGCGTATCACGTCACCCACGGGTAACGTTTACTCCTGTCTCATTCCGCCATTGTTACCCTGGCGTAACACGCCAAGGGTTGGAAACCGCCTCACCAACGTGGCCTGTTCTGGATCGACTGGCATCGTCGCAGCCCGCGCCAGGCTTGCTTTCAATCAATTTCCGCAGGCCGGGAACACAGGCTCGAACGCACCGATAGACCCGGTGGGATGGGGGTTGCGTAGCCAGGCATAGCCTACGGACACTGCCCATGAACGCTTTCCCCCTTTCTTCAGCCCAGATCAGCGCCATCCTCGGCCGCTTGGGGTATTTCCGCGATTTGCAGGCGGCGACGCTGCGCAAATTGTCGGCAGGCGCCCGCCAGATCACCGTGCGGCGCGATGAGGCGGTGTTCGCGCGGGGCGATCCGGCCGATGCGCTGTATGTGGTGGTGAATGGCCAGATCAAGATTTACCTGTCCCAGGCCAACCGCGCGGAAAAAGTGGTGGCGCTGGTGGAGCACGGCGAGAGTTTCGGCATCGCCGCGCTCTGGCTGGGGCTGCCGCACCCGGCCCATGCCGTCGCCAAGAGCGATAGCCATCTCCTGCTGCTCGACCGCCAGACCTTGATGCACCAGGCCCACGTCGAACCCTTGCTGGCGGAGCGCTTGCTGACCGATCTGTCGCATCGGGTGATGGACTTGATGCACGACCTGGAAACCTGCACGCCGCGCTCCAGCCTGCAGCGGGTGAGCTGCTTCCTGCTGCAACAGCGGCCGGAGGCGGGCATCGGCGGTTACGACATCCTGCTGCCCAGCACCAAGCGGGACATCGCCGCCAAGCTGAATCTCACCCAGGAAACCCTGTCGCGGATGTTCCAGTTTCTCAGCAAGGAGGGCGCGATCGAGGTTCAGGGGCGCCTGATCCGCGTGCTGGACAGCCAGAAACTGCTCGATTTCAAGCAGGCGAATTGCCCGCCGCCTGGCGTTTTACCCGAGTGAATCACTCAACCACGTTGAGCCGTATCAATGGAATGTCACGCGGCGCCCTGTCTCGCGCCGCTTTCTGTTTATCGTGCAGCCCCTGCTGGTAGGTCTCTACCCGCCCAAGCGCGTGGACCTGGCCATGTCCGCGTACTTCCAGCACGGCCACCACGACGTCTGCCAGCAGGTGCAATACACGGTGAACGATCCCAAGGCCTACGGTCTGGGCTACACGCCGGAGATGCAGATCTTCTTCGGCACCAACCGGCCCTTCTCCACCTCCGATGCCTTGAAGCAACTGGACGGACTGAAGAAGACCTACAACGTGGTGATCGACATCGTCAACACCGAGACCTGCCAGTTCGCCGATCTGGTGTTGCCGGACCTGACCTACCTGGAAGCCTGGCACTTCGCGCCGACGCGCTGGACGCCCAACCGCAAGCACACGGCCATCCGCCAGCCACTGACCAACGCCTACA
Source organism: Pseudomonadota bacterium (assembly GCA_030690985.1). GTDB lineage: Bacteria > Pseudomonadota > Gammaproteobacteria > Burkholderiales > Thiobacillaceae > PFJX01. The sequence continues at coordinate 6,086 of JAUYFG010000180.1, forward strand.
ACATCCCGCACGATGCCATGAGCATTTTGTGGGAACTGGCCAAGCGTCTGGGTATCCGCGACGCCTACGCGGAGAACCTGAACAAAACCTGGGGCACCAAGGACAAGCTGTTCGAGAAGGGCCGCGACTACACGCCGCGCGAAATGGTGGAAGTGCTCTGGGAAGACAAGGCGCACAAGCCGTTCCAGTACGCCCTGGACCATGGTTTCACCGGCAAAAAGGTGGACACCAAGGACCGCTACCTGAGCGGCCTGGAAAGCAAGATGAAGGGTGCCGGCAAGCCGCGCATGAAGTTCTACGTGGATCAGTTGGTGGAGAGTTACAACAAGGTCGAAAAAACGGTGAAGGCCAACAACATCAGCAACATCGACCTGGCCGGTTACAAGCTGGCCTACTCACCGATCCCGCTGAAAGACCATGCCTTCCCGACCCCGCACCGCGAGGCCAAGGACTTCCCGCTCTATCTGATTACCCACAAGCGCATGTATCGCAACCAGGCCGGCAACACCGCGCAGAACCCGATCCTCAACGCGCTGGGCGCCGACACCCAGGAGAACACCATCGCGGTCAACACCGACATGGCCCGGCAATTGGGCATCAAGGATGGCGACACCGTGGTGGTGGAAAGCCGGGTGGGCAAGGCCCGTGGCAAGGCCAAGCTGACCCAGGGCATCCGCCCCGACACCATCGCCGTGTCCTACCACTACGGCCACTGGAGCCTGGGCTTCCCGGAGTACGCGAAAAAGGGCACCTGGATCAATCAGGCCATGGAACTGCACCCCGACAAGGTGTCGGGCATGAATTCCTTCAACGACACCAAAGTCAAGCTCTACAAGGCCTGAGGAGAAGACACCATGGCAAAGTTTGTTCGCGTCATCGACACAGAACGCTGCTTCGGCTGCCGCTCCTGCGTGGCCGCCTGCGCGGTAGAGAACCACTTCACCCCGGAAGCCCCCTGGAACGTGATGGTGGAATATGAAACCGGGCGTTATCCCCACGTCGCCCGCAACTTCGTCACCATGAACTGCATGCACTGCGAGCACCCGTCCTGCAAGGCGGCCTGCGATGCGGCCGGGTTCAAGGCGATCAGCAAGAACGAGTTCGGCGTGGTGCTGGTGGATTACGACAAGTGCACCGGCTGCGGCTATTGCGCCACCACCTGCCCCTACGGCGTGCCGCAACTCAACGGGGCCAAGGTGGAACAGCTCTACCCCGGTACGGAGAAGACCGCTTACGAAAAGATGGGCAATCTTTCGCCCCTGCATCGCAAGAAGGCCAACACAGTCGAGAAGTGCACCTTCTGCTGGCACAAGCTGGAAAAAGCGGTATCCAGCGGCAAGGTCGACCAGATCGGCAAGGTGCCTGAATTCACCCCCACCTGCGACCTGGTCTGCCCGGTGCAAGCGCGCGTGTTCGGCGACATCGACGACCCCAGCAGTGCCGTCTCCGTCTATATCGCCAAGAAGAAGGCCACGCAGCTCAAGAAGGAGTTCGGCACCGAACCTCAGGTTTACTACGTGCTCAATGGAGGGGATTACTGATGAAACGCGCCATTCTGATCGGCCACATGGTTGGCCTTCTCATCGCAGCCCTCTCCGCCGGGGTCAAAGCGGAAGACAAGCCGATGAACCTGCGCAAGACCGCCGAGGCCATCCGCGCCGGCACGGTGGATGTGGGCAAGGCCTATTCCCTCGCGGAAGAAGGCCGTTTCCACAAGGTCCACGGCGAGACGCTGGGCATGAAATGCAGCGGCTGCCACAGCAACGACGCCTATCCGGACAACTACCTCTATCTGCGCAAGAGCGAGTTTCCGAAGCAGGTGGGCGGGGAAAAGGCGAAGGCGGTCGAACGCGCCAAGTGCATCGGTTGCCACTCCGACGGCAGCGTCGCGACGGTGTTTTACAACATGAAGAAGTGAACTTCGCCGCTTCCCTGTAGCGCCGGCGCCCCCGCCGGCGTTTTTTTCGAGGTTGATCGCATGAGCAAGAACGACCACACGGCCGCAGCGGAAGATCGCAGCCGTTTTTTTTGGTGGTTGGCGGAGTGGTTTCTGAGCCCGCCCACCGCAGACAAATTGGCCACCCTGCCCGCTGCCGAGGCGGCCACACCGGAGGTGCCCGAGGATGCGCTGGATCGCGCCTGGCGTGCCCTGGCCAACGCCGTCCCGAATCCGGAAACCGTCACGCCGGATGAACTGGGCGCCGAATTCACCCGCCTGTTCTCCGGTGTGCAGGAAGGCATGGGGCCGCCACCGCCGTTCGAATCGGTCTGGCGCGAAGATCGCCTGATCGGTGAATCCACCGTCCAGGTGATCGAGGCCTATGCCAAATCCGGTTTCGCCGACATCGACCCGGAAGCCGGGCCGCAGGACCACCTCGCCGTGGAACTCAAGTTCATCGCCCTGCTCGCCCTGCGCGAGGCGGAAGCCTGGCAGGCGGGCGACCAGGCCGGAGCGAAGAAGCGCCTGGCCCGGCAACGCGACTTCCTCGACCAGCACCTCGCCGCCTGGGTGCCATGCTGGGCCGGCGCCATCATCGAACAGGCGCGCGTGCCCCTGTTCGCCGCCCTCGCCGGGTTGCTCAAGGCCGGGTTGAAACAGGCAGCGGCCGAGTTGCAGGAATCAAGCCCGTAGGTCGCCCATGCAACCCACTCACATTCATTACACCCCCGGCGACTGCGCGCTCTTCATCGGCCCGTCCGATCTCCTGCTCAAACGCCTGGAATTGTTGCGAGTAGCCGGCCTGCGCCCGGCCCTGCTCTGTACCGATCTGCCCGACCTGGAAAATCTGCCGCGCGGCCTGCGAGCCCTGTCTGGCCGCCTGGCTGGGGTGTCCGGCTGGATGGGCATGTTCACCGCCAGCCTGCAAAGCGCCTCTGGCCCGGTGGATCTGGCGCCCCTGTCGTTCCACGACGATGGCCACTTCGACTGGGTGATCGACTTCTCCGGCGCTCCGGCACCGGGCAAGGGCGCGGCCCCACTTGGCCACTACGCGCTGCCGCCCGACGATTTTCCCGCCCTGAAGCGCAGCCTGCTGGAAATCGCCACTCGCCTGCGCGAAGGCCATGACAAACCGCGTTACTTCCAGTTCGACGCCGAAAAGTGCGCGCATCGGCGCCAGAGTGTGGCCGGCTGTTCCACCTGCCAGGCTGTCTGTGCGGCGGACGCCATCGGCAGCGACGGCGAGGTGGCACGCATTGAGCCGTATCTCTGCCAGGGTTGCGGTGCCTGCGCCCTGGTTTGCCCCTCCGGCGCGGTGCGTCATGTCCTCCCCGGCAGCGATACCCAGCTTGCCCGCCTGGGCGCCACGCTGGAACCTGGCTCAAGCGGCCTCTGGATCACGGATGACGCGACCGACGCAGCAGATGGCTGGCTGCCCTGGCCGCTGCCCGAGACGGCCAGCCTCGGCCTGGAGTTCTGGCTTGCCGCCCTGGCTCTGGGTGGCAAGCGGGTCGTTATCGCGGCGAAACGTAGCTCCGAACTCAGCCACGCCGCCCTGGCCGGCCAGATCGAACTGGGGCGCGCCCTGCTCGCCGGGCTGGGCCTGCCGCCCGCCCTCGGCTGGGCCGAGTCGGCCGAGGCGCTGGTGGCGCTGCCGCCGCTTGCCCCCTTCACCCCTCCTGTCGGGGATGGCAAGCGAACCCTGCTGTGCGCCGCTCTCGATCATCTCGCCGCCCATGCGCCCGCGCCGCCGGTCAGCATCGAATTGCCCACCGCCGCCCCTTTGGGCGAGGTCGAAGTCGATGCCAGGCTGTGTACGCTGTGCGCGGCCTGCGTGCGCATCTGCCCCGCCAATGCCCTCAGCCTGCCCGGTTCCGTCAGCCAGTTGGCTTTCACCGAGTCGCGTTGCCTGCAATGCGGGCTGTGCGTGAATGTCTGCCCGGAAAAAGTCGTGCGCCTCAAGCCGCGCTACCTGGTCACGAAAACCGCGCGCGAAGCGCCGCGCGTCATCGCCGAGGCGGAAATGGTCGCCTGTGCCGGCTGCGGCATGCCCTACACCACCCGCACCATGCTGGCGCGAACCCAGGCCATGATGGCGGGGCATCCCATGTTTCAGGGTGAACAGGCCGGTCTGATGTCGCTATGTCCGGATTGCCGGCAGAAGGCGATGGCCGGCGTGCCGATGTAAGGCGCAGCCCAACCGGGCTTCGCTCTTCTTGCCGTCCAGGTGGCTGGTGAGACCCAGATTGAGAGGGCGTCTCAGCGCCCGCCGCTCACCGCCGCGAGGATGCCTTGTAACAAGGCGGTGGGCGTGGGCGGGCAGCCGGGCACTTCCACATCTACGGGGATGACGTTGGAAATCTTGCCGCAGGAAGCGTAGTTCTCGCCGAACAGGCCGCCGGCCATGCCGCAGCCGCCGGCGCAATCGCCCATCGCCACCACCCATTTCGGTTCCGGGGTGGCGTCGTAGGTACGCTTCAGCGCGGTTTCCAGATTGCGCGAGACCGGGCCGGTGACCAGCAGCACGTCGACGTGCCTGGGGCTGGCGGCGAATTTGATGCCCAAGCCTTCGATGTTGTAGTGGGGGCCGCCGAGGGCGTGGATTTCCAGTTCGCAGCCGTTGCAGGAGCCGGCATCGACATGGCGGATGGCTACCGCATCGCCGAACACCTTGAGGATTTCCGCGTGTAGTTCCTGCTCCCGCGTGCGCAGGGAGAGATCCGGCGCGGGCGCGGCTTCCGAGACGATGCCGGTCTTGAAGATTTTCTGGAGGATGAGTCGGGTAGCCATGGGTCAAATGCCTCGTAGGTTGGGCAAAGCGCAGCGTGCCCAACATGCCACGTCAAATGTTGGGCACGCCTGCGGCTTTGCCCAACCTACGTGTCGATTCGTCGCGTTCACAAGTCCTGCCCGCTGTAAGAAAGGTTGAACGATTTGTTGATGAGCGGGAAATCGGGAACGATGTTGCCCAGCACACTCACTTCCACGAGCGGCCAGTTCTGCCAGGAGGGGTCGTGCGGGTGGACGCGGTCGAGCGTGCCATCCGCGCCGATGCGCAGCGCCACCAGCACTTCGCCGCGCCAGCCTTCTACCCAGCCGAGGCCTTCGCACCCCCCCGATACCGCTGCGAGCGGTGCATGGAGGGCGCCGGTCGGCAGGCGCTTGATGATTTCCCGGATCAGGCGCAGGGACTCGTAAACCTCGGCGAAGCGCACCTCGGCGCGCGCCAGCACATCGCCCTTGCGTTGCGTGGCCATGTTGACGTCGAGTTGCTCGTAGGGCGCCTGCGGGAACTGTGCGCGGGCGTCCCAGGCCTGGGCGCTGCCACGGCCGGCCAGGCCGGTCAACCCCAAGCGCGCGGCCATCGCCGGTTTGACGATGCCGGTATTGGCGAAGCGATCCTGCAGGGTGGCGTGTTCGTCGTAGACCGCCTTGAGTTCGCGCACTTCGGCTTCGATGCGGTCGGCGGCGGCGGCGAGTTCACCCTTGCCGGCGGCGTCGAGATCGGCCGCGACGCCGCCGGGGACGATGCGGTCGAACAGGTAGCGGTGGCCGAACAGTTTCGCCGAGACGCGCAGCCAGTCTTCCTTGAGGCGCCAGAACTGCATGAAACCGAAGGAGAGGGCCACGTCGTTGCCCATGTAACCGAGGTCGCCCAGGTGGTTGGCGATCCGTTCGATCTCCAGGAACAGGGCGCGCAGCCAGACGGCGCGTTGCGGAACGACACTGCCCGTGGCCTGCTCAACGGCCATGCAATAGGCCCAGGCAAACGCGCTGTGGCTATCTCCGGAAACTCGCCCGGCGAGCTTGGTACCGTGATCGAGGTCGAGGCCTTCGAAGCGTTTTTCCACGCCCTGGTGGGTGTAGCCCAGTCGCTGTTCCAGCTTGAGGGTGCGGTCACCGATGATGGAAAAGCGGAAATGCCCCGGCTCGATGGTGCCGGCATGGATGGGGCCGACCGGGATTTCATGGACGCCTTCGCCCTCGACGCGGATGAAGGGGTAGGCGTCCAGTTCACGCACCACCGGTGCTGCGAAATCGCGGCGCAACGGATAGCTGTCCGCCGGCCAGGCACCGTGGCGCAGCCATTTGCGCTGATCCACCGCGCCGTCGGCCCGGATCCCGAGCAGGTCGAAAGTGGCGCGCTGCATGCGGTCGGCCTGCGGGAAGATCGCGGTGAGATCGGGGTAGCTTGGGTCTTCCATCAGCGCGGCGCTGACCCAGGCCAGGCCATTGGCGGTGATGAAAGCGACATGGAGCGCGTAGCCGCCGCTCAGATGCCGATCGTCCGAGCCCCACAGGGCGACCAGTTGGCCGCCTTCGTCTTTCACCGCCTGGGCGATGGCCGGCAACGCGCCGGCTTCGAGGTGGCCGCGCCAGATATGCGGAGCGGCTTGCGTGAGGTTCCAGTCTTGTTCGCCGATTTTCATCTCGAAACCTGTGTGTCTTTCATTAATTCCATCATGCGAAATCCGTTGATTCGTAGGTTGGGCAAAGCCGAAGGCGTGCCCAACGATTGCCACCGATGTTGGGCACGCTGCGCTTTGCCCAACCTACGCCGGGTCTGCATCAACCTCCCAGCATTTGTGCCGCCTGCTTGTACCAGGCAGCCAGATAAGGCGGGATGAACAGGCCCAGCATCAGCACCAGGCCGAGGTGGAGGAACACCGGGGTCAACGCCGGCTGGTAGGGCAGGCGCGGTAACTCCGTTTCACCGAACACCATCGGCTGCACCTTGCCGAAGATCGAGGCGAACGCCACCCCCAGCGCCAGCAGCAGGAAGGGGGTGGCCCAGGCGTGTTCGTGCATGGCGGTGGTGATGATCAGGAACTCGCTGGCGAAGACGCCGAAGGGCGGCACCCCGAGGATGGCGATAGTGCCCAGCATCAGGCCCCAGCCGATGGTCGGGTTGGTCTTGATCAGGCCGCGAATGCCGTCCATAGACTGGGTGCCGGCCTTCTGGGTGGCATGGCCTACGGCGAAGAAGATGGCGGATTTGGTCAGCGAATGCATGGTCATGTGCAGCAACGCCGCGAAGCTCGCCACCGGGCCACCCATGCCGAAAGCGAAGGTGATGAGGCCCATGTGTTCGATCGAGGAGTAGGCGAACATCCGCTTCACGTCGGTCTGGCGCTTGATCAGGAAGGCGGCGGTCACCACGGAAAGCAGGCCGAAACCCATCATCAGGTTGCCGGCCATGCTGTTGTCACCCTCATTGCCGAGGGCGCCATCCACCAGCACTTTGGAGCGCATCACCGCGTACAGGGCGACGTTGAGCAGCAGGCCGGAGAGCACGGCAGAAACCGGGGTGGGGCCTTCGGCGTGGGCGTCCGGCAGCCAGTTGTGCAGCGGCGCCAGGCCGACCTTGGTGCCGTAGCCCACCAGCAGGAAGACGAAGGCCAGTTGCAGCACGGTCGGTTCCAGTTGTGACTTGACCCCGTTCAGGTGGGTCCAGAGCAGCGCGGTGCCGCCTGAGCCCAGCACTTTCTCTGCCGCGAAGTAGAGCAGGATGGTGCCGAACAAGGCCAGGGCGATGCCGACGCCGCACAGGATGAAGTACTTCCAGGCCGCTTCCAGCGAGGCCGGGGTGCGGTAGAGGGAAACCAGCAGCACGGTGGCCAGGGTGGCGGCTTCCATCGACACCCAGAGGATGCCCATGTTGTTGGTGGTCAGCGCCAGCAGCATGGCGGCGATGAATATCTGATAGCTGCTGTGATAGAGGCGCAGGCGTTTGTCGTTGAGGCGGCCGTGTTCCTTCTCGATACGCATGTAGGGGCGCGAGAACAGCGAAGTGGTGAAGGCCACGAAGGCGGTCAGCGCGACCAGGAAGACGTTGAACGGGTCGATGAAGAACCAGCCCTCGCCGCCCACCAGCATCGGCCCGTGCTCGACGATGCGCGCGGTCAGCAGCGCCGCCGCGATCAGGGTGAGCAGGCTGAACAGGGCGTTGATTTCCGGGGCATTGCGTCGACTGCCCCAGAGCGCCAGAAAGATCCCGCCGGTCAGGGGGATGCCGAGTAAGCAGTAGATTTCCATGGATTATTGGTCCGCTACGCCGTCATTCCCGCGAACGCGGGAATCCAGGTCGTAGGTCTGATTGAAGTTTGATGAACGAACTGGATTCCCGTGTTCCCCCCGCTTTCGCGAGGGTGACAGGGAATGACGGGGCCGGAGGGCGAAGTGGCGTGACATCCTCATCGTTCCTTGAGTTTTTCCATGTGCTTCAAATCCAGCGAGTCGAAAGTCTCGCGGATCTGGAAGAAGAAGATGCCCAGCACGAATACGCCCACCAGCACATCGAGGGCGACGCCCATTTCCACCACCAGGGGCATGCCGTAGCTGGTGCTGGTGGCGGCGAAGAACAGGCCGTTTTCCATCGCCAGGAAGCCGATCACCTGGGTGATGGCCTTGCGCCGGGTAATCATCATGAGGAAGGCGAGCAGCACGCAGGCCAGGGCGATGCCCAGGGTGGAGCGGGTCATCGTGCCGGACATCTGCGAGATGGGCAGGGCCAGGTTGAAGGCGAAGATCACCAGAACGATGCCGATCAGCATGGTGGTGGGAATGTTGATCATCGTCTCCACTTCGCGGTCGACATCCAGCTTCTTCACCAGGCGGTAGAAGAACCAGGGCATGGCGATGACCTTGAGCACCAGGGTCAACGCAGCCGAGTAATACAGGTGATGCTGCCCGGTGGACCAGGCGACGATGGCGGTGGACAGCGTCAGGGCCGCACCCTGCCAGGCGAACAGGGTGATGAGTCCGACGATGCGGCGCTGCGACAGCATGGCGAAGGAGATCAGCAGCAGCAGCGCGGCCAGCAGGTTGACGATTTGCAGGTGGTAGGTCAGGGACATGTCGCCGCTCCACTCAACGACGTAGGTTGGGCAAAGCCGAAGGCGTGCCCAACATTCACGGGCGCTTGTTGGGCACGCTGCGCTTTGCCCAACCTACAAAATCTCGTCCTCACCTCAGACCTCCAGCAGGAAATGGATCAGCATGCCCAGCACGCCCAGCAGGAAAGCGGTGCCGAGATACTCGGGGGCGCGAAACAGGCGCACCTTGGCGGAAATGGCTTCCTGCAGGGAGAGCACGGCGCCGCCGAGGATCATCTTCACGACCAGCGCCAGTACCGCCAGCGGCAGGGCGGCCAGATCGCCGCGCGGCGCGATGCCCCAGGGGATGAACAGGGCGATGCCCAGCGCCGAGTAGGTAAACAGCTTCAAGGCCACCGCCCACTCGATCAGCGCCAGATGGCGTGCGGAATACTCCAGGATCATGGCCTCGTGGATCATGGTCAGTTCCAGGTGGGTGGTGGGGTTGTCCACCGGGATGCGGGCGTTCTCGGCGGTGGACACCATCCAGAACGCCACCGCCGCGAAGGCCAGGCTCGGGTAGATGACGAATTCCTTGTGCGCCAGGGTCTCGACGATGGTGGGCAGTTGGGTGGAATGCGAGATCAGGCTGGCGCTGAAGAACACCATCAGCAAGGCCGGTTCCGCCAGGAACGAGACCAGCATCTCGCGGCGCGCGCCGAGGCTGCCGAAGGAGGTGCCGATGTCCATCGCCGCCAGCGCCAGGAACACCCGCGCCAGGGCGAACACCCCGACCAGGGCGATGGCATCCGCCGCCGGCGAGAACGGCAAGTCGTTGGCGATGGTCGGCACCAGGCCGGCGGCCAGCGCCATGCAGGCGAAGATCATGTAAGGCGCGAAGCGGAACAGCGGGCTGGCGTTGTGCGCGATCACCGCATCCTTGTGGAACAGCTTTTTCAGGGTGCGGTAAGGCTGCGTGAGGGGCGGCGCGCTACGCCCTTGCAGCCAGGCGCGGCACTGGTTGACCCAGCCCATCAACAGCGGGGCGAGCAGGATGGCGGCCAGGGTCTGGGCGATTTGCAGGAGGATGCCGGTGCTCATGGTTTCACCGCGTAACAAAAACAAGCAGTGGCGTAGGTTGGGCAAAGCGAAGCGTGCCCAACGAACCGCCGCGATGTTGGGCACGCTTCGATTTGCCCAACCTACGGCGCTACCGGTAGCCCAGTAGGATGTGGTGAGCGCAGCGAACCGCAACAACTAGCGCAACCGTGGGTGATGCGGTTCGCTATCGCTCGCTGAAGTGGACCCCTGCGTCAAGACAAAAACCCACCTGATTTAAGCTGTGCATTCGACTTGATTAGCAGCTGGACGGCGCTGCCCCGGTTTTGCCTTTGACTCGGCCGTTGCTGTGGCCTTTGACTTTGCTTCTGCGGTGG
>JAUYFG010000240.1 GCA_030690985.1 Pseudomonadota bacterium
ACGTAGGTTGGGCGTCGCTGCGCGTGCCCAACGAACCGCCGCGATGTTGGGCACGCTTCGCTTTGCCCAACCTACGGCGCCATGCCGCGAAATCACGGGCCACTACATCTAGTGTCATTGGGAGCTAACCGGATAAGCACGATTGGGGTCAATCCTGCTCGTCTGAAAACAAGGCGAGGTGGTCGCGAGCGCCATGCAGCACACGAATGATCGTGACCTCGTAGGTACCCGCCGAAAAGAAAATGGCATAACGGTGATGGGCGCATGAACGGATGCCCTCGCCCAACTCATGGCGCAAGCGAAAGGCCTCTGGCGAGGTGGCAATCTTCCGGCACTGGGCGCGTAATTCGCGCACAAAACTCAAGGCACGAGGTGGATTGTCCAGCGCGATGTAATCGCCGATTTCTTCGATGTCACGCTCCGCCTGAGGCGTAATAACAAGGCGAGTCACACTGCCTCGCCAACGCCGTACTTGGCTTCCAGGCGATCAAAAACCTCTTCGGCCGAGCGCGGCGCGCCGCTGCTCAAGCCAGTCTTGATGGCCGCGCGCAATTCCTCCAACTGCACCGCCTGGTGCTGTTGCTGGTCTTCCAGCAGGCGCAGGCCAGCCCGGATGACCTCGCTGACATTGTTGTAACGCCCGGAATCGATCTGGACGCGGATGAAGGTCTCGAAGTGAGCACTGAGCGCAACACTGGTCGGCATGGCGACCTCCTAACAATTAATAACAGTTAGTAAACCGTGCTCCACCGGCGCTGTCAATCGGCAACCGGGTTTTCCCCAATCGGGTGAAAGTGGCGCGGATTGAGTTGGGATCAATGCGGCTCCTTCGTCACCGCATCCTACGACGCCGTAGGATGTGGTGAGCGGTAGCGAACCGCATCACCGCCGCCACATGCTCCACCCGGTGCGGTTCGTTCCTCACCACACCCTACGGCTTCGGGGACACCCCAACGCCCATTGGCGCCCCCTCCGACCGCGTTCAAATCCACTCGGGCTTGAGCGGCAATCAGTCGGCGGTGAGGCACGAACCGCACTCTGCGGCGCGACGGTGGACGAAGTGCGGCAATCGCCTCCATCCGCCCGGCTTCTCATCGCGGCATTTCGCGTCGGAAAGCTGAACAGGTACGATCACCCCCCTTCCCTCACCCGACATGGATCGAAGTAATGAAATGGCTTAGCAAATTACTGAAAAAATCCGACGCGAAGCCCACCGTGCCATCAAGTCCCGCGGCCGCCAAGCCCGCCAAACCTGCTGAAGATAGCGAACGCTTGCGCGGCGCCCTGGCCCACGCCGCCGATGAAGGGGAACGCCTGCAACTCGCCGCCCACCTGGGCCGGGTTCTGGCGGGGCAGGCGCGGGCGCCGCATGCCGAGGACCCGCCCGAGGTCTGGGTCGCGGCGATAGGCCATGCACCGGACAAGGCGCTTGCACTGGCCTGGTTGGCGGGCCTGAAGGGTGACGCCCGCCTGGGCGCGGTGGCAACGCAGGCACGCAGCGCGGAGGTCCGCTTCGCGGCGGCCCAGCGCATCGAGACGAACGCGGTGCTGGAGCGGGTCGCCCAGGCCAGCCGGGACAAGGATAAACGCGTCTATCGCCACTGCGCCGACCTGCTGCGGCAACGCCGGCAAGCGGACGCAAGCGCCCGTCGCGCGCTGGAAATCGCCGGCGAACTGCGCGGCCTGCTCGACACGGCCCCACTGCCCACCACGCCTCTGCTTGAGCTGAAAAAAGAATTGAGCGCCCTGGGTGAAGCCGGCGAGCCGGGCAGGGAATGCAGTGCGCTGATGGCGCAGGTGCTGGCCCGACTGCAACAGGAAGCGGAAGCACGGCGCGATTTGCACTTGAACCAGGGCGCTGCCGTGGCGCTGGCGTCGGAATGCGCGAGTGCCGCATGGCCGTGGAGTGAACAGATTGCTGGCTGGCGTGCCCGCCTCGATCCCCTGAGCCAGGCCTCGGCCGGGCTGCCATCCTGGCTGGCCGGCCAGGCTGCGGCGCGGGCGCTGGGCGAGTCCTTGGCTGAGATCGAATCCCGCCTGGCGACGCTTGCCGGCGACGACGAACGCGCCCTCGCTTGCGAGCAGTTCCTCGCTCCGCTGGAGACCGGCACGCTGCCCGACGCGGATACGGCGGCGGCCTGGGATGCGCTGGCCAAGCCGGCGCACGCAGACCTACGCCAGGTTCTGGAGTCGCGCCGGCAGGCGCTGAATCCCTACCTGCCGCCCGTCGCCGTGAGCGAACCGGCGCCGACACCCGCGCCGCGAGCCAAGCCGCGCGTCGACCACGACGCCGTGCGCGAACTGCTGGACAAGCTGGAGCAAGCCATTGAGCAAGGACATCTGGTCGATGCCGACACGATTGCGAAACAGATCAAGGCCACGCCGCCGCATGGCGCCCTGGAACCGCGCTGGCACAGCCTCCAGGCGCAACTGGAACAGTTACGCGGCTGGGCGCGCTGGGGCACGGGACAGGCACGCGAGCAACTGATCGCCGCCGCCGGTGAACTGCTCAACGGTGAACGCGAGGCGGCCGAGCTGGCCCTCGCCATTCCCGCACTGCGCGAGGAATGGAAGCGTCTGAACGCGCACGGCGCGGCCGCGAAAGGGCAATGGGAAAGCTTCGACACGACACTGGAAAAGGCCTATCAGCCGGTAGCCGCCCAACGCGCCGAACAGGCGGCGTGCCAAGCCGAGGCGCGCGCGGCCAAGGAGGCGTTTTGCGCCGACTGGGAGGCCGAGGCCTCCGGCATCGTCTGGGATCAGGCCGACTTCAAAGTAATCGAAGCCCGGCACGCGGAGATGATCAAACAATGGCGTGCCGCGCCGCAGGCAGGATTTCGTGAGGAACGGTCGTTGCGCAAGCGCTTCGACACCCTGATCGGCGACATCGAGCAACGGCTGGACGCGGCGCGCACAGCCGAATTGGAACGCCGCGAGCAACTCATTGCCGCAGCGGAAGCACTGAGCGAGCAGAGCGACCTGGGGCTGGCCATGACGCAAGCCAAGGCCTTGCAGGAGCGCTGGAACCATCCAGCGGCGCCGGTGCGGCTCAAACGAAGGGATGAAGAGAAACTGTGGCAACGCTTCCGCGCCGCCTGCGACGTCGTGTTCGGGCGCCGCGACACCCAGCGTGCCGAGCAGGCAGCACAGCGCCAGGAGCGGGCGCAGTCACGCCAGTTATTGCTGGAGACCTTCGCGGCCACACTGGCGGGCGCCGATGCCGACGGGATCAAGCAGGCCCTGGCCCAGTTCCGTTCCGACTGGGGCGCCGGCAAGCCGGCCGCGCGCGAAGCCGGCGACAGACTGGAGACCCAAGCGCGTGACCTGCAACAGCAGGCGCAACAGCAGCTCGATGAACTGCGCAACAAAAAGCACTTGGCTCGTTTTGATCTACTGGCACAGAGGGCCGCTCTGGCCGAGCGCGTCGAAGCGGCCGCGCTTGCCGCCGGGCCGCTGGAAGCCGTTGTTGCCGAGGCGAAACAGACTTGGGACGGGCTGCCGCAGTTACCGGGAAAGGCCGAAACCCTGCTCGCCCAGCGCTTCGCCGGGGCAAGCAGCGTGACCCACGCCGAGCTGGCTGCCGGCCGCGAGACCCGGGAAGCCTTGTTGCTCGATCTGGAGATTGCCCTCGGCCTTCCCTCGCCGGAGACCTACGCAGCAGTTCGCCGCGAACGCCAACTGGAACGATTGCAGAACCGTTTCGGCGCCGCTGCGCCGCTGTCGTTAGAAGCAGAAACGCTGCTGGCCCGGTGGTACGCCACAGCCGCGCTTCCGGATGCGCTTTCCGACCGCCGGATCGCGCTGGTTGTGCGCCAATTGGCGGAGCAGGCCGTCCCTGACAATGGGAGATGAACAGGGCCGTAGGATGTGGTGAGCGATAGCGAACCGCATCATCGAGGCTCATGTTGCATGATGCGGTTCGTTCCTCACCACATCCTACTTCTGTCGTTACACCCTGCAGAACCGCGTCAATTAGGGCCGTAGGATGTGGTGAGCGATAGCGAACCGCATCACCCCCGCATCACCCCCGCATCACCCCCGCATCACCCCAAAGGCTCCCCAAAATCCCCCGACGGCATCTCGGCCATGCCCCAGTTCGCCGGAAGCAGCCCATCCCGGATGAACCGGTGCAAAGAGGAATGCGGCCAATCCCCGGCGTGCTCGACGTGGCCGTGCTTGACCGGGTTCCAGTGGATGTAATCCACATGCCGCGCGTAATCGTCATCGTCGCGGATCAGATGCTCCCAGAAACGGCGTTGCCACAAACCCCGTTCACCCCGCTTCACCCGGCTGGCCGAAACGGATTCACCGGAAGGAACGGCGCGGGAAAAGTGGCCTTTGACCAAGCCCCAGCGGCTGGAGAAATCGCTATCACCGGGCGGCAGGGTCCACAGGCAATGCAGGTGCTCGGGCAGGATGACGATGGCGTCGAGTTGGAAAGGATGGCGACCCATGACGTAACGGAACGCCGCGCGCAACTCGTCAATACGTTCCACCAGCAACCGGTTATCCCGCCGCTGCGCCAGGGCCACGGTAAAGAACCAAGTGGCACCGGGAACGTGAACGCGGCGGTAGGCGGTCATGGGGGGCTCCCTTGTCGGTGGGTTTGATGCGGTTCGCTATCGCTCACCACATCCTACGGCGTGACAACCATCACCGTAAGCCCCCGTAGGATGTGGTGAGCGATAGCGAACCGCATCACCCAGCCCCAATCAAGTCTCCGCCCAGCGCCGCAACAGGTTGTGATACGTCCCCGTCAAATGAACCACGGACTCGATGTCGCCCACTTGCTGGCGTAATTGCACGAGGGCCATATCTATGTCGAACAGCAGCCGGCGCTGGCCGGCGTCGCGCACCATGCTTTGCAGCCATACCACGCAGGAAGTACGGAAACCCCGGGTGACCGGCTCGACCCGATGGATCGAAGACGATGGATAAACCACCATGCTCCCTGCCTGCCCCTTGACGGCATGGATACCGTAGATGTCCTCGATGACCAGTTCACCGCCGTCGTATTCCGAGGGCTCGGTCAGAAACAAGGTGGCGGAAACATCTCTGCGCACATAGCCACTGCCATCGGGGAGCGGGCGCACGGCATTGTCGACATGATCGCCAAAGAAATTGGCGGTGCCGCCATAGCGATTGAAGATCGGCGGATAGAAACGGGCCGGAAAGGCCGCAGCGAATAGCAGGGCGTTCCGCTGGAGGGCCGCCATCACCTGGCGGCGTAGCTCGGAGATCGTCTCCGTTCCCTCGGGCAATTCCTGGTTTCTCTGCACCTTGGCCGCCTGCGGCCCGGAAGTAAGAAAACCATCCACCCAGGCTGACCGGGCCAGAATTTCATGAATCGAGGCAAGTTCCCCGGCGGTCAATACATTTTCGATCGTGATCAACATGTGGCCTCCTCAGCCAAATCGGGGGCGTTCCCCACCTCATCCATCAGCATTCAATTCACCGCCCCGTAGGATGTGGTGAGCGCAGCGAACCGCATCAACGCAGGGCCAGGCCGATTGCCTTGATTCCCCAACACCCCCCGTAGGATGTGGTGAGCGATAGCGAACCGCATCACCCAGGCGCACGCGGCATGATGCGGTTCGCTATCGCTCACCACATCCTACGGCGTCACCACACCCTACGGCCTGCCCCATCTCAGATCCCCTCGGGCAGGCGGATACCGTCTCCGATCTGGCCGATCAGGCCGTCCGGCGCGGGGGTGGGCAGGTCGCCGGGGTTTCCCGGCATGAGGCCGACGAGGGCGTCGCGCAAGGCGGCATCGTTTGTGGCCGGAGCGGCGGGCGGGGGCTGGATGGTCAAGGCGCCACCGGCATAGCTGACGTGGTAACACTGGTCGGAGAGCAGGCCGGACGGGGTGATGGTGTAGGTACCCGGCGCAACGGCGCCCTGGGCATCGCCACCGTAGACCAGGGCGCCCGCCGGAGTGGCGCCGGGAACGGAATAGGCCGCGCTGCCGCCGCTCCAGGGCTGGCCATCGTAGGGTTTGCCGGCGTTGTTGGCGGTGACGGCGAGATCGGTCTGCAAGGCGCGCAGCACCGGAGTGGACTGGCCTTCGTAGATGCGCCAGATGTTGGCGAAATCCCAGTCGGTGTAGCTGGCTTGTTGCTGCATCTGGGTGGTGGTGAGGCCGGTGCCGGCGGCGCTGGTGGATTGGTTACTGGTGTCGGTGTTCCAGTAACTGTTCGTCACTGCGACGACGGTATAGCCGTCTCCATATTCGTCAGTCGCGGCGCCTACCAATCCTCCTGTCGAGGTGTTGCCGGTGACCTGGCCCGTGGCATAGGTGTTACTGATGCTCCCGTAACTAGCCTGACCGACCAACCCGCCTACCGAATCGACGCCATTCACGCTGCCGGTGGCGTAGACATTGCTGAGCGTGGAGTTATCGCTGTGCCCAACCAACCCGCCCACGGCACTGCTCCCGCTGACACTACCGGAGGCGTAGGCGTTGGTGATCGTCGTATTCCAAGCGCCACCGATCAATCCACCCACATATTCGCTCCCGCTAACACTGCCTGTCGCATAAGTGTTGCTGAAGGTGCCGTACCAACTTGCACCTACTAAACCGCCAACCAATTCAATGCCACTCACGCTCGCAGAGGCGTAGACATCGTTGAAACCTTTGCTATACCCCGCCAAACCGCCAACATGGTGGGTACCTCTCACGCTACCCGTCACATAAACGTGACTGATAGCGCCTTGAGACCACCCAACCAATCCACCAGTAAATTGGCCGCCGGTGATATTCACTCCGGTCAATCCCAAGTCGCGCACCACACCCGAAGGAACAATCCCCTTGAACAAGCCGACGCCCTCCTCTGCCGGGCGCTGGATCGTGAGGCCGTTGATCGCATGACCGAGGCCTGTGACCGTACCTTGAAAGCAAGGCCAACACCCCTCTCCCACATAAGCGGTGTGAGCCAGCGGCTCAAACCCTGCCCCGCCATTCCACCCCGCCGTCGCCGAGGCGTCGATGTCATTGCCCAGGGCATAGTGGCCTGCCAGATCGTTTCGGATGGCCTGCAACTGGTCCACGTCATGAATCAGGATGTAGGCCTGACCGCCCACGGAGAAGGTCGCGCCGGTGCCGGGCAGGGTGATCTTGCCGCCGCTGCCGAAGCGGTAGTCGCCGCCCGCACCGGGGTTGAGGGCTAACCCGGCGCTGGCGCCGGTGCCGTTGATGGGGGCGTTGATGCCGATGTCCCGGTGCGCGGTCAGGGTCAGCAGCGTATCGGCGCTCCAGGTGACGGTATCGTTGACCAACAGGTCGCCGTTGCCGGTCCCGACAGCGCTGGTTTGCAGGATGACGTTGCCCAGTTGCAGGTTGGCGGCGAGGGTGGCGCCGCTGATGTCGCCGCCGCTGGCCGCCACGGTGTAGTCGGTGGGGTCGATCAGCCAGGTGCCGGCGCGGTCGTGGGGCGCGCGGGTGTCGACGCAGGCGGTGTCGGCGATTTTGACCTGGGCGGCGGAGGTTTCTATTTGGCCGCCGTTGGCGGTGGATACCCCCTCTCCCCAGCCTGCGGGGGAGAGGGGCACGGCGCCGCCTTGGGCTTTCAGGGTGCCGGTCAGGTCGATGCGGCCGTTTTTCATGCCGGCCAGGAGTTCGATGCGGCCGCCCTCTCCTGTTATGGCGCTGGCGTCGATCAGGCCGCCGTTGTTGATGGCGCTGCTGGCGAGGTCCGCGGCGGCTTCAGCTCGCAGCAGGATGTGGCCGGATGGCGCGCGCAGGGCCTGGTGGTTCTCGATCAGGGTGTCCACCTGGGCGGCGGAGACTTCCATTTCCAGCAGGCGGTTGTCGGCGAAGTGCAGGGTGACCCGGTCGCCGGCGCCGGCGAAGACGCTGCCCTTGGGCGCGCTGATGTCGCCGTCGTTGCGGATGCGCGGGGCGATGAGGGCGACATAGCCGCCCTCGGCGGCAGTGATGTTGCCCTGGTTGACGATGCCGCCTGCCGTGTTGCCGTCCGTGAAACGGGCATTGCCGGCGAGGAAATCGGCGTCGGAGAGTTTGAGGGTGGAGGCGACCAGGCCGCCCACGTCCACCTGGGCGTTCGCGCCGAACAGGATGCCGTTGGGGTTGATCAGGAACACCTGGCCGTTGGCGGTGAGCCGGCCCTGGATTTCCGAGGAGTGGACGCCCACCACGCGGTTGAGGGCGACGGCGGCGGCGGAGGGTTGCTGGAAGTGGACCTGGGCCTGGGCGCCGATGTCGAAGCCCTGCCAGTTGAGGATGGCGCGCTCGCTGCTCTGGCGGATGTCCATGCGCGCGTCCACCTGGCTGATGCTGGCCTGGCCGGCCACCACCTGGCCGCCGCTGGGCAGGGCGTTGGCGTCGAGCGCCTGGGCGGGGTTGACCGTGAATAACGCGGCAACGGCGGCGGAGAGTTGGGTGAAGGCGGCGGGGGTGAGGCGGGCGGTCATGAGGGTCTCCGTGGGCGGGGATGCCGGATGCGGGAATGGGGGGCGGGGGTGGGGTGATGCGGTTCGCTGCGCTCACCACATCCTACGGGGGTGGGGTGTGCCGGGGCGGATTCGTAGCCCGGATGCAGCGCAGCGGAATCCGGGGTGTTTTGTGCCGCGAATCCCGGATTCCGCT
>JAUYFG010000208.1 GCA_030690985.1 Pseudomonadota bacterium
GGAAGCCTCCACCACCGGCCACGGCACCAACGTCATTGCCGGTATCGGTGTGTCGATGAAGTCCACCGCGCTGCCTGTGCTGGCCGTTTGCGCCTCCATCTGGGGCGCTTATGAACTGGCCGGCCTCTACGGTATCGCCATCGCCGCCACCTCCATGTTGTCCATGGCCGGCATCATCGTGGCACTAGACGCCTACGGCCCGATCACCGACAACGCCGGCGGCATCGCGGAAATGGCCGGCCTGCCGGACAGCATCCGCAACATCACCGACCCCCTCGACGCCGTGGGTAACACCACCAAGGCCGTCACCAAGGGTTACGCCATCGGTTCCGCCGGCCTCGCCGCACTGGTGCTGTTCGCCGACTACACCCACGCGATCAATGCCAAGGCACTGCTGGCCGACCCCCTGGCCCAGGCAATGACCTTCGACCTGTCCAACCACATGGTCATCATCGGCCTGTTCATCGGCGGCATGGTGCCCTACCTGTTCGCCGCGATGGGTATGGAAGCCGTCGGCCGCGCCGCCGGTTCCGTGGTGGTGGAAGTGCGTCGCCAGTTCAAGGAAATCCCCGGCATCATGCTCGGCACGGCCAAGCCGGAATACGGCACCTGCGTCGACATGCTGACCAAGGCCGCCATCAAGGAAATGATCGTTCCCTCCCTGCAGCCGGTCGCGGTCCCCGTGATCGTCGGCCTCACCCTCGGTGCGCAAGCCCTGGGCGGTGTGCTGGTCGGCACCATCATCACCGGCATCTTCGTGGCCATCTCCATGACCACCGGTGGTGGCGCCTGGGATAACGCCAAGAAGTACATCGAAGAAGGCAACTTCGGCGGCAAAGGTTCCGAGGCCCACAAAGCCGCAGTAACTGGCGACACCGTCGGCGACCCCTACAAGGACACCGCCGGCCCCGCCGTCAACCCGCTGATCAAGATCATCAACATCGTCGCCCTGATGATCGTGCCGCTGATCGTTTGATTCGGAAGTTCCTCAGTAACTGAAACGGGCCGGCTTTTGCCGGCCCGTTTTGTTTTGAGAAGCCTCACTATCCTGGCGAGGCGATTGTTCTTCATGACACCTGCGTCATGGGCGGCGCCTGGTCGGTCTAGGTGGATGGCAAGCTGCCCGCCCTGCCCTGGCTGGAGCCCCCCGAAGCGCTGCAAGTGCTGCGCATCCTTCAGGAAGCCCTGGCCAACGTGCTCAAACATGCGCGCGCCAGCGTGGTCCGCATCGACGCCCGCAAGGTCGAACGTGACGGCCATTCCGGCGTCCTGGTCAGCATTGCCGACAACGGCATGGGTTACGACATGGGTTACGACGAAACCCGCCACGGCGGGCGCGGCCTCGGCAACATGCGGGATCGCGCCCGCCGGCTGGGAGCGGAGTTGCGCATCGAAACCGAAGCGGGTACCCGGGTGGAAGTGTTCCTGCCCCTTAACCCCTCGCCCCCCCAGGAAGAACACTGAAACCCTGCACATCCGTCGGCTAAGGGCCTGTCCGTGGATAACTTGGACAATTATTGGTGTGCTGGCGGGATGCGATGCAAGGCGCCGGACGCGCAGCAGGGCCGCTCCCTGCAAGCGGACGGCAGCGGAGTCGTAGCGCTTCAGCGCGTACGAATCCGGCGTACCCCTTGCGGGTGCAACGCCGCAGCGCGCCCGCCAGTGCAGCCAGAATGTTCAAGTTATTCATGGACAGGCCCTAAGCCGAACTACCGCACGGACCAGATACGCCTCAAGCCGCCATCGCCAGAGGCAAGGGCAATTGGAATCGTCCTTCCACCACACCACGCACGGTGATGTCCTCGTCGAGATCCTCCCAACGCAGCGCGGCGCCGTTGAGGCACAACTCGACCTTGACCAGATCCGCATCCGAGGCATCCGCCAACAGGCGAAATCGCGCGGCGGGAAACCCGACTTGTCTGCCGTCAGTGAGTTCAATGAAGATCATCCGTCCAACCCCCCACGCGCGCACGGCGCGGGGATCGAGTTCAACGCCCGGTGTGTTCATGCCATTTCTCCAGAAAAAGTGCTTCGTGTTCATTCACCGCACTTCGACAGGCCGTACCCCCTCGACTCGCGCCAAGCCCACCGGGGAGAGCCAGAATTTGCATTCGCCATCAGGCGTTCTCACATGAATATGCGGCGGTTCCTGGCCTTCATCGGAATAGAAATGCAAACGCCAGTTGAGCAGGCGCAGAACGGTCGGCATGGCGGGTCTCATAAGCGGTGTGTCGGCAAAGCTTAGCTTGAAACCCCACATGACGGCCGTTCGCGCAGCCTCTTCGCCAAGGGGAAGGCGCCAAAGGCGACGAAACGTGTGAAGTACCGTAGCCCGGATGCCGCCCGCGCGAAGCCGATGGCAAGGCCTGCGACGGTTCCGGGCGGAATCCGGGGGACGTGACGCGGTACGCGCGCGGCGCCGCCATCCCGGATTCCGCCCGGCCATGTCCGCGCGAATTCAGCCATCGGCGACCGGGCTGCATCCGGGCTACCTGACTGGGATAACGCCAAGAAATACATCGAAGAAGGCAACTTCGGCGGCAAAGGTTCCGAGGCCCACAAAGCCGCAGTGACCGGCGACACCGTCGGCGACCCCTACAAGGACACCGCCGGCCCCGCCGTCAACCCGCTAATCAAGATCATCAACATCGTCGCCCTGATGATCGTTCCGCTGATCGTTTGATTCGGAACGGCTTCAGCAACTGAAACGGGCCGGCTTTCGCTGGCCCTTTTTGTTTTTGGCGATCAAACCCCACCCCGTAAGGCGGAAAAGCGGCCTTATCGCGCCTTCCGCCGAATGCCCACCCGAGATGGTGAAAAACCCCGTAGCCCGGATGCAGCGCAGCGGAATCCGGGGCACCCCCTCACCGATCCAGCGGACTCACCACCCCGCGCCGCCCTTGTTCAAAACATGGGTGTAAATCATCGTCGTCGATACATCCGAATGCCCCAGCAATTCCTGCACCGTGCGGATGTCGTAACCCCCTTCCAGCAGATGCGTGGCGAAGCTATGGCGCAAGGTATGCGGACTCACCGGCTTCACGATCTCCGCCCGGCTGGCGGCCAATTTCACCGCCCGCTGCACCCGCTTGTCATCCACATGATGCCGCCGCACCGCACCGGAACGCGGGTCC
>JAUYFG010000242.1 GCA_030690985.1 Pseudomonadota bacterium
GCGGGCGGCCGTGGATAACTCTGCGGCCCACGCTGATCGACCGTCCGAAAAAACCCCCTCAACAACTGGCCGGATACTTGATCCCGATGGGCCGGCCAGAGTAAAAACCAACCCCCGCGTCGCTGCGCTCCGACTGTCCAGTTTGCCGTGGAATGGCTGTCCAGGTTGCGTGGAATACTCAGACGCCGGCTTTTCCGACCTACGAGGGCTGGAAGCCGGCGTTTGTGTGTCCCTTATTGCCCTTCGGCAAGAAGACGCCGACTTTTCCGACCCACGGGCTACAGCAGTTTCACCAGTGCCGCGATAAGCGCGGCTTGAGCGAGCAGCATGCCAGCAACCCACTTGATCAAATCATTCTTGGATGCCTCGATCTCGGCTTTCAGGAAGTCTTTTGTTACCAGTTCCTCGCCGGTCGCTTCTTTGAAGGCTAGAGCCATCGCCTTTGCCTGTGCGCTTGGCACGCCTGCCGCTTCCAGGTTCTCGACAAATTTCAACGTGTCAAACGTTATGGTGCTCATGGGTAGCTCCTTCGAATGCCGCACAGTCTACCTGCGCCATCTTCCACGGCGCCAGTTTGGCAGGATGGGTTGAGGCTCAAAAAAACGCCGGCTGGGAGCCGGCGTTTGTGAGTGGTTTGTCGGAAGGCGCCAGCAAGAAGACACCGGCTTTTCAGACCTACTGGCTACCCCCTAATGATTCTCGGAAGGTCAGAAAAGCTGTTTGGCGAAATTGGCGACGGCCAAGGCGATAATGATGCCGAGCATCCAGCGCGTATGGGAGTTTTCTGCGCGGAGCAATTCAATCTTGATGTCGAAATGCTCCCGCGTGACCAGCGCCGTTTGCGCATCCGCCATGACGCGCACCACCGCCTCAGCCTGTTTTTCGTCAAAGCCTGCATCGCGCAGCTTGCGCGTAAATTCCAAGGTATCGAAAGTAATCGTGCTCATGGTCAGGTTCACTCCTTTGCAACCGCATGGCAAGCATAGCAGAACGTCGGTGTTGGTAAGACGGCGCACCAGAAGGAACCCCCGCCGGAGCGGGGGTTCGTGTTGCTGAGGGCAAACCGATTAAACCGTGGTCTGTCACCCATTGTTTTGCCCATTGTTTTGCGCCCTACCTCACTTCACGCGGCGGGGTGCGGAAATGGAAAACGCCGGCTGGGTGCCGGCGCTTTCGTGGGGGGAGGGGGGAAAACCGTTGGCGCCCCTTACCGTAGGGCGGAAAAGCGGCCTTATCGCGCCTTCCGCCGTGGTTTGTCGGAAGGCGCCGGCAAGAAGACGCCGGCTTTTCCGACCTACGGGCTGGCGAGACGGCGCGTGGACGAAAACCCCCCGCCGAAGCGGGGGGTTTTGTTTCAGGGGAATCCGATTAAACCGTGGTCTGTCCCTTATTGCCCCCTTATTGCCCATTCCCTATTGTCCCCGGTGGGGAGAGGGGAAATGACCGCTCGCGGTGGGAATGATGGGTTTCGCTATCGCTCAACCCATCCTACGCGGGCTATTTAACTATTCCCCTGGTCATGCCGGTTATGAGGTAAAGGCCAGCTTCGCCAGCAGGGCCAGGATGCCAGTAGAGAGCGCCAGCGACAGACCAACCATCCACCTGACTAACCGAATCTCGTAATCTAGCCGCTGGATCTCTTTTTGCAGCGTGCTTTCCATTTTTGCCAGGTCGCCCTTGGTGGCCAACTGCGCATCCATCACCTCGGAAAGCGAATCCTTCTGCGCCTCCGCCAGCGCTGCGGCATGCTCACGCGACATCCCGGCCTTTTCCAGCCGTTCCACGAATTTGAGGGTATCGAAAGTGATCGTGCTCATGGTCCGGTTCGCTCCTTGGTAGCCATGTGATCGAGCGTAGCAGAAAGTCGGGGCTGACGAGACGGCGCGTGGACGAAACACCCCACCGAAGCGGGGGAGTGTTTCAGAGGGCCATCCGATTTAAACGTGGTCAGCCCGCGTAGGGCGAATGAGCCGGCGGGGCCGGCGTTATCCGCCGGATGCCCAACATACGGCGGAAGGCGCCAGCAAGAAGATGCCGGCTTTTCCGACCTACGGGCTTTCGTGGGGGGAGGGGGGAAAACCGTTGGCGCCCCTTACCGTAGGGCGGAAAAGCGGCCTTATCGCGCCTTCCGCCGTGGTTTGTCGGAAGGCGCCGGCTTTTACGACCTACGGGCTTGACACGTAGCCTTTTCTTTCGTTAGCACAAGCCAGCAGCAACACAGCCACCCGTCTTGGCCCAAGTGACTATGCCACTCGCGTAGGTAGGGGTAAGTACCATAGTTACGGCAAGGCCAGTCCCACTACCCGTTGCGGTTACCACGCCGGCCCCAGTCGTCGTAATGGAGGCAACGTTGCTATAACCGCTGGCGTTGTCGGCAGGAATGCCGTTAGTGCTCGGAGTGCCGCAGCCTGCGTTTGTGATTCCGCCTTGAGCTTGTGCACAAGCTTCCACTGCAAGCTTCCAAGGCGCTGCCGCGTTGACGACTTCGGTGTACTTGGCACGAGCCGTGTAGCTCTGATAACTCGGCACCGCAATCGCCGCCAGGATGCCGATGATGGCGACGACGATCAGCAGTTCGATCAGGGTGAAGCCGGACTGGCCGGAGGGGTGGGAACAGCGCGTAGAGAGTTGTTTCATGGTGTGCTCCTGATGATGAAGGTGAGGGTTCAAGCCCGCCGCCGGAAAACCCGCATCGGCATGGTGGGAGCAACCAAGCGGGAACCATGCCAGGTCGGCCAGTCAGCCAAACATTGCGTGTAGGTGATTGTTATTGCAGGGGTTGCCGCGAAGCGCAGGGAAGCGGTGAGGTTTCTCGGCGCCGCGCAACCTGACGTTTTACGTCACCTGGTTGCCGCAAATGGGCAGGTCAAATCCTGTTTCCTGCATTCCGGCGCGTAGGGCGGATGAGCCGGCGGCTTTTTGCCGGCGTTATCCGCCGAATGCCAACATACGGCGGAAGGCGCGATAAAGCCGCTTTTCCGCCCTACCTTGCTGCGGCACTCAAGTGGTGGGCGCGAGCAAGGCCAGATCGGCGTAGAGCGCCGTAGGTTGGGCAAAGCGAAGCGTGCCCAACATCGCGGCGGTTCGTTGGGCACGCTTCGCTTTGCCCAACCTACGTCACTGAACAGTTCGTTGGGCACGCTTCGCTTTGCCCAACCTACGTCACTGAACAGTTGGCAACCCTGGCGCCGGGCATGCGGCTTCAATGCATAAACCATGGCGCTGACGATCAGACCGTGCTTATCGGGTTAGCTCCCAATGACACT
>JAUYFG010000212.1 GCA_030690985.1 Pseudomonadota bacterium
CGGAAGGCGCGATGAGGCCGCTTTTCCGCCCTACATACGTAGCCCGGATGCAGCGCAGCGGAATCCGGGGCTTCGGAGCGTGCGATCCCCGGATTCCGCTGCGCTGCATCCGGGCTACCCAACTTTCGAGGAAGGAATCAACCGTGCTTATCGGGTTAGCTCCCAATGACACTAGATGTAGTGGCCCGTGATTTCGCGGCATGGCGCCGTAGGTTGGGCAAAGCGAAGCGTGCCCAACATCGCGGCGGTTCGTTGGGCACGCTTCGCTTTGCCCACCCTACGTCACTACCGGTAGTGGGCTTGGGAGCTAACCGGATAAGCACGGAATCAACCTTCCCCAGACCCGCAGCCCTGGCCCGAATGGCGCATACAATCAGACAATCAGATTTTCAAAGGGCCAGCCATGACCGCCACCACCCTCACCGCCACCACCCTCGCCCGCAACTTTTCCGAATACCTCAACCAGGTTCGTTACCAGGGAGCGGAATTCGATATTCGACGCGGCAATGAAATCATCGCCCGGCTGTGCCCGCCTCGGCCATCGGCCGGCTACCCCGTCGAACGCCTGGCCGGCCTCTATGCCGGGCTGCCGACGCTGGCGGACGATGCCGATGCCTTCCTGGAAGACCTGCGCGAAGCCGAGCGCCACCTGGCCATGGAGCGCGACGCATGGGAATCCTGATCGACAGCGACGTTCTCATCCTCGCCGACCGCCGGCGCGCCAGTCTCGATTTCTCGCCCTGGCGGCAATATGGCGATGCCTTCATCAGCGCCATCACCGCCTCCGAACTTCTGGTCGGCGTACACCGCGCCCAGACCGAAGCGCAGCGCGCCCGGCGCATCGCCTTCGTCGAAGGCCTCCTCGCAGCCCTCCCGGCGCTGCCCTTCGACCTGGAAACCGCCCGCGTCCACGCCCAGTTGCTCGCCGCCCTGCCGAGAAACGAAACCATCGGCGCCCACGACGCCCAGATCGCCGCCACCGCCCTGCGCCACGGCTTTCCCGTGCTCACCCACAACGGCCGCGACTTCCGCAAACTGGCGGGGGTCACGGTGCTGGATTACCCGGCCGATGCGCCGCCGTAAGAAGCGTCGTAGGTTGGGTTAGCCGACGTTGTCGGCGTAACCCAACATGGCGTTTGACGTCGGGTTACGGCGCAAAGGGCCGCTCCTGACTCGACTCACGAAACCACCCCCTGGAGGCAATACGACATGAAAACCCCTGAAAGTTGCGTCAAACGCGCCTGGCACTGGATCAAGGTCTTCCTCTTCCTGCTGCTGCCGCTGGCGATCATGCCCATCCTCGCCGGCTGGGTGGGCGACGTGAGTAAAGACGGGTTGAAAGGCGTGGAACTCGGCGCCATCGACTGCTGGCTGCTTGGCGGTGGCCTGGCCGGGCTGGTGCTGCTGGCGATACTCTTGGTCTGGAAAGGCCGCGCGCTGCTGCCGGCCAAAGTCATCGCGCAAACCCCCGCCTTCGAACAAAGGCGGGTGGTGGTGGCTCTGCTCTCTCCTTGCGATGGCCTGAAACGGCCCAATGGCGAATGGGAGTTCACCCCCAGGGACAAGCCGCCCATCCCGCTGGCCGGAAAGACCCTGGACGAACTGGTGGACAAGTCTTGCGTGCTGCCCGGCCTGACCTGGCAGCAAACCCTGCGCGCCGCCCACTACCACCGCACCCGGCTGGAAAAACTGGTGCTGGTCGGCTCTCTGGGTGGATCGGGCAGCAACGCGCAACTGGACCAGGCGCGCGAATTCTTTTCCACCTGGTTTCCCGGCAAGGTTGTCGTCCCTGGCAGCCCCACCCGTGCGGGCGACGGCTACGACACCCGCTGGCAAGCCGATTTCGAAGACCTGAACAGCCTCGGCAACCTGCTCGACAACCTCCTGCGGGAACTGCGCAAGGACACGGCCGGTTATCGCGACCGCGACATCATCATCGACTGCACCGGCGGCTACAAAGTCACCAGCATCGCCGCCGCCCTGGCCACCCTGCACCGGGCCGAACTCATGTTCCAGTACGTCGGCACCGGCGACCATGCCGGGCGTATCACCGGATTCAACGTCGCCACGGAAGCCAGCCTGAACCCATGATCTACCTCCTCAATTCCCCCATCCTCACCGCCTATGGCGACTGGCGCTTCAGCGGCCCGCTCGCGGTGGAGGATGCGCGCGCCGCCCTGGCGGCGGGTTTCGTTTCCGCCATCGGCCACGAAAGCGGCGCCGCATTTCTGAGCCGGCTGCTGCGCCTGCCGATCGTGGCGAACCGCATCACGGTGGCCCTGAACCCAGGCGACGCCGCCCTGGTGCTACGGCTGACGACCCGATTGCCGGAAGCCAAAGTTCTCGACGCCACGGAATTTGCCGGCATGGATTACGAACTGGGCTGGCTGGAGCGGCTGGCGTGAAATCCGCCGGCGCGCTGACCGGGAAAAACCCCCTGAAATTCAAACCCTGAAAAAACAGCCACTTGCGAAAAAGTCTCGAAAAGATGCGCCGACGATTGATTCATAAGGATTTATTGCCTTTTTCCGGCTTGCCGCGCCGCGCGCGGCAAGCGCAAGCGCCCGATGCGCCGGAAATCGCCTTGCGCAGCCTTGCCGGAAGCGGCCTCGCAAGGGTAGAGTTTCCCCGCCCGGATTTATTGAACGGGATTAAGACTCATGATGATACTCCTTTGAGGAAAAGTGTGAGGTTTCCCCGCCCGGATTTATTGAACGGGATTAAGACGCCAAGGATAAGACGGCGGCGCTGGTGCACACGGTTTCCCCGCCCGGATTTATTGAACGGGATTAAGACTGCCTTACGGGAATGGTACTCGTCACAAAGTATTCGGTTTCCCCGCCCGGATTTATTGAACGGGATTAAGACAGCAAACCGATGGCAGTATTGACATCGTAAAGTGGTTTCCCCGCCCGGATTTATTGAACGGGATTAAGACGCCGTGGCGACTTGCATGCTGTACTCGGCCACTTTGGTTTCCCCGCCCGGATTTATTGAACGGGATTAAGACAAAGTTGTGAGGAGTTTGAGGATTTGCCCGCCGTTGTTTCCCCGCCCGGATTTATTGAACGGGATTAAGACTAGCAACGGCTTTCATGGTACATCCTCCTTTGAGGTTTCCCCGCCCGGATTTATTGAACGGGATTAAGACAAACTCTTCATACTGTTCCTCTCGTATTAGTAAAAAGTTTCCCCGCCCGGATTTATTGAACGGGATTAAGACGACAGTTGCAGATCAACCTGGTCCAGATGGTTGAGGTTTCCCCGCCCGGATTTATTGAACGGGATTAAGACAAATGAATACCGGTGTGTCCCAACCAGAAATGCGTTTCCCCGCCCGGATTTATTGAACGGGATTAAGACTTTACAACTGACACTGCCTATTTTTCGCCCACAGGTTTCCCCGCCCGGATTTATTGAACGGGATTAAGACTCGGCGACCTGCCGCCAGAAATCCTTCATTTGACCGTTTCCCCGCCCGGATTTATTGAACGGGATTAAGACTTCGAGATGAACACTCGATTGCCCCGTGAATGAAAAGTTTCCCCGCCCGGATTTATTGAACGGGATTAAGACTTATGCCGCTTTCGAAAGGCAGCAGACAAAAGAAGTTTCCCCGCCCGGATTTATTGAACGGGATTAAGACGATCGAACGCAGGACAGCGGCGCTGGTGCACACGTTTCCCCGCCCGGATTTATTGAACGGGATTAAGACCGAGTTCTTCCAGCGTGACCATGGGAATGTAGACTTTTCCCCGCCCGGATTTATTGAACGGGATTAAGACCAAAGAAAAAAAGCTGAAAAGAACAAAAAGAAATTGTTTCCCCGCCCGGATTTATTGAACGGGATTAAGACACGATGATGCTGCCGCGAAGACCGGAAGCGAAAAAGTTTCCCCGCCCGGATTTATTGAACGGGATTAAGACTTCGTGGCGACCCACATCGTGACGCACTACGTTAAAGTTTCCCCGCCCGGATTTATTGAACGGGATTAAGACACCCCACGTTACGCATTTGGAATCGGAAGACGCTTTGTTTCCCCGCCCGGATTTATTGAACGGGATTAAGACCCTTAGCGAGACACTCGCGTGGAAAGTTGTCCGGAGTTTCCCCGCCCGGATTTATTGAACGGGATTAAGACTGCGAGAAGGGGGCAACGGCAACGGCAGTAAGGGGTTTCCCCGCCCGGATTTATTGAACGGGATTAAGACATTGCTGGCAAAAACCGGCGCGATTGCAACAAAAAAGTTTCCCCGCCCGGATTTATTGAACGGGATTAAGACTCTGGATAACATCGACCCAGCTTGCCATATTTAATTTGTTTCCCCGCCCGGATTTATTGAACGGGATTAAGACTGCAAGCATGGGGACGAGCGTGAGGAATAAAACAGGTTTCCCCGCCCGGATTTATTGAACGGGATTAAGACGCGAGCATCATTGCGGAGAAGACGGGCAAAAAAAGTTTCCCCGCCCGGATTTATTGAACGGGATTAAGACAGAACGACCAGTGTCGTCGCGCCATAGCCATTGGGTTTCCCCGCCCGGATTTATTGAACGGGATTAAGACGTTGCTTGCAATATGCTACTGGCGCGGAAAAACGTTTCCCCGCCCGGATTTATTGAACGGGATTAAGACCCGCCCCCGTTATCTCGTCCACGATCTCTCTCGGTTTCCCCGCCCGGATTTATTGAACGGGATTGCAATTATCGAAAGACGCCGGCAGGATGCCGGCGCTACATTTTTTTACGCGGATTTGTTTTTCCGGCGGCAATGACCGCCATTCCAGAGCGGCAGCGAGCGTAGCCCAGATGCAGCCCGCCCCTCTGCCCGTTGAAATGCGCACCGACCTCACGCGGGCGGAATCCGGGATTCTTTGCCATCCCTTCCCCGGATTCCGCGATGCTCCATCCGGGCTACGTTTGCTTTTTTAAGTTTCCCCGCCCGGATTTATTGAACGGGATTGCAATTATCGAAAGACGCCGGCAGGATGCCGGCGCTACATTTTTTTTACGCGGATTTGTTTTTCCGGCGGCAATGACCGCCATTCCAGAGCGGCAATGGCGGTCATTGCCAGAGCCCCTATTCGGGGGTGTTTCGGCCCGCCAGCGGGCCTCCTACCGGGGTCGGCGCGGCGCGAGGATAGGGATCGCGGTTCGCGCCATCAGAATAATTTCAGCAAGGTGGGTGAAATGGATCTGTTCAATCGTCTGGCCAGCATCGACACCTTGCTGCTCGGCTGGGAGAAGGTGCGCGGCAATGCCGGCGGGCCGGGGGCGGATGGGGTGACCATCGAGCGCTTCGCCCAGGATTTGTTGCCGTGGATGGAGACTTTTCCCGAGGAATTGCGCGAGGGGCGTTATCACCCGCATCCACTGTTGCAGGTGCGCATGGCGCGGCCGGGCAAGAAGGATCGCCTTCTTTCCATCCCCACGGTGCGCGACCGGGTGGTGCAGTCGGCGGCCAATCAGTTGATCGTGCCGATTCTGGAAAAGGAGTTCGCGGACGAAAGCTGGGGTTATCGCCGGGGCCGCTCCACCCAAATGGCTTTGGCCGAGGTGGCGCGCCTGCGCGACGAGGGCTTTCGCTGGGTGGTGGACGCGGACATCAGTGCGTTTTTCGATGAGGTGGATCATCCGGCGCTATTTGCCCGGTTGGCGCGTTATCTGCCCGATCCCCGCTTGCTGGCGTTGATTCGTTTATGGGTGGCGGGGGTGGTGAAAACGGTGGAGGGCGTTTACCGCCGCATCGAGCGGGGAATTCCGCAGGGGTCGCCGATTTCGCCGGTGTTGGCGAATCTGTATCTGGACGATTTCGATGAGGCGATCCTCGATGAGAACTTGCGCCTGGTGCGCTTCGCCGACGATTTCCTGATTCTCTGCCGCGACCGCGAGCAGGCGGAGGATGCCCTGGCACTGACCAGCGAGACGCTGGATGCCCTGGATTTGCGCCTGAACCAGGCGAAGACGCGGATCACCCATTTCGATGAGGGCTTCCGTTTCCTCGGGGTGAATTTCCTGCGCGAGCAGCTTTCGCCGGCCAATCCGGCGGCGCGGGGCCTCCAGGCGCCCGCGCCGGGCTATGCGTTTCGCGGCGCGGGCCGCCGCCTGGAGCCGTTGGCGCCGGAGCCGGCGCCGGTCGAGGAGATGGCGGTTCTGGAGATTGAGTCCGCCATCGTCAGCGTCGATGAGGCGACGCCGCCGCTATTGCGCACGCTGTATCTGAACGAACAGGGTTTGTCGCTGTCGCGGGAGGGGCAACGTCTGCTGGTGGGCCACCGCGATCAGGTGTTGCTGGAGGTGCCAATCCATACGCTGAACCAGGTGGTGGTGAACGGCAACGCTTCGTTGACCACGGGGGCGTTACGGCTGTGCCAGGAGAACCACATCGGCGTCGGTTTTCTGCGCATGAATGGGGAGTGCTGGGGAATGCTGGAGGCTTTCGACGGCCATGCGGTGGAATTGCGCCTGGCGCAGTACCGGCGCACGGAGGACGCGGAATTCCGGCTGGCGACGGCGCGCGCGATGGTGGTGGCGAAGATCGCGAACAGCCGGTTGTTGCTGAATCGCTATTTGCGCCGGCATCCCTTGCCGGAGGCGGAGTTTCGCCTGGCGGAACTGCTTGATCTGGGCCACCGGGCGGAGTCGGCCACGGGCCTGGAGATGTTGCGCGGTTTCGAGGGGGCGGCGGCGCGGGTGTATTTCGGCGCTTTCCAGGATTGGTTGGGCGAGCCCTGGGGTTTCACCGGCCGGCAGCGGCAGCCGCCACCGGACCCGGTGAACGCGCTGCTGTCCTATGGCTACGCGGTGTTGTTCAACAATCTGCATCATCTGATCCGCCTGCGCGGCCTGGACCCGCATCTGGGCTTTCTCCATGCCGCGCGCGACGGGCATCCGGCGCTGGTGTCGGATTTGATGGAGGAATTCCGTTCGCTGGTGGTGGATGCGGTGGTGCTGCATCTGTTGTTCGCCGGGCAGGTGGGCACGGAGGATTTCTCGCCCGATGGGGAGGAGGGCGCGGGCTGGCGCATGAGCGAGGCCTTCAAGAAGAAGTTCATCCATGCGCTGGAGGCGAAATTGAACAGCCGTCTGGCGCATCCTTCCGGCGGGGTGCTGGATTACCGCCGCATCCTGCGCCATCAGGTGCATGCCCTGGCGCGCGCCATCGAGGGCGCGGAGCCGGGCTATCGGGGGTTCACGCCGAAATGAGCGCCCCAAAAAAGGCCGCAGCGCGGCGTTTCTTCCCCAGGGGGCCGGGAATCACCTGGGTCGGCCCGGTGTGTTTCTGATGAGCCGGCTCTGGATGATCGCCTACGACATCGCCGACCATCGGGCGCGGCGACGGGTGGAGCAGGTCTTGCTGGATCAGGCGGCGCGGGTGCAGGAGAGCGTGTTCGAGGGGCGGTTCACGCATGCCGGTTTGCTGGCCCTGAAACGCCGGCTGGTGGCGGAACTGGACGCGACGACCGACAGCTTGCGTTGTTATCCGCTGTGCGCCTGGTGCGAGGAGGATCTGGCCGGCCAGGGTGGGGGGCGCGGCGATGCGGACTACTGGGTGGTTTGAGGGGGCGGGGCCGCATTTGATGTCCCTCTCTCCCGGTTGAGCCATGCTGGCCATCATTTGTTATGACATCGCCGACGACCGCCGCCGCTTCCAGGTGGCGCGGGAATTGGAGGGCTGGGGCTGGCGGGTGCAGGAGAGCGTGTTCGAATGCCTTCTGGACGCGGCGGGGTTGGCGCGTTTGCAGGACGTGCTCGCCAACTTGATCGACCCGGTTTGCGACCGCTTGCGCTATTACTCGCTGTGCCCGCGCGACCGCAGCGATGTCGAGTGCTTCGGCAGTGGCGCGGCCAGTGATGAGGTTGCCTGGTGGATCGTGTAACCCGACATGGCTCTTTTTGAGCCGCCCCGTAGCATGAAACCGCAGCTTGGCATCGTTGGATGTGGTGAGCGATCGCGAACCGCATCAGGCAGCCGGGTCGATGCGGTTCGCTATCGCTCACCACATCCTACGCAGGGTGGCGATGGGAGGTTGTTTCACAGTAACGGTTACCTTGAATAGTCTCTAATGGCTCAAGTCTTCCCATTTGTTGGGCAGATTCGTAGCCCGGATGCAGTTCGGCGGAATCCGGGAAACGCGCCACGCCATGCCCCGGATTCCGCTATCGCTGCATCCGGGCTACCTGTTTGGTTCCGGCTCGTCCGGCTCAGTCGATGCGGTTCGCTATCGCTCACCACATCCTACGCAGGGTGGCGATGGGAGGTTGTTTCACAGTAACGGTTACCTTGAGTAGTCTCTAATGGCTCAAGTCTTCCCAGTTGTTGGGTAGATTCGTAGCCCGGATGCAGTTCAGCGGAATCCGGGAAACGCGCCACCTGTTTGGTTCCGGCTCGTCCGGCTCAGGAAGGAATAAATGTCGGACAAGGTTTTTCCCCATTGCGAATTGCCCATCCGGCGCGCCCGTTTCGAGTTGGCGGCGGCGGGCGGCCGGTGGCCGCGTTATAAGGGATTTCTCCTGCATGGCGCGCTGGGGGTGGCCTTGTGGCGCTTGTCGCCGCCCGCGTTCGCGGCGCTGTATGGCGCTCAGGCTGAGGGCGAGGCGGGACGGTTGTGGCTGTTGCGTCCCCCCCTGGATGAATGCGAATCCTGGCTGGAGGGCAGCCGCTTTTCCTGTGAGATCGTGGGCATGGGGGCGTTGACCGCGCATCTGCCGGTGTGCGAGGCGGCGCTGGCGTTAGTGGGGCGCGAGGGGTTGGGAGGCGGGGCGGCACGTTTCGAGGTGCTCGATTGCGAGACGACGACGATGACGGTGGCGGAGATTTTGCGCGCGCCGACGGCGGTCTCCGTGGAGGCGCCGGCGTTGCGCTTGCTGACGCCGCTGCGCCTGAAACAGGGGGAGCGCTATCTTCACGAGCCGCCTTCCATGCACTTGCTGATGCGGCGTTTGTTCGCGCGCTTGAGCCTGCTGGCGCGGCAGGCGGGGATGGCGACGGATTTCGATTGGAAACCCTGGCTGGCGGCGGCCGACGCGGTGGCGCTGGATGGGTTTCGGCTGGCCTGGGTGGAGTGGCCGCGTTATTCCGCCCGGCAGCGGGCGGAGATGGTGTTGGGCGGCTTGCAAGGCGAGTTGCTGTTGAGCGGCGATCTGGCGCCGTGGCTGCCCTGGCTGCGCCTGCTGGAGGCGCTGCACCTGGGCGGCAAGACGACGTTCGGGTTCGGCCGGGTGGAGGTGGCGGTGAAATGACTACTCGGCCGTTTTGGCGGCTATGATTCCCGGCCTTCCCCTCCCCTTTGTCCATCGGCTTTTCCGAGGTATCCCATGCAGTCCGGCCCCAGAGAGATCGTCACCCCCTTCCGCCAGATTCCACTCGATGTTCCCGAGGGGATGAAGGCGAACGAGTTTTTCAACAGCAGCGAGAACCTCAACGATCTGGTGCACAACAATGGCCTGTTGCAGAACCCGGAAGGGCTGTTGCTCTACCGCAAGGCGCTGGGCCACAGCAACGAATTCGATGCCTCGATCATCTACAACACCTCGCAGAGCATCCTCGATCCACTCGGCCGCCCGGTGCGCCGCACCCAGGTGCCGGAGCCGGTGAAGAATGTCTGGAATCGGATGAACCAGGTGATCCTCTCGTACATGCTGGAGCAGTATCCGGACCCGGACGAGACTCTGGTGCTGGCTGGCGAGGCGAGTCTGGATGCGACCTGGCCGCTGACTTCGCCGGGGGTGCCCAGCATCCGCATGCTGCATAACCACTTCATCGTGTTCAACAAGGCCGAGTTGCGCGCCGCGCCGATCGCCGACGCGAGTAACCCCAACCTGACCGATGGTGGCCAGCATTCGCTGTTTCAGGCCTATATGCGCGACGTCTACCAGGCGTTTTTCGATGAACTCGATCTACAGATACTGCGCCCGTGCCAATCCGGTTCCTGCCGTATCGCGCTGACCGGTTACCCGCAGGGCCTGCCCAGTTGGGAAGTGGCGGGCGGCGTCGATTCGTTGAAGGAAGTCCGCTTCTGGAAGGAGTACGACACCCTCCTGAAGGGCTTCATCGACTTCTATCGCACCTTCTTCGGCCAGGTTTCCACCCGTAACGCCCCCTTGCCGCGCGACATTTATTTCCCCGATCTGGTTGAGAACAAGTTGCAGTTCAACAATGGCCTGCTGAAGACCGCGAAGATGGTGCGCGACCGCTGCATCAAAGATGCCAAGTACGCCAACTCGATTCGCTGGCAGCCGGCCTTCAAGCAACTGATCTACCGCAACGATGCCGGCCGCCTGATCGTCACCATCAGCCAGAACTCCATCGGCAACGCCATCACCGAACTGCTCGGCGTGGTGGTCAAACGGGTTCCCGACGCCGAGGCTTATGGTCGCGCCGAACCGGCCCTGATCGAGAAGCTGCTGGAAGCCCGTCGTCGTCTGGTGGAGGCTGATCTGGGTACGGGCATCGCCACCCCGCACTGGGGCGCGGCGTAAGTGCGCAGGGCGGTAGGATGGGTTGAGCGATAGCGAAACCCATCAATCCATCCACGCCGCCGCAAGCGTGGTTGATGCGGTTCGTACCTCACCACATCCTACGTCCACTCGTAGGATGTGGTGAGGTACGAACCGCATCAGCAAGGTGAGCAGCTTCGCCCCGCCGAGAAGAAAATCCGGGCCGGGGAAATAAAACCCGATAAAATCCGCGCCCTTGATTCGCCTTCTTTTTCGTATTACCCCGCAACATACTCATTCATATAAAGGATTCATCATGAGCAAAGGGCAGCAATTACAAGACCCGTTCCTCAACGCGCTGCGCCAGGAGCAAGTTCAGGTCTCGGTTTACCTGGTCAATGGCATCAAGCTCCAGGGCATCATCGAAAGTTTCGACCCCTACGTGGTGTTGCTGAAAAATGCCATCACCCAGATGGTCTACAAGCACGCCATATCCACCGTGGTACCCGCTCGCCCGATCTCTGTGCAACGTGCCGCTCCCAGCAACGAAGCCGAAGCCTGAGTGTTCGAGCGTCCCGAGCATGGGCAGGCGGTCATCCTGGCCTCCCTGGATTTCGGAAAACCGGATTACGCCGAGGGCCTAAGCGAACTTGAACTGCTCGCCGGCAGTGCAGGTTTAAACATTGCCGGCGTGGTGGAAGGCAAGCGCAAACGGCCCGATCCCGCGCTGTTTGCCGGCTCCGGCAAGGCGGATGAAATCGGTGCGGCCGCCCGCGCAGCCGATGCCTCCCTGATCATCTTCAATCACGAGCTGTCTCCGGTTCAGGAACGCAACCTGGAACGGCGTCTGCAATGCCGGGTGCTGGACCGCACCGCGCTGATCCTGGAAATCTTCGCCCTGCGCGCGCGCAGCAACGAAGGCAAGTTGCAGGTGGAGTTGGCGCAACTGCGCCATTACTCGACCCGGCTGGTGCGCGGCTGGACTCACCTGGAGCGCCAGAAAGGCGGTATCGGCATGCGTGGCGGCCCCGGTGAAACCCAGTTGGAACTTGATCGCCGCATGATTCTGACCAAGATCAAGTACATCGAGGGGAAGCTGGAAAAGCTGGTGAAAAGCCGCACCTTGCAGCGCCGCAGCCGGCAGCGTGGCGGGGTCTTGTCGGTTTCCCTGGTGGGTTACACCAATGCCGGCAAATCCACCCTGTTCAATACCCTCACCCATGCCGGCGCCTATACCGCCGACCAGTTGTTCGCCACCCTCGATACCACCTCGCGCCGGCTCTGGCTGCCCGAGGCTGGGCAACAGATTGTGCTGTCGGATACCGTCGGCTTCATCACCCGTCTGCCGCACTCCCTGGTTTCGGCCTTTCGCGCCACCCTGGAAGAAACCCTCCACGCCGATCTTTTGCTGCATGTGGTCGACAGCGCCAGCCCAAACCGTGAGCGCCAGATCGTCGAAGTGGAGAAGGTGTTGAAGGAAATCGGCACGGAACAGGTGCCGCAATTCCAGGTCATGAACAAGGTCGATCTCACCGGCGCCGAGCCCCAAATGGCGCGGGATGAGTATGGTAAGATCGCCGCCGTTTGGCTTTCGGCCAAGACCGGCGCGGGGGTGGAACTGCTCCGGGAAGCCCTCGCGGAGTTTGCCCGTGATCAACAACATGAAACCCAAATGCTGGCAACTCAAGATGCCGAACTTTCTCAAAACTATGTGGAAACCAATCTCGATGGCCTGGAATGACCCGCAATGGGGTAGTGGCGGCGGCGGCAACAAGAATGCCGGTGG
This sequence comes from Pseudomonadota bacterium, assembly GCA_030690985.1. Classification (GTDB taxonomy): domain Bacteria; phylum Pseudomonadota; class Gammaproteobacteria; order Burkholderiales; family Thiobacillaceae; genus PFJX01. The sequence continues at coordinate 12,228 of JAUYFG010000212.1, forward strand.
CCCGCCGGACCTCGATGAGCTCTGGAAGAACCTCAATCGTCGCCTGAATGAATTGTTCGGCAAAAAGGGGGGCGGTTCTGGCGACGAGCCGCCGCCGCGCATCGGTGGTGGCCGCGATTTCAATATCCCCGGCGGCGCCGGACTGCTGATCGGTTTGGCGGTTCTGGTCTGGCTGGCATCCGGCTTCTACATCATCGACGCCGGTGAGCGTGGTGTGGTGTTGCGTTTCGGCAAGTTCGCCGAGACGACGATGCCCGGGCCACGCTGGCATCTGCCCTATCCGCTGGAAGCCGTCGAAGTGGTCAATGTCGAGCAGGTGCGCACGGCCGAGGTCGGCTACAAGAACAACGTGAAATCCAAGGTGTTGTCCGAAGCCCTGATGCTGACCGACGATGAGAACATCGTCGATCTTCAGTTTTCCGTGCAATTTCTGCTGAAAGACCCGGAAGACTACCTGTTCGCCAATCGCCATCCGGATGAAGCGGTCAAGCACGCCGCCGAAACCGCCATGCGCGAGATCGTGGGAAAAAGCAAGATGGATTACGTGCTCTACGAAGGCCGCGCCGACATCGCCGTGCGCGCCACCAAACTGATGCAGGACATCCTCGATCGCTACAAGACCGGCATCCAGATCAGCAAGCTCAACATGCAGAATGCGCAGCCGCCCGAGCAGGTGCAGGCTTCCTTCGACGATGCGGTGAAGGCCGGCCAGGATCTGGAACGCTTCAAGAACGAGGGCCAGTCCTACGCCAACGATGTGATCCCGAAGGCGCGCGGTGTTGCCGCCCGTTTGCTGGAAGAGGCGCAAGGCTACAAGCAGCGCGTCGTGGCGCAGTCCGAGGGCGAGGCATCCCGCTTCAAGCAGGTGCTGGCCGAATACACCAAGGCGCCGCAAGTCACCCGTGAACGCCTCTACCAGGACACCATGCAGCAGATTCTTTCCAGTACCACCAAGGTGCTGGTGGACGACAAACAGGGCGGCAACCTGCTCTATCTGCCGTTGGACAAACTCATGAACATGACCCAGAGCGGTCAGGCCGCCGCGCCGCCGTTGGAAATCGTGCCGCCAAGCGGTAGCGTCGCACCCCGTGCCGAGGAGACATTCCGCTCGCGCGATGCCTTCCGCAGTCGTGACCGGGAGGTTCGGCCATGATCAAAAATCCCGCAGTCATCGTGGTTGGGCTGGTCGTCGCCCTGCTCATCCTGTCGCTCTCGCTGTTCACGGTCGATCAGCGCCAGGCGGCGATGGTGTTCCAGTTGGGTGAGGTCGTCAGCATCAAGAAAGAACCCGGCCTCTACCTCAAGTTGCCCCTGGTGCAGAACATCCGTTACTTCGATACCCGTATCCTGACCCTGGACCCCGCCGATCCCGAGCGCTTCATCACCTCCGAGAAGAAGAACGTGCTGGTGGATTACTACGTCAAGTGGCGGATCAAGGACATCGAGAAGTACTACGTCAGCTTCAACGGTGACGAGCGCCGCGCGGAAAACCGTCTGGCGCAGACCGTCAACGACGGCATGCGCGCCGAATTCGGCAAGCGCACCGTGCATGACGTGGTGTCCGGCAAGCGCGATGACGTCATGGAAACCCTGCGCAAGTCGGCGGATCTGGATGCACGCCGCTTCGGGGTCGAGGTGATGGACGTGCGGATCAAGCGCGTCGATCTGCCCGCCGAGGTGAGCGAATCGGTCTATCGCCGGATGGAGGCCGAGCGTAAGCGGGTGGCCAACGAATTGCGTTCAACCGGTTCCGCCGAGGCGGAAAAGATCCGCGCCGATGCCGACAAGCAGCGCGAGGTCATCATCGCCGAGGCTTACCGCGACGCCCAGCGCACCAAGGGTGAGGGCGACGGCCGCGCCGCCGCGATCTACGGCGATGCGTTCGGCAAGAATGCCGAGTTCTATGCCTTCTACCGCAGCATGGAAGCCTACAAACAGAGCTTTTCCAGCAAGCACGACGTGATGGTGCTGCAACCCAATTCCGAGTTCTTCCGCTATATGAAGTCTCCTCGCGGTGGCAAATAAGCGGGATGGCATGGCGTGAGTCTGGGCGATGTATGGCTTCCCGCGCTCGCGCTCATGCTGGTCATGGAAGGGGTGCTGCCCTTCCTGGCGCCTACCGCCTGGCGTGAAACCTTTTCCCGCATGATCCAGTTCAACAATGGCCAGGTGCGCTTCATGGGGCTGCTCTCCATGCTCGCCGGCCTTGCTCTCCTGTTCCTCTCGCAATGACTCACACGGTTTTTTGCCAACCATGACCCAGGCCTGGCTCCTGCCCGAATACGTCGAAGACATCCTGCCGCCCTATTCCGGCCAGGCGGAGGCATTGCGCCGCCGCCTGCTCGACCTGTTCGACGGTTATGGCTACGACCTGGTCGTCCCGCCGCTGGTGGAATATCTCGATTCCCTGCTCACCGGCGCGGCGCGTGATCTCGACCTGAAAACGGTCAAGGTGGTGGACGGGCTCTCCGGCCGCATGATGGGGGTGCGCGCCGACATGACGCCGCAGGCCGCCCGCATCGACGCCCACCTGATTAACCATGAGGGTGTCACCCGCCTCTGTTACGCCGGCCCGGTGCTGCGTACCAGGCCCGCCGGCCTGGCCAGTCGCGAGCCGTTCCAGCTTGGCGCCGAATTGTTCGGCCATGCCGGCATCGAAGCCGATCTGGAAATCCAGGAGCTTCTGCTCGCCGCGCTCGCTAGCGCCGGTGTTCCCGATGCGCGTCTGAGCCTGGGCCATGCCGGCCTGTTCCGCGCACTGGTCGTCGGCGCGCAATTGAGCACGGCTCGCGCCGCCGCCCTGCACGTTGCCCTGCGCGGCAAGGACGTGCCGGAAGTGGAAGCCTTGAGCGCCGATCTCGCCGCGCCCTGGCATGAGGCGTTTTGCCAACTGCCCGGCCTCTATGGCGGCGCCGAGGCGCTGCAACGCGCACGCGACGTGTTGCCGGATCAGCCCGCCATCGCCAAGGCGCTGGATCAACTCGACCGTCTCTTCGCCGCCGGCAATGCCGAGGGAAAAGCCAGCGTCGCCGTCGATCTTTCCGATCTGCGTGGCGATGGTTACCACAACGGCGCCACCTTCGCCGCCTACGCCGGCGGCCAGGCACGCGCGGTGGCCCTGGGCGGCCGCTACGACGGTGCCGGCAGCGTGTTCGGACGGGGTCGCCCGGCCACCGGCTTTTCCCTGGATTTGCGCCAGATACTCGACTGTCTGGCACAGCCCGCGCCGCGTGGCGGCATCCTGGCGCCCTGCGTGGCCGATGCCGACCTGCGCGGCAAGATCGCCGAATTGCGCGCAGCCGGTGAACGGGTGGTGGTCGAATTGCCGGGGCAGGAAGCGCATGGCGCGGAATCGGGCTGCGCCCGGCGACTGGTCAAAATGGAACAGGGCTGGATTATTCGGTAGCCGTAGGTTGGGCAAAGCGTAGCGTGCCCAACAAACCGCCACCATGTTGGGCACGCTACGCTTTGCCCAACCTACATCAGGTTTTTCTTCAAGGACCGAACATGAGCAAGAACGTCGTAGTGATCGGCACCCAGTGGGGTGATGAAGGCAAGGGCAAGATCGTCGATTGGCTGACCGATCGCGCCCAGGGCGTGGTGCGCTTCCAGGGCGGCCACAACGCCGGCCATACCCTGGTGATCAAGGGCAAGAAGACCGTCCTGCACCTGATTCCCTCCGGCATCCTGCGCGAGAATGAAAAGGGCGGTGTGCGCTGCTTCATCGGCAACGGCGTGGTGGTCTCGCCCGAGGCGCTGATGGAAGAAGTGGAAATGCTGGAAGAGCGCGGCATCGATGTCGCCAGCCGCCTGACCATCTCTGAAGCCTGCCCGTTGATCCTGCCGCACCACGTCGCCCTCGATCATGCCCGCGAAGCGGCCAAGGGCGCCGGCAAGATCGGCACCACCGGACGCGGCATCGGCCCCGCCTACGAAGACAAGATCGCCCGCCGCGCCATCCGCATGCAGGACCTGCTGCACCGCGAACGCTTCGCCGCCAAGCTGGGCGAAGTGCTCGACTACCACAACTACGTGCTCAAGCATTACTTCAAGTGGGAAACGGTCGACTTCCACAAGACCCTGGACCAGGCGATGGAGCTGGCCGAGAAGATCAAGCCGATGATCGGCGACGTGCCGCGCAACCTGTACGAAGCCAACAAGCGCGGCGAGAACCTGCTGTTCGAAGGCGCCCAGGGCACTTTGCTGGACATCGACCACGGCACCTACCCGTTCGTCACCTCCAGCAACTGCACCGCCGGCGGCGCCTCCACCGGTTCCGGCATGGGGCCGTCATCCATGCATTACATCCTCGGCATCACCAAGGCCTACACCACCCGCGTCGGCTCCGGCCCGTTCCCCACCGAACTGTTCGACGCAGACGGCAAATGGTTGGCCGAGAAGGGCCACGAATTCGGCGCCACCACCGGCCGCCCGCGTCGCTGCGGCTGGTTCGACGCGGCCGCCCTGAAACGCGCGATCCAGATCAACGGCCTCACCGGCATGTGCGTCACCAAGCTCGACGTGCTCGACGGCATGGACACCATCCGCATCTGCACCGGCTACAAGCTGGGCGGCGAAGTCTGCGACATCCTGCCGGTAGGTTCGGAAATGCTGGCCGACTGCGAACCGATCTACGAAGACCACCCCGGCTGGAAGGAAACCACCGTCGGCGTGAAGACCTTCGAACAACTGCCCGGCAACGCCCAGTCCTACCTGCGGCGCATGGAAGAACTCTGCGGCGTCCCCGCCGACATCATCTCCACCGGCCCGGACCGCGAGGAAACCATCGTGCGGCGGCATCCGTTCGATTAAACAGTGGCGTAGGTTGGGCAAAGCGAAGCGTGCCCAACGAACCGTCGCGATGTTGGGCACGCTTCGCTTTGCCCAACCTACGGCGCCATGCCGCGAAACCACGACCCACTACATCTAGCGGGTGGGCATGACAACCGGATAAGCACGGGTTAAACAGGTGCCCAGATAGCAGTCAGGCCCCATAGCGGGGAGGTGAAATGCCCAAGCTTTATGAATACTTCGGCCTGACTGTCATGCTCTATGCCAATGAACATGATCCGGTGCATGTTCACGGCAAGAGCCAAGGTCGTGAGGCGCGGGCTGAACTGGTGGTGGTCGACGGCGTGGTCGCTGATATTCGTTATGGTGGCACGGCGGGACGGCCGCCGCTGACGCCGCAAGAAATGCGCTATTTCGAGGAAGTCGTGTCCGTTCGCGCCGATGAAATAGTCGCCAAGTGGATCGATTTCTTCGTACTGCATAAACCGGTTCGCCCGGAAAACATCACGAGGAGACTTAAATGAACCCTGTAGTGATCAATGTGGTGTCTGCGGAAGTCGTCGGCGAACTTCGGCTCAGGATCTGTTTTGATGATGGCGTCGAACAGATTGTCGACTTCAAATCGTTCCTGAACGCCTCGCTTCACCCGGATATCCGGGCCTGGTCCGCGCCAGAGCGTTTCGCACAATTCCGTATCGAATATGGCGAACTGGTCTGGGGTGACTTTGACTTGTGCTTCCCCGTGATGGACCTTTACCGCAACCAAATCGAGCATAGCCAGGCGCTGGAAGCGGCGGCGTGAGCGACAAAGCCAGCGACTTGCTGGACCAGCTCGCTGGCCTCAACGAACCCCAGTTGCGCCGGCTGCTGGTGGAACACCTCACCAAACAGAAGCTGGGCCTGTACTGGGAAGCCGGCGTTATCGAGCACGTAGGTTGGAAAAGCCGGCGTCTTCATGCCGGCGCCTTCCGACGACATGACGGCGGAAGGCGCGATAAGGCCGCTTTTCCGGCCTACGCGCTGCACTCTTCGTGGTTTCGAACACGCCGATGGGCAAAGTGAGCTGGTGGAATCGGGAACGGACAGACTGGAAAGGCTTCGCCGACCGCCATGTGCTGTTCCAGAAGGACACCCCGGATTATGTGGAAGAGGTGTTCAAACGGTCGGTCGGCGTTGCTTGTGGGCAGGGCCAGCCCGATTTGCTGGCAAGATAGCGCCCATGCCGCGATTACTCCCCCTGCTCCTGGTTTTTCTTGCCGCCTGTTCCGGCCCGGTGAACAGCCCCTATCCCGCTTCCGATGCCGCTGCATCCATTGTTTATTCCGCCTTCGGCGAGCGCCCCAAGCACCTCGACCCGGCGCGCTCTTACAGCGAGAACGAGTACATTTTTCTCGGCAACATCTACGAGGCGCCGCTGCAATACCACTATCTGAAACGGCCCTATCAGTTGGAGCCGCAGACCGCCGCCGCGATGCCGACGCTGCGTTATCTGGACGCTCAGGGGCGTGAACTGCCGGCTAATGTGGCGGCGGCGAAGGTCGCGGTGTCGGAGTACGAGATCCGCATCAAGCCGGGCATCCGCTACCAGCCGCATCCGTGTTTCGCCAAGGACGCAGCGGGCAAGCCGCGCTATGTGCCGATCGACCCGGAGGAACTGGAGCGCATCGCCCGCTTCGAGGATTTTCCGGAGAAGGGCAGTCGCGAGCTGACTGCCGCCGATTACGTCTACCAGGTTCGCCGTCTGGCGCACCCGCGCGTGCAATCGCCGATTCTGGGGCTGATGGCGGATCACATCGTCGGCCTGAAAGACCTGGCGAAGGATTTGGGCAAGGCGGCCAAGGGTCAGCCGAAGGACGCTTATCTGGACATCGGCCGTTTCGATTTTCCCGGCGCCTATGTGGTGGATCGCAGCACCTATCGCATCCGCATCAAGGGCAAGTACCCGCAGTTCGCCTACTGGCTGGCCATGCCTTTCTTTGCGCCGGTGCCGGAGGAGGCGGAGCGGTTCTACCGGCAGCCGGGCATGGCGGAGCGGAATTTCACCCTGGATTGGCAGCCGGTGGGCACGGGCGCCTATTACCTGGCCGAGAACGACCCCAACCGGGTCATGCGCCTGCAACGCAACCCGTATTACCACGACGATTTCTATCCGACGGAAGGCGACCCCGGTGACCGCGAGGCCGGAATGCTGGAGGACGCCGGCCGCCGTTTGCCGATGGTGGAGTCGGTGATCTATTCCCTGGAAAAAGAGGATGTGCCGTACTGGAACAAGTTCCTGCAGGGCTATTACGACGCTTCCGGGGTGAGTTCCGACAGCTTCGACCAGGCCATTCGCATGAATGCCCAGGGCGAGCCGGACCTGACCGACGACATGCGCAGCCGAGGCATCCTGCTGTCCACGGCGGCGCGGCCATCGCTCAACTACCTGGGCTTCAACATGCTGGACCCGGTGGTGGGCGGCTTGTCGGAGCGCGCACGAAAACTGCGCCAGGCCTTGTCCATCGCCATCGACTACGACGAGTTCATTTCCATCTTCCTGAACGGGCGCGGCTTGCCGGGGCAGGGGCCGTTGCCGCCGGGCATCTTCGGCTACCGGGACGGCGTGGCGGGGATCAACCCGGTGGTGTTCAAGGCAGATTGCGGAAATGACCGTGGGAGCCGGCTTGCCGGCGAATCGGACGCCGAGGCATCGCGAGCAAGCTCGCTCCTACGCGACGGTGCCGGCTGCGAAATCCGCCGCCGCCCCCTGGATGACGCGAAGAAACTTCTCGCCGAAGCCGGCTATCCCAACGGCCGCGACGCCGCCACCGGGCAGCCGCTCACGCTGTATTTCGACACCGCCGCGAGCGGCCCGGAGGCCAAGAGCCGGATGGACTGGTTCCGCAAGCAGTTCGCCCGGCTGGACATCCAGTTGGTGATTCGCGCCAGCGACTACAACCGCTTCCAGGACAAGATGAGCAAGGGCAGCGAGCAGATCTTCGAGTGGGGCTGGAACGCCGATTACCCCGACCCGGAAAACTTTCTGTTCCTGCTCTACGGCCCCAACAAGAAAGTCGGCGGTGGTGGCGAGAACGCGGCCAACTACCACAACCCGGAATTCGACCGCCTGTTCGAGCGCATGAAGGACATGGACAACGGCCCGGAACGCCAGGCGGTGATCGACGCGATGGTGAAACTGGCGCGCGAAGACGCGCCCTGGATCTACGCCTTCCACCCCAAGAGCTTCGGCCTGCGCCACGGCTGGGTGAAGAATGCCAAGCCCAACCTGATGACCCACAACCTGCTCAAGTACCGCCGCATCGACCCGGCCGCGCGTGTCGCCTATCAGGCGAAGTGGAACCCGCCGGCGCAATGGCCGCTGCTGCTATTTGTGGCCGTGCTGGTGGCGTTGATCTGGCCGGCGGTGGCGGGGTATCGGCGGCGGTTGAAGGCGACAGCGGCGGGGGTATGAGTGCCACGGTGCGTTTCTTATCAAGGCGGCAATCAATGACCCCACCGTCATTCCCGCCCTCGGCCACGATCAGGGGCGGGAATGACGGCAACTTTGGTTGCCGGGCTAATAAAAAGGCGCTTGCCGATAATGTTGGAATGGCTTACGGTAAGAATGTAATGCTTTCCTTACCGGAGAATGAAATGAACACCATTGCCAAAGTCACAAGCAAGGGCCAGACCACGATTCCGCAGGAGATTCGCGCCTTGCTCAACGTGAAACCCGGTGATTTGCTCGCCTGGGAGTCGTTGGCCTCGGGCGAGGTGCGCGTGCGCCGGGTTGAGCCGCTCGACCTGGAATACCTGCGCGCTGTGGAAGGCACCCTGTCGGAATGGGCGGGGGCGGCAGATGAGGAGGCTTACGGTGCCCTCTGAGGGAGTGCTCTCGGCCTGGCAGGTGGTGCGGGTGCCGTTCCCGTTCACCGACCGGCAAGCGGTCAAGAACCGTCCCGCGCTGGTTCTGTCCGATGCTGCCGCTTTCAATGCCCCGGCGGGACATGCCGTCATGGCCATGATTACCTCTGAGGCCAATGCGCCCTGGCCCCTGGATTGTCCGATTTTCGACCTTGAAATGGCGGGCCTGCCAGCGCCTTCCAAGGTGCGTTTCAAACTCTTTACCCTGGATCGGCGCCTGGTGCGCGGGATGCTTGGCCGATTGGCCGGCGAAGACGAGGCCCGCGTGCGCATGGGGCTGGCGCGATTGCTTGGGGAAGGGGGGGCGCCCTTGTTGCAGGAGGCCCGGGCTGGTTATGGCCCCTCGGGCCAGCCGGGTAGCTGATAACCGCCGCGAATGCTCAACTACCTCATCCGCCGCATCCTCTATGCCCTCCCCATCCTGCTGGGGGTGAACCTGCTGACCTTCGCGCTGTTCTTCATGGTCAACACGCCGGATGACATGGCGCGCATCCATCTTGGCGCCAAACACGTCACGGCGGACGCCATTACCCGCTGGAAGGTCGAGCACGGTTACGACAAGCCCTTGTTCCTGAATGAAAAAGCGGCGGGGGCGGCGCAGGCCACGGATACCCTGTTCGTGGACAAGTCGCTCAAGCTGTTCGCCCTGGATTTCGGCGCCGCCGACGATGGCCGCGACATTGCCCGCGAGATCGGCACGCGCATGTGGCCAAGCCTGGCGATTGCGCTGCCCACCTTCCTGGTCGGCCTGCTGGCCTATATCAGCTTCGCCTTGTTGCTGGTGTTCTTTCGCGGCACCCGCCTGGACACCGCCGGGGTGGTGTTGTGCGTGGCGCTGATGTCGATTTCCGGCCTGTTCTATGTGATCGGTGGCCAGTATCTGATGGGCAAGCTGTGGCACTGGTTTCCCATTTCCGGCTATCAGCCGGGGCTGGATGCCTGGAAGTTTCTGGTGCTGCCGGTGCTGGTCAGCGTGGTGGCGAGCATCGGCGATTCGACCCGCTTCTACCGCTCCCTGTTTTTCGAGGAAATCGCCAAGGACTACGTGCGCACTGCGCGTGCCAAGGGGCTGTCGGAACTTCGTGTCCTGTTCCGCCATGTCCTGGGCAACGCGATGATCCCGATCCTGACCGGCGTGGTGGTGATGATTCCGCGCCTGTTCATGGGCAGCCTGATCATCGAATCCTTCTTCGGCATTCCCGGCCTGGGCAGCTACACCATCGACGCCATCCAGGCGCAGGACTTCGCCGTCGTCCGCTCGATGGTGTTCCTGGGTTCGCTGCTCTATATCGTCGGCCTGGTGCTGACCGATATTTCCTACACGCTGGTGGACCCGAGGGTGAGGCTGGAATGAACATGAGCCAAACAGGGGGCCCGGATGGAGCGAGAGCGGAATCCGGGGGCGGTGCGTGGTGCGTTCCCCGGATTCCGCTGCGCTCCATCCGGGCTACGAGTCTGGATGGTGTTTCATGATCAAGCCCGTCCTGCTCTGGTCCGATGCCCTGATCCTGCTGCTCTTGTGGAGCGTGGTCGGCCTGGTCTGGCTGGCGCGTAACAACGAGGCACTGCGCGGCCCCTGGCGCCAGGTGATGCGGAATCGGGTGGGCGCCGGCACCGCCCTGATCCTCGCGGTCTATGTCGCTATCGGCCTGCTCGATTCCGTGCATTACGTCGAACGCCTGCCCGGCGCCCCCGGCCAGGCGGCGCAATACAGCGGCGAGGTGCGTTCCGCCCTGGACTGGGTGCTGACGCCACTCGCGCGGAACGTCGAAAAGACTTATTCGGCGCCGTTCGCCACCCGTCTTTACGCCAAGGAAACCATGAAGGCGCCGGATGGCAGTGAAGTGCGCGATTTCCCCCGCCTGAAATACGGCGGCGCGCATCTGGCCGATGCGGAGAAGGACTTCTGGCCGGATCTGCTGGCGCGGGGGGGGCTGGGGATGTTGGGCGGGCTGGTGGCCTGGCTTTTTGTAGCGCCGGCTTCCAGCCGGCTCTTTAAACCAGCCGGCAAGGATGCCGGCGCTACAGGGGCGCGCCACGCGCTTTTGGCCATCTGCCTGCTCACCGGCCTGCTCATCGCGCTGGCGCCGCATTACCACCTCCTCGGCACCGACAAGGTGGGCCAGGACGTGCTCTACCTGTCGCTCAAATCCATCCGCACCGGCCTTTTGATCGGCAGCCTCACCACCCTGGTGATGCTGCCCTTCGCCCTGGGGCTGGGCATCGCCGCCGGCTATTTCGGCGGGCGGGTGGACGATGTCATCCAGTACCTCTACACCACGCTCAATTCCATCCCCGGCGTGCTGCTCATCGCCGCTGCCGTGCTGGTGGTGCAGGTGCAGATCGAAGCGCACGCCGAACTGTTCAATACCGCCGCCGCGCGTTCCGATGTGCGCCTGCTGGCGCTCTGCGGAATCCTCGGCGTCACCGGCTGGACCGGCCTGGCACGGCTGTTGCGCGCCGAGGCGCTGAAGCTGCGTGAGCTGGAGTTCGTGCAGGCCGCGCGCGCCTTCGGGCTCCCCCACGGCCGCATCCTGCTGCGCCATTTGCTGCCCAATGTCATGCACCTGGTGCTGATTACCGTGGTGCTCGACTTCTCCGGCCTGGTGCTGGCCGAGGCGGTGCTGTCCTACGTCGGCGTCGGCGTCGATCCGGGCATGATCAGTTTCGGCAACATGATTAACGGCGCGCGTCTGGAACTGGCGCGCGAGCCGGTGGTGTGGTGGCAACTGGCCGCCGCTTTCCTGTTCATGTTCGTGCTGGTGCTGGCCGCCAACCTGTTCGCCGACCAAGTGCGCGAGGCGCTCGATCCGAAGTCGAGTGGACGCAAATGAAGACGCTCATGAAAGCGCATTTGCAAGGTCTCGCGGTCGAAAACCTGAGCGTCGAAATCGCCGCCGGCGGGCGCCTCCTGAAGCCGGTGGAGGGCGTCAGCTTCGCCATCGGCCCCAACGAATGCGTGGCCCTGCTGGGCGAATCCGGCTGCGGCAAGTCGATGACCGCGCTGGCCTTGATGCGTTTGTTGCCGGAAGGCGCGCGGGTGGCATCGGGCAGCGTGCGGCTCGAAGGCGAGGAACTGTTCGCCCTGCCGGAAGCGGCGATGGGCGCGGTACGCGGTGGCCGCCTGGCGATGATCTTCCAGGAGCCGCAGACCAGCTTGAACCCGGTGATGACCGTCGCCGAACAGATCGCCGAAGTGCTCGCCGCGCACCGCAAGCTCAACGGCGCAGCCGCGCAGGCCGAAGCCGGGCGCTTGCTCGAAGCGGTGGGCCTGGAGCGCGACAAACTCGCCGCCTACCCGTTCCAGCTTTCCGGCGGCCAGCGCCAGCGCGCCCTGATCGCCATGATGCTGGCGGGTGAGCCGGAAGTGCTGATCGCCGACGAGCCCACCACGGCGCTGGACGTCACCGTACAGGCGCAGATCCTGGCCTTGCTGCGCGACCTGCAACGGCAACGCGGCATGGGCCTGCTGCTGATTACCCACGATCTCGACGTGGCGAGCGACATGGCCGACCGCGTCGCGGTGATGTATGCCGGCCAGATCGTCGAATGGGCCGACCGCGACAGCCTCTATGCCACGCCGCGCCACCCTTACACGCAAAAGTTGTTCGCCGTGCTGCCGCGCCTGGAACGGCGCGGTGAACGCCTGGACAGCCTGCCCGGCCGCGTGCCGCCGCCCGATGCCGTCCTCATCGGCTGCCGTTTCGCGGAACGCTGCCCGGCGGTGTTCGCGCGTTGCCGGGTGGAAGCGCCAGGCTTCCACGAAGCGGCGCCGGGGCATTTCGCGCGCTGCCATCTGGCCGAGGCGCAGAAACGTAGCCCGGATGCAGCGCAGCGGAATCCGGGGGAGCAACGTGACCATCCCCGGATTCCGCCTGCGGCTGCATCCGGGCTACAGGGTGGCGCGGTGCTAGAAGTCCGTGACCTCGCCGTCCACTTCCCCATCCGTCGTGGCCTGTTCCGCCACACCGTCGACCACTTCAAGGCGGTGGACGGGGTCAGCCTTTCCATCCAGGCCGGCGAGACCTTGGCGCTGGTGGGTGAATCCGGCTGTGGCAAGAGCACGCTGGCGCGCGCGGTATTGCGCTTGATCGAACCCACGCGTGGCGAAGTGAGGGTGGCGGGCGTAGCGGTGGGGGGGCTTTCCGGCGAGGTGCTGCGGAAGAAGCGCGCCGAGATGCAGATCGTGTTCCAGGACCCGTTTTCCTCACTCAACCCGCGTATGCGCGTCGGTGAAATCCTGGAGGAGGGCATGGCCGCACTGTTGCCGCTGACGGCGGCTGCCCGGCGCACGCGGATTGCGCAACTGCTGGACCAGGTCGGCCTGCCCGGCGATGCGGTCGGCCGCTATCCCCACGAGTTCTCCGGCGGCCAGCGGCAACGCATCGCCATCGCCCGCGCGCTGGCGGTACAGCCGAAACTCCTGATTCTCGACGAGCCCACCAGCGCGCTGGATGTCTCGGTGCAGGCGCAAATCCTCAACCTGCTGGCGGATTTGCAGGCGGCACATGGCCTGGCCTACCTGTTCATCACCCATAACCTGCCGGTGGTGGGCTACCTGGCGCAGCGCGTGGCCGTGATGCGGGCGGGCCGCATCGTCGAAGAAGGCCCGGCGGAACGTCTGCTGACCGCGCCGCAGCATGAATACACCCGCTTGTTGCTGGATTCCGCGCCGGGAAAAGGCGCGCCCCGGTAACTGGTCATGGCCGATTGGCCGCCCCGTGTCCATGAAACGTAGGATGTGGTGAGCGCTAGCGAACCGCATCAGGCAGCCGGGTTGATGCGGTTCGCTATCGCTCACCACATCCTACGCAGGGCTTCGATGCCGGCTGTTTCACAGTAACAACGACAAAAACCATAGCGGGTGATGTGTTGTTTTAGGGTCGAATTCGCCTGGTGTTACCCTACGCAGGCGTTGACCGAATGCCGTAAAGGGCAACATCGCCGAAAGGCGGTTTACGCAAAGCCAAGGGCCTGACCGGCCGTTCCTGGTTCGACCGGGGCGACCACACGGCGACCGGGTTACCCGGCGGGTGCTTCTGCTCCCGCCATGACGAACAGGAGAACCCCATGAAGCGCCTTGCCTTGTTTACCGCCCTCCTCGCCGCCGGCAACGTCCAGGCCGGCGAGCCCGAAGTCACGACCGCCGCGATCGACTTCTACTCGCGCGTCCCGCTGACCACGATCAAGACCGCCTATGCCTACGACACCCTGAAGCTGACCGGCGCGGGGGTGCGGGTGGGGGTGCTGGATACCGGCATCGACCTCACCCACAAGGAATTCAAGGGGCGCATCCTGGCCGCCAAATCCTTCATCGCCGGCGAGCCCACCGCCAAGGACTACAACGGCCACGGCACCCATGTCGCCGGCATCATCGCCGCCGCTTCGGACGGCAGGATGACCCAGGGTGTGGCACCCGGCGCCACGCTGATTCCGGTCAAGATACTGGGCGCCACCGGCAGCGGTTCCATCGCCGCCATCGGCCAGGGCATGAATTACGCCATCAACAATGGCGCCCGCATCATCAACATGAGCCTGGGCTGGACCGGTGGGCCGGCGGCGGTCTCGGATTTCCAGTCGGCGGTGAGCAAGGGAGCGCTGCTGGTCGCGGCGGCGGGCAACTCCGGCGGCGCCAACCCGGACTGGCCCGCGCGCTACGCCAAGGAGACCTGGGCCCGCGGCCAGATCATCGCCGTGGGTTCGGTGAACGCGAACAACGTCATTTCCAGTTTTTCCAACCGTGCCGGCGACACCCTGAACTTCTACCTGGTGGCACCCGGCGAGATGATCGCCTCTACCTACAAGAACGGCCAGTACGCCTACATGTCCGGCACCTCGATGGCCACGCCGCACGTCTCCGGCGCCTCTGCCCTCTTGATGCAGTACTGGCCCAAGCTGAACGCCAACCAGATCGCCGGCATCCTGTTCAAGTCGGCCACCGACCTGGGCGCGCCCGGCGTCGACACCGTCTATGGCCGCGGCCTGCTGAACCTGGATGCCGCCCTGCGCCCGGTGGGCAGCGTGTCCCTGGCGAGCAGCACCGGCACCAAGCCGCTCGCGGCCACGGTGGTTGTGGCATCCGGCGGAGTTTATTCGGCCGTGAAGAAAGCCGGTCTCGATGGCGCTTTCAGAACGACCGTGCTGGATGAGTTCGCGCGCGATTACAGCGCCGATTTCGGCGGCAGCGTGGCGCTCGCCGGCCCCAGCATTCAGGACCGCCTGGCCCAGTTCGCGCAGCCGGTCACCCCGGTCACGGGCGAGCGGGTCACCCTGGGTTTTGACGCTTCCCGTTACTACGGGCATGGCTTGGCGCATCCCTTCCTGGTCGACGCGGCCGGCAGCCTGTTCGCCGCCATCTCCCTGGACGGCATTCAGGATGGCCTGAAGGTCGGCTTCCTCGCGGGCTCCGGCGAGCAAAGCGCGCATTCCACCCGGGGTCTGGTGCTGGAGTGGGGGATGGGTGATGGCGGCGGCGGCGATCATGCCCTGGCGCTGCAACTCGGCCATGCCGGCGAAAGCAACGCCTTCCTGGGCACCACCAGCGAAGGCGCGCTGGGCCTGGGCGCCGGTCGCACCACCTTCGTCTCGGTGACGGGCAGCGAATCGCTGTCAGACAACTGGCGCCTGGTCGCCGGCGCGCATTACGGCAACACAGCTTCCACCGGAACCAGCGGCATGGTCACCCACCTCTCCGGAGTACGTTCGCTGGGCGCCTCGCTCGGCCTGGTCGGCGACAACACCCTGTTGCGCGGCGACCGCGCCACCCTGTCGGTATCGCTGCCGCTGAAGACCGTGGGCGGGGTCATGGGCGTGGAACAGGCGTCTTACAACGACGCCGGCGAATTGGTTTACAGCATCAACAACATCGCCCTGAAATCCAGCGCTACCGAAGTGAATTACGCCCTGGGTTACAGCTTCGCGCCGAGCAAACTGGATACCCTTTCGGCCAGCCTCATGCGCCGCCTCAACCCCGGCAACGACGCCAGCCAGCCCGCCGAGAACATCGCCATGCTGAGCTGGCGCGGGAAATTCTGAGGCAAGCTTCGAAGCAATAAAAAAGGGCTCTATGTGATTCGTAGTGGGTAACGCGTTGCCGTAGGAGCGGGCTCTTGTGCCCCTTGAGGGTATGCACCCGCAAGGGGCACGCCGGATTCGTAAGCGCTGAAGCGCAACGACTCCGCTGCCCGCGATAACCGCCGTCAATCGCGGGCAAGCCCGCTCCTACGGGAATGTCCTCGAATAATTCCAGGTTCAACGAAAGACGCGAACAGAGCCAATTAAAAAGCGGGCCGAAGCCCGCTTTTTAATTCATGACCGGTCGCTGAATCAGTGGGTCATGATCCACTTGGCCAGCGCGGCGGCGTCGCCGGCTGCCTTGGGTTGCGGCGGCATCGGGATCTTGCCGTAGACGCCTTTGCTGCCTTTGGCGATGGCATCGATGATTTTCTGCTCGGCGGCTTTGTCGCCCTTGTGCTTGGCGGCGATGGCGGTCCAGGTGGGGCCCAGTTTCTTTGCGGTCGCGTCGTGGCAGCCGATACAGGCGTTCTTCTTGGACAGGTCAGCGTCGGCGAAAGCGGCGCCGGAGAAGGACAGAGCAGCGGCGATAGCCAGGGCGGTCAGAGCTTTCATAGGTGTTCCTTTCGAGTGGAGGGGGGGTGCAAAAGTATATAAGAAGTCACTCAACCGTCATTGATCTATGTCACTCGTTACCACGCCACCACATGCACGTTGTTCAGCGTGCGTCCGAGGAAGCGCTCGCCGATGGTCTGGAAACGTAGCGGCACATCAGTGACCCAGAAATGATAATCCGGCGGTGTGCGGTTCGGGTTGTGCAACTTGAGTTCAGTGAGCAGATCGGCAGTCTGTTCCGCCATCGCTTCGGCGGAATCCACCAGCTGGATGCCGGGGCCGGCGACATCCTGCAACAGGGGTTTCAACAGCGGGTAGTGGGTGCAACCCAGTACCAGGGTATCCACATTCTCGGCCAGCACCGGCTTCAGGTATTCCTGCGCGGTCATGCGGGTGACCGGGTGGTCCAGCCAGCCTTCTTCCACCAGCGGCACCAGCAGGGCGCAGGCTTGCGAAGTGAGGCGCGCCTCGGGTTCGATATTGTGGATGGCGCGCGCGTAAGCATTGCTGTTGATGGTGGTGGGGGTGCCGATGACGCCGATGCGCCGCGTTCGCGTGGCGGCCAGGGCGGAAAGTGCACCGGCTTCGATCACGTCCAGCACCGGCGTCGGCGAGAGATCGCGTACCACCTGGGCGGCGACGGCGGCCATCGTGTTGCAGGCGATGATCAGCACCTTGACCCGTTTTTCCAGCAGGAATTCGGCGATCTGGGTGGTGTAGTGGGAAATGGTCTGCACCGACTTGACGCCATAGGGCACCCGCGCGGTATCGCCGAAGTAATGGATGGATTCGAACGGCAGTCGCTCCATCAAAGCGCGCACCACGGTGAGCCCGCCGACGCCGGAGTCGAACACGCCGATGGGGCTACGCGGGTCAAGATGGCTGTTCATGGTCGTCTGTCTGCCTGGCGGGAAAGCGCCCATTGTAAATGCTCACGCAGCAGCGCCGAGGGGTGGTCGCGGCGTGTTTCCAGGGCGGCGACGGCGGCCGGCGAGGGCGGCGCGTTGCCCAGCGCCACGGCGATATTGCGCAGCCAGCGTTCATGGCCGATGCGGCGGATGGCCGAGCCTTCGAAGCGGGCCAGAAACTGTGCCTCGCTCCAGGCGAACAGGTCGCTCAGGCTGGCCGTATCCAGTCCGTGGCGCGGCTGGAAATCGGCCTCGGCGCTGGAGCGGGCGAAGCGATTCCACGGGCAGGCCAGTTGGCAGTCGTCGCAGCCGTAGATGCGGTTGCCCAGCAGCGGGCGCAATTCAAGCGGAATGGCGCCGGCAAGTTCGATGGTCAGGTAGGAGATGCAGCGCCGCGCGTCCACCTGGTAAGGCGCGACGATGGCGCCGGTCGGGCAGAGGTCGAGACAGGCCTGGCAGGTGCCGCAATGCGGTTCATCCGGCGCATCCGGCAAAAACGCCAGATCGGTGAACAGTTCGCCGAGAAAGAACCAGGAACCTTGTCGGGTCAGCAGCAGCGTGTGCTTGCCGCGCCAACCCAGGCTGGCGCGACTGGCCAGGGCGACTTCCAGGACCGGTGCGCTGTCGGAAAAGGGCCGTGCCTGAAACGGGCCGATTTCGCTGGCGATGCGCTCCGCCAGCTTTTGCAGGCGGGTGCGCATCAGCTTGTGATAGTCGCGCCCCAGGGCATAGCGGGAAATATAAGCCCGGGTCGGGTCGGCCAGGTTTTCCCGGGAAGCGGCGGCCTGCGGGAGATAGTCCAGGCGCACGCTGATGATGCCGGCGGTGCCCGGCACCAGTTCCGCCGGCCGCGCGCGGGTGGTGCCGTGCCGGGCCATATAATCCATCTCCCCGTGAAACCCGCGCGCCAGACTATCCATGAGTTCCGCTTCCGCAATCCCCAATTCCACGGGCGCGAAACCCACCGCGCTGAAACCCAGTTGCTCTCCCCATTGCCGGATCAGCGGTTTCAATGCGGCCAGGGCTGCGGGAGAACGGTCGTGAGTCATGCCGGCAATGATAACGGCGACTTTACCGTCCCGCTGCCGGACGATGCCGCCACCCAGGCGCTGGGCGCGCGCCTGGCGCGGGTACTGGAGCCAGGTTTGAGCCTCTGGCTATGCGGCGATCTGGGCGCCGGCAAGACCACCCTGACGCGCGGCCTGTTGCGCGAACTGGGTTATGGTGGCCGCGTCAAGAGTCCCACCTATACTCTGGTTGAACTTTATCCATTTTCGAGTTTCAATCTCTACCACTTTGATTTATATCGGTTTGTAGATCCAAATGAATGGGCAGACGCAGGCTTCCGCGAATACTTCAGTGACACCAGCATTTGCCTGGTGGAATGGCCGGAAAAAGGCGGCGACCTGCTGCCCGAGCCGGATATCCGGGTGCGCCTGGATATTCTCGACGCGGGGCGTAGCGCCCATGTGCAAGGGCTGACGGAGGCTGGCAGAAAATGTATCGCGCGCTTATCCACACCTTGATTCTGTTGCTTGGGCTTTGCTCCACGCTGGTCGCGCAAGCCATTGAGGTCAAAGCCACTCGCCTGTGGCCATCGCCGGAATACAGCCGCATCACCCTCGAACTTTCCGAAGTGGCGACCTACAAATATTTCAGCCTGAAAAACCCGGAACGTCTGGTGCTGGACCTGGAAGGCGTGGAACCGGAAGGTGCTCTGCTGGAAATGGTGACCCTGGTGGCGCCTCAGGACCCGCAGATCGCCTCCATTCGGGTGGCGAAGAACCGCCCCGGCGTCACCCGTGTGGTAGTGGAGATGAAAACCGAAATCCGCCCCCAGGTATTCACCCTCAAACCGATGGGAGACTACGGCCACCGCCTGGTGCTGGACGTCTACCCCACCTCGCTGGAGGCCGTGGAGAAGCAGGTCGAGGCCGCTATCGACAAGGCCGGCAAGCTATCGGGTGAGAAACAGGTGGAGACCAGTCTTGGCAAACCCGCCGCCAAGCCCGAATACGTCCGCCTGATTACGGTCGCCATCGACCCCGGCCACGGCGGCGAAGACCCCGGCGCCACCGGTGCCAACGGTTCACACGAAAAGGACATCACCCTGTCCATCGCACGTCGCCTCAAGGCGCAGATCGACAAACAGGAAAACATGCGCGCCTACCTCACCCGCGATGGCGACTACTTCATTTCCCTGCATGACCGGGTCAACAAGGCGCGCCGGGCGCAGGCCGACCTGTTCGTCTCGATCCATGCCGACGCCTTCGTCAAGCCGCATGCGCGCGGTTCGTCGGTGTTCGCGCTCTCGGAGAAAGGCGCCACCTCGGCGGCGGCCAAGTGGTTGGCGAGAAAGGAAAACGAGGCCGACCTGATCGGCGGCATCAACATCGACGTCAAGGACGTCTACCTCAAGCAAACCCTGATCGATCTCTCGCAGACCGCCGCCATCGCCGACAGCCTGCGGCTCGGCCGCGCGGTGCTGGCAGAAATCGGCGGCATCAACCAGTTGCACAAGGGACAGGTGGAACAAGCCGGCTTCGCCGTGCTGAAAGCGCCGGACATCCCCTCCATCCTGGTGGAAACCGCCTTCATCTCCAACCCGGAAGAAGAAAAGCGCCTCACTGACGAGACCTATCAGGACAGCATGGCCGCCGCCATCGTCACCGGCATCAAACGCTACTTCGACAAGAACCCGCCGCTGGCGCGCAACAAGGTGGCGCAGAACCTCTGATTCCTCGCCGCAGCGAGCGTCTCAACCCTGCTTCAGGTGCCGCGCTTGCGGAAAAGATAGGCCGTGCCACCCAGCTCGGGCGGCAGCACGCCGCGACCCAGGCAGGTGTCCTCCTCCAGTTCAAAGGTGGTCTGAGCGCGATAGTCAGCCCAGTTTCCCGACGCGAAGGTGTGGCGGCTGCCGATCACGATGTAGAGCTCGACGCCCGGCTGGGTGAACACCAAGCGCTCGAAGCCGTTGTTGGCGGGTGGCCAGGAACAGATGACCACCGCCGGCTTGAATTTTCTCAGCGCCTGGGCGGCATCCATCTTCAGCACCATTTCCGGATAACTCACCGCATGCTTCCAACTGTAATCGTCGGTGGCGGTGGCCTTCACCCCCTCGGCTGCGAGGAATCGGCTCAAGGTGCCATCGCCGGCGGCGATTTCCAGGCACTCGCGCCCGCCGATCAAATGCGCGAGTGCTTCGATCAGCGGCTTCGAGTAGAAACAGTAAATCCCCTTGGCCTCGACCAGCGGCATCAGCAGCGGCTTTTGCCAGACCAGCGGCCAGATCAGGCGGAACCAGAACAGCGAGACTGGCTTGCGTTCGAGTTCACGGGCAAACAGGAGCTTCTGGGCGACGAAGCCGTTGAACCAGTTGAAGCGGATCTTGCCGTGCTTGCCCCCGGCGGCTGCGGACAGGACATAGCCCTTGAGCGCCAGATGGGCCATGCGACGGCGAATCAGCCTGGTGATGGCGGCGGCCTCCAGCTTTTGCTGATTCGGCCGCTGCCCCACGCGATTGGGCTGGGCGGCGAGCGGCGCGGCCAGGCCGGTCATGTAGGCCTGAAGCTGTTCCGGCTTGCCGCCGGCGAAAATGGCGGCAAGTTCGTCCGCTACCGCCTCCCATTCCGCCGGGAAGCGCGACTTCAGCGCAGCCAGCGACGGCCCGCCGCGCAGCCATTCGAGGACATCTTCGGTCTCTTTGCGCGGGTTCAAAGCGGCCTTCCGGTCGGCCTGGCCGACAACTGCAAGGTCTGCTCACGATTCATGTTTCACCCGGAAAAATTTCGTCGCCGCATTGTATTGCCGGCGTCTGATGAAGGGCGCCGGGATGGCGGAATCCGGGGCGCACAAGAAGAGCAACCCGTGCTTATCGGGTTAACACACACACCCACTACCAGTAGTGACGTAGGTTGGGCAAAGCGCAGCGACGCCCAACCTACGGCGCTGCCGTGGCGGGCAACTCCAGCGCTGACGAGGTTTTCAAGGCGCTGGACAACGATGGTGACGGCAAGGTCAACCGGCAGGAACTGTCCGACAGCGTCAGGAAACTTGCCGACCAACTCGACAGCCAATTCCAGCAGCGTAGCCCGGATGCAGCGCACAAACAGCGCCGTAGGGCGGAAAAGCGGCCTTATCGCGCCTTCCGCCGGGGTTTGTCGGAATGAGCCGGCTTTCCCGATCTACGCGGACAAACCCGTTTCCGGGTTTTCCAGCGAAACACGGCCTGGATCAGGAAATCTGAACTGGGTGACATGGGGGGGCAGCCACGGTTTTACTCAAACAGGCTGCCAGACACCGGTTCTGGAAGATTGCGCGGCCTTCCTGGTACGCCAGGCGTCACACGACGGCCCATAGCCGCCCCGATCACAGCGGCAAAGCGGCTATCACCCAACGCAAAATTGCCATTGCTCGCCTTGCGTATTTCATCCACCAGACCGGGGTCCAGCTCATAACGGAAAAACTCCCGATACGCAGCGGAACGGGAACGGGTATTGGCCCCAAGCGAAACATACAAGGGGTGCGGCGAAATAACGCTATTCGCTTCCCCCTGGGCATTCGCCCGATAGCTCGACCAGCGATATTCACCCGGATGCGCCACCATGCACGCGCGCACCGGATTGAGATCGATGTAACGCATACAGGAAAACAGATAATTTTCCTCCTGCGTCAGACAAGACCGAAACCTCCCCTCCCAAAGCGTACCGCTGCGCTGGTAAGTGCGATTTACATACTGCACATAACGCTGACCCAATGCTTTCATCAAACCACCCACGCCATTGGGCAATCCTCTCAACTTAAGCAATCCCCCCTCAAGTGGTTGATTTGTATCCATGTTTCCGATGCGGCTTAGGATGAGCGGGTCTGGGTTTAGTGGCTCCGGCCACGAAGCGGATCAGGTTTTTTGCCAACTCCGCGAACA
>JAUYFG010000245.1 GCA_030690985.1 Pseudomonadota bacterium
AGTGTCATTGGGAGCTAACCCGATAAGCACGGTCTGATCGTCAGCGCCATGGTTTATGCATTGAAGCCGCATGCCCGGCGCCAGGGTTGCCAACTGTTCAGTGACGTAGGTTGGGCAAAGCGAAGCGTGCCCAACGAACTGCCGCGATGTTGGGCACGCGCAGCGACGCCCAACCTACGTCACTACCGGTAGTGGGCTTGGGAGACAACCGGATAAGCACGGATCAGACCATGCCGATCACTCGCCCCGCTCATGGCATGGACTTCGCCGTCGATGTATTCGTGACGCGCTAACCCGTCGCGCTCGCCGGAGATTTACGCCGCCACCAACAGGGAGGCTTCCACCTGGACGATCACATCGTCGAACGGCGTGAACACCCGCCCCGCAACGTCCTTCTCCACCAGGCCATGTTCGATCAACCCGTGCTTATCCGGTTAGCGCCCAAGATTCGTAGCCCGGATGAAGCGAAGGCGGAATCCGGGAAACACGCCACACCCCTTCCCGGATTCCGCCTTCGCTTCATCCGGGCACCCTGTTTGGTTCCGGCTTCGCCGGCTTAGGTTTGGGGGCGTACGGAGCCAGCTTTGGTGCCAGCCCCATCAAACAGCCAGAATGCTCGTGAGCAACCGCGAGCGTGGCGTAACGAACGGATTGACGATCGTTACCCCTCCCCAGGTGAAGCCATTCTGCAAATCTTCACTAAGCAGCAAGCGGCAATGGCTTTCTGCCGCGACGGACACTATCAGCGCATCCCCTATCTGCAAGCCATGATCGGCAGCCAGATCCAGCGCCGACTGAAAAGCAGGCCATGACGAATCGGCAACCTCGAAGCTATCGGCCCAGCCCAGAATGGCCTCTCGTGCCTCTGTGGCTTCACGCTTGGCCTTCCCGGTGAGTACCCGGTAAAGCTCGCCTAGCGTTTGCGCCGGAAGCAACACAAGTTCCGCTGGTAATTGCTCGATCAGCGTGATTGCGGCGGTGCAACGGGCTTCGTCTCCGACGCCTTCCGCATAAACGAGGACATTGGTGTCGAGCGCGATTCTCATGGTCAGTGATCGTAGAGTTCGTCGCGTGTCCAGTTGCGCTCGCCACTGGCCTTCTGCTTGCGCAAGCGGTCAACCAACGCCGCTTTTGCCGCGCGGTGCTGCGCGTCTGCGGACTTGGCGGGAGTGATGGTTGCTACAGGTTTTCCCCTCGACACCACGGTGAATATCTCACCTTGGCTGATATCGCGTAATACGCGTGAAAACTGCCGGTTGGCCTCTGCTGCGGTAACGGTTTTCATGAGAACGCCTCTTTATGTAGTGCTCAGCACTACATTATGTGGACAAGCCGGTTCTTGTCAAAGACCGGGTGGATGGGGCCGGTTATTCGTTACCCCGCCACCATCGAGCAGTTGGGCGGATGCCCGAAGGGCGATCTGCCCTAGGGCGTGGTAACGGGGTCAGACACGATAGTCAGGCGGAAACGGGTTGCGTATCTCCAATCCCGCCACCTTGTGTCCGTGCTGCATAGCTTCCGAGTACAACAATTCCGCCCCTGACGCTTCGGCACTGGCAAGAATGTGGCTATCCCAGAAGCTGTAACCGGTCAGTTCCATCAACTCGGTGGCGCGCAATAGGTCCTCGACGCCGGCATCGCGCACAACCCAGACCCCGTAGGCGCGGACGACATCGCGGGCTTGCGCCAGTGCGATTGGGCGCTGCAGTTTGCGAATCGAATTGACCAGGAATTCTTGTAGTACCTGCGGACTGAGCACGCCACATCTGCCCTCCCAAAGCGCGGCAAGCAACGCCGCCGCGACGGCTTGCTTGTCACCGGCATGCTGGTCATGCGCGTAAAGCAAAATATTGGTGTCCACGAAGGCAAGAGGCGGAATTTTATCGCTCATGAGCCTCCTGGCGGTCCAGGTAGCGCCCCCCTAGAGGCAGTGGCGCTTGCACCAACCAAGCCAAGGCTTGGCGTTTGGCTTGCTCGTAACGCTGATCTGCCTGAACCTGCTGGGCGAGGTCTTCCTCCAGTAGCCTGCTTACGCTCAGTTTGCGACGCGCGGCCAACTGGCGTGCCTGGTGAAGCGTTTGCTCGTCGAGAGAAAGGGTGATGTTTCGTTTCATGTTCATGGCCCGGAAGGAATGTCTCGGATGATTATCCACGCAGACTACGTGTACCACACGCTGCCGGCTATCAGGCCGGTTTGCTGATGTAGCGAACCCCCACGAGTCCTTCGAAAGGGAAAACGCGGCATTATGTAGCAGCCACCACAAGCCCTATTAATCAATGAGTTATTCGAAAATCGTAGGATGTGGTGAGCGATAGCGAACCGCATCAACCGTATAGGGCATTGGCAGTGATGCGGTTCGCTATCGCTCACCACATCCTACGGCCCTTCTCCCAAGGTCAGAAACTAGTCAGTTGCCGTATGACAGCCGTAAGTCAATGATTTTGCGTGGGGTGGCTGCTACATAAGGCCGGGAAAACGGGGACAGACACGATTGTTTGGTGCGCGGCGAGGAGAAATAGTGGGATTTCTCCTCGCCGTGCAACCTGACGTTTTCCGTCACCTGGCTGCCGCAAATGGGCAGAACGTGCGCGGTTTCCCGCATTCCGACGGTGCCGCTGTGATTGCAGGAAAATGCACATGAGATCCTTGCCTGGCGGCGTGTTTCCTGCGAAAAACGGCTTTCTGTCTAATTGCAGGAAACGGTCATGCAGAATCTGTCCAATCAGCAGCGTCTTCACCTGGTCAATACGCGCCAGATCTACGCGAGCTATCTATCGGCGCTGCGGCATCTGGAGGGTTATCGCTATGCCTTGCGCTGGAAGACGGTACGAGGGGTGGAGTATTTGTTTCGTCCCTCGTCGCGCGTGGGTGACGGGCGTTCTTTGGGGCGGCGTTCGCCGGCGCTGGAGACGGTACTGGCGCTGTTCGAGCAAGGGCGGGCCGATGCCTTGGCGCGTGAGGTTACGTTGCGTGCCAAGCTGGAGGAGCAGGCTCGTTTGAACAAGGCTTTGCGCCTGGGGCGGGTTCCCCGAGTGGTTTCGCGCATCCTTCGGCAACTGGATGTTCAAGACTTGCTGGGGGATTTTCTGGTGTTGGGCACCCAGGCGCTTTACGCCTTTGAGGTGGAGGCTGGTGTTCACTTCCTGTTGGAGTTGCTGGCCTCGGGAGATATTGATCGGCTTTATGACACACGCAAGCGCCTGACCCTGGTGAGCGACAGACTGGATCGGGAAGGGCTGCTGGGATTGTTGAAGAAGGCGGACCGTAGTTTTGAGCCCTTGCTCAAACGGGGTTTCCGGGCGGCGAACGCGGAGGGTTTCATGGTGGATCTGATCATCGCCCCGCGCCGCATGCATGAAGGGGATCCGATAACCTTTGCGGAGGGCGATCTGGTCGCGGCGGAGGTGCCGGGGCTGCAATGGCTGGTGAATAGCCTCAAGCTCACGACAGTGGCCGTGGACGAAACAGGCTGGCCGGTACCCATGCGAGTGCCTGACCCGCGCGCTTTCGCGCTGCACAAGGCCTGGTTGTCCAATCAAGCGAATCGGGAGCCGTTGAAGCGCCAGCGCGACCTCGCCCAGGCGCGGGCGGTAGCGACAATGGTTCGAGAGCATCTGCCGCACTTGTCATTCGATGAGGCACTGACCGCGCTGCATGGCGATGTACGCGCCATGGCTGATGCGTTGGCCGAGTAGGCGTAGGGCGGATGAGCCGGCGTCTTCTTGCCGGCGTTATCCGCCGAATGCCAAACATTCGGCGGAAGGCGCGATAAAGCCGCTTTTCCGCCCTACGCGTGCTTACTTATAGGGCAGCACGCGTAGGGCGGATGAGCCGGCGTCTTCTTGCCGGCGTTATCCGCCGAATGCCAAACATTCGGCGGAAGGCGCGATAAAGCCGCTTTTCCGCCCTACGCGTGCTACGCGTGCTTACTTATAGGGCAGTTCCAATATCCCATCCAATCAAGTGATATCACGCAAACCCCGAAAACCCGCTGTACATATCGGCTGACTGGTCCATCGACAGACCGACCGCGTCGCGGCCGTTGAAGGTGAAATTGATGTGGGAGGGGTCGAGGGTGCCGTCGGCCGTGGCGTTCTGGCTAACCTTGAACAGCACGGTGGCGGTTAGTTCGCTCTGGCTGTAATAAACGGCCAGCGGGGTGGATGGCAGGGTGACTTCAGTGCTGGGCAGCGTCATGTCGTAGTTGTAGCCGTCGCCGCGGCCGGTGCCGCCGGCGCGGGCGATGTTCCAGTTGAATACGTTTTGCACCGAGTTTTGGTTCATCGCCTTGTCGAACTGAAACACCATCGAGAAGGTGTGCTCATCGCCGGAGTTGGCAAGGTAGCTGCTCATCGCGCTCAGGCTGGTTTTCGGCCCCTGGCTGGCAAGGAAAGGGGTGAACAACTCGCTGACGTAAGTAGCCGTCATTTTCGGCTGGGTCTTTTCGTAGAGGTACTGGCTAAGGCTGGCGGCGAGCGTCGCGTCGCTGGGCGAGAGGGTATTGAGGGTGCTGATGACCTCATTCGCCTGGTCCACCTGGCCATTGTCCGCATAGGCGTAGCCCATTTCCGAGTAGGCATCCAGGTAGTCATGTTTGATGCTTACGGCGTTCTTGAAGGCGTCGATGGCGGCATCCAGGTTGCCTTGTTTGGCATAGACCTGACCGAGGCCGAAATTACCGAAGGGCTCCTTCGGCCCTTGCTGGCGCACCATTTCGAACTGCTGGATCGCATCGCTATATTGGCCGGTGCCGAGAAAACCCTGTCCCAGGGCATAGCGATTGGCGGAACTGGGGTTGTATTTCACCGCAAGCTGGTACTGCTCACGCGCTTCGTCCACACGGCCTTCCGTGGTGTAAATCTTGCCCAATTGCACATGCATGTCGTCGCGATTCGGGGCGATCTTCAGCGCCTTGCCATAAGTGTCGATCGCGGCCTGGGTGTTGCCCTGGGTAAGTTGCGTGCGCGCCAGGTAGTCATAGGCATTGAGCGCGGAATCGGCGGTCGGCGCCATGCTGATCGAACGCTGGAAGCTGGTGATGGCAAGGTCGTATTGCTTGGCACTGAACTGTTCCAGGCCGGTATTCAGCGCGCGCAGGGCGATGTTTTCCTTCTGCGCGGTTTGTTGCGAAGAGAGGGTAAATAAGCTGTCGCTGGTGACGCTGAAGATGTCCATGTTGCCGGCTCCATTCGGTGGGCTATCCACCTTGTCGATATTAGCGGCACGCTGCGGAAAAACATGAGCTTGGCTATCGCGAGCAAGCTCGCTCCTACCGGGTGCTACACCCTGCCGCCTGTCACCCGCTCGTGGCCGGGCAGGTCGGTGGCGCTGAATACCTTATCGAAGCCGGCGGCCTGCAACAGGACACGCACGGCCGCAGCCTGGTCCCAGCCATGTTCCAGCAACAGCCAGCCGCCGGCTTCCAGGTGTTCAGGCGCTTCGCTGACCAGGCGGCGGATCAGGTCGAGGCCGTCACTGCCCGAGGCGAGTGCCTGGGGTGGCTCGAAGCGGAGATCACCCTGTTGCAAGTGCGGGTCGGCGGCGGCGATGTAGGGGGGGTTGCTGACGATGAGGTGGAAGCGGCGCTTTCCCAGCGCGCCGAACACGTCACTGGCGAGGAGTTCGACGCCGGCATGCAGCGCGTTGGCATTGGCCTCGGCCACGCGCAAAGCGCCGGCACTGAGGTCGACCCCGGTGACCCGGCAGCGCGGCCGTTCCAGGGCCAGGCTGATAGCGACGGCGCCGCTGCCGACGCCGATATCGAGGACGTTCAGGGCGGCGCCTGGGGGCAGGCGTTCCAGGGCCAGTTCCACCAGCAACTCGGTGTCCGGCCGGGGAATCAGCACGTCCGGGGTGACCTGGAATATCCGCCCGTAGAACTCGCGCTCGCCCAGCAGATAGGCGACCGGCTCGCCGGCCAGGCGGCGCTTCAGCAGCGCTGCGACGCGGCTGGCCTGGGCCGGGTCGAGCCGGTCGCGGTCGTGGCCGATCAGCCAGGCGCGGTTCACGCCGAGGGCGTGGGCGAACAGGATTTGCGCTTCCAGGCGGGCTTCGCGGGGGGGGAGGCCGAGCGCTTCGGCCAGTTGGCGGGCGGCGTGAGCGAGGTGGTCGGCCACTTGTAGCGCCGGCATCCCTGCCGGCGTTTTTTCAAACGCCGCCGGCAAGGATGCCGGCGCTACATCAACCTTCACCACTCAGCGCGGCCAGCAGCTCCGCCTGATGTTCGGCGGTGAGCGCGGCGATGAGTTCATCCATGTCGCCTTCCATGACCTGGCCGAGCTTGTACAGGGTGAGGTTGATGCGGTGGTCGGTGACCCGCCCCTGCGGGAAGTTGTAGGTGCGGATGCGGTCGGAGCGGTCGCCGCTGCCGATCAGGCTTTTCCGGGTGCTGGCTTCCCTGGCATGGGCGGCGCGCTCCTGCTGGTCTTTCAGGCGCGCGGCCAGGACGGCCAGGGCTTGCGCCTTGTTGCGGTGCTGCGAGCGGTCGTCCTGGCATTCCACCACCAGGCCGCTGGGCAGGTGGGTGATGCGCACGGCGGAGTCGGTCTTGTTGATGTGCTGGCCACCGGCGCCGCTGGCGCGGTAGGTGTCGATGCGCAGATCGGCGGGGTTGATGTCGATGGCCTCGGCCTCATCCGCTTCCGGCATCACCGCGACGGTGCAGGCGGAGGTGTGAATACGGCCCTGGGTCTCGGTTTCCGGCACCCGCTGCACGCGATGGCCACCGGATTCAAACTTGAGCCGGGAATAGGCGCCCTGGCCGACCACCCGGCAGATGGCTTCCTTGTAGCCGCCCACTTCGCCTGCGCTTTCCGAGACGATTTCCACCTTCCAGCGCTGCCGCTCGGCGTAGCGGCTGTACATGCGCAGGAGGTCGCCGGCGAACAGGGCGGATTCGTTGCCGCCGGTGCCGGCGCGGATTTCCAGGAACAGGTTGCGCTCGTCGTTGGGGTCGCGCGGCAGCAAGAGGAGCTGCAATTCCTGGTCGAGTTCGGCGATGCGCGCCTTGGCGGCTTCCACCTCTTCCTGGGCAAATTCCTTCATCTCCGGGTCGCCCAGCACCGGGTTTGCCAACATTTCCTCTGCGGTATTCAGGTCCGCCTGCGCCAATTGCCAGGTGTGGTAGTGCTCGACCACCGGCGTGATTTCCGCATGTTCCTGGTTGAGCTTGCGGTACTGCGCCATGTCCGCCGTGGCGCGCTCGTCGGAGAGCAGGCCGTTGATTTCTTCCAGACGGAAGGCGAGTTGCTCAAGCTTGGCTTGCAGGGAGGGTTTCATGGAGGTGTCGTAGGAGCGGCCTTTGCCGCGATTACACCGTTGATCGCGGCCAAGGCCGCTCCTACTCGCTATGCAGGTTGTAGAGGCGGGAAACCAGGCGCGCGAGTTGTTCGCGTTCGTTGTCGCCGGCCTGATTGAGGGCGTGGCAGGGTTCGTGCATGAGCTTGTTCATCAGGGAACGGCTCAGGGCGACCAGCACAACTTGCGGGTCGTCGCCACGCAGCAGGGCCTTGTGCGCCTTGTCCAGCTCGTGCCGGCGCAGGCGTTCGCTGTGGTCGCGCAGGGAGCGGATCACCGGCACGGTGCGGCGGGTATCCATCCAGTGCATGAACTCGTTGACGCTGGCGGCGATGATGGCTTCCGCCTGGACCACCGCCGACTGGCGGCTGCCCTGGCCGGCGCGCACCACCTCGCCGAGGTCGTCGACGGTGTAGAGAAATACGTCGTCGAGTTGGCCGACTTCCGCCTCGATGTCGCGCGGCACCGCCAGGTCGACCATGAAGATGGGGCGGCGTTTGCGCGCCTTGATCGCGCGTTCCACCATGCCCAGGCCGACGATGGGCAGGGGGCTGGCGGTGGAAGTGACCAGGATGTCGAACTCGTGCAGCAGTTCCGGCAGGTTGGGCAGCGCGGCCGCCTCGCCGCCGAATTTGTCGGCGAGTGCGCGGGCGCGCTCGATGGTGCGATTCACCACCATCAGCCGGCGTGGGCCCTTGGCGGCGAAATGGGTGGCGACCAGATCGATCATCTCGCCGGCGCCGACGAACAACACGGACTGCTCGCGGATGCTGGGGAAGATGCGTTCCGCCAAGCTGACTGCGGCGGCGGACATGGACACCGTGCTGGCGCCGATTTCGGTGCTCGTGCGCACTTCCTTGGCCACCGAGAAGGTGCGCTGGAACAGCTTGTTGAGGAGCAGGCCGAGGGTGCCGGCCTCGGCGGCCTTTTCCGCCGCTTGCTTCATCTGGCCGAGGATATGGGTTTCGCCCAGGACCATCGAATCCAGCCCCGAAGCCACGCGGAAGGCATGGTTGGCGGCTTCGCTGCCGGGGTGCTGGTAGAGATACGGCTTGACGTCGCGGGCGGGGAGGCCATGAAAGTTGGCCAGCCATTCCGCCACCTCGGCGGCTTGCGACGTATTGCAGTAGATCTCGGTGCGGTTGCAGGTGGAGAGAATCGCCGCTTCCCGCGCCGGGCCGCGCTCGCCGGTTACATCCGCGAGGGCGCGCGGCAGGATGTCCGGCCCGAACGCGACCCGCTCGCGGATGGAAACCGGCGCGGTGTGATGGTTTACGCCACAGGCGAAAAGCTGCATTCCGCTGTTAATTCAAGGATTTGAAGGGCGCGCATTGTAGCGCGTAGGGGCCTCTGTAGCGCCGGCTTCCAGCCGGCTGTTTTATGACGCCGGCAAGGACGCCGGCGCTACAGCGCTTGCGCCGAATACTCCACGCTCAGGGTGTGGCTCTGCCCGGCCGGCACGACGACCACGTTTTCCAGGGCGTTGACGGATTCCACGCAGACCATGCGGCGCCAGCCCCCTTCATTTCCCACCACCGGGCCGAAATCGCCCATCTTGTCGGCCTTTTCCGTCCACGGTGTCCACACCACGGTGGAGCGGGAACCGCGCTTGGCGATGATGATGCGGCGCTTGAGTTTGCGGTCCACGATCACGCAGGTGGCTTCGGTGTTCACGTAGACCCGATCCACTTCGCCGTCGAAGGTGACCGCGCCATCCTGGGTGCGGCGATTCACGCCGCCGACTTTGTCAACGCCGACTTTGTCAACAAACTCGCAACCTTCCAGGCCGAGCACCTCGATCTCGGCGATGTCGCCGATCTGGAGGTAGGTGTGCAGGGCTTCGCCGATCGTGATGTCGGCATCGCCGAGGTTAGTGGTTATCAGGCTGGCTTTCAGGCTCCTGCCCACCACCACATTCAATTCCACGCGGCTCTTGTGCGGCCACTGCGTGCTGCTCTGCTCGTTCTCGATCAGCGCCAGGGTGATCTCCGTTTCGCCGGATGCCAGCGCGCCGCTCGCGGTCACGTCCCACATCACCGTGCGGGCGAAGCCGTGGCCGGGGAAGCCGGCTTCCGTGGCATGCGCGCCGAACCAGGGCCAGCACACCGGCGCGCCGCCACGGATGGATTTACCCGGCGCGAACTTGGCGTAATCGGACAGCCAAATCACCGGCTCATCCTGATCCTTGGGGCGGAAGGTGGTGATGTGCGCGCCTTGCAGGCACAGGTAGGCGGTGCCGAGCGCGTTGTCGATTTCCGCGAAAATCAGGCCGCCGGGGCCTTCGACGAATTTGAGTTGGCCGGCAAGGCCGAAGCGTTTGTTCAAGGCGGCGAGAGGCATGGGTCGGACTCCTGGTTGAATGGGTTACAAGTTGGGAAAGCGGGTTCAGGCGGCAAACATCACGCTCCAACTGGCGATAATCATGAGGGCGCAGAGCATGCGGTAGAACGGCGCGCCGGGGGTATCGGCCAGGCGGGCCATGATGGCGAGGTAGACCGCCGTGGCGATGGCGTTGAACGGCAGCCAGGCCAATACCTTGTACCAGATGGCGCCGTTCGGGTCCGAGACGGCACCGAGCATGCCGTAGATGAACAGGAGGTTGAGCGCGACGCTGGCAAAGAGAAAGCCGCGCCAGTTGCGGAAGCGCGCCAGCGGGTCTTGCTCGGCGGGGGCTTGCTCCGGGGCGTCGGGAAGCGGCATGGCCTCAGAACTCGGGTTGCGGCAGGCGGGCGGCGATTTCGTCCCACTGGATGACCACGCCTTCGAGCACGCCTACCGGGGTTTCGCCGTTGAGTTCCTGGGTATAAGGCCGGCCGTACTGGCCATCGACCAGCCGGTACACGGTCAATACCTTGTCGCGCGGGTGTACCAGCCAGTATTCGCGCACCCCGTGGCGCTCATAGATGCGGAGTTTTCTCACCTGGTCATGGCCGGCGGTGGAGGGGGAGAGCACTTCCAGCACCCAATCGGGCGCGCCGCGCACACCGCGTTCGCTGACCTTCTTTTCGTCGCAGACCACCAGCACGTCCGGCTGCACCACGGTGTCGATCCGCTCGTCGGCTTCGTCGGCCTTGGGCAGGCGCACATCCACCGGGGCGATCAAGGCGCGGCAGGATTTGCCACGCAGGGCATTCCCCAATTGCCTGTACACCTCCCCGGCAATGTCCTGATGGCTGACCGTGGGGGCGGGTGCCATCAGATAAGCATCGCCGTCGATCAACTCGTAGCGCACATTTTCCGGCCAGGTGAGGTAATCGCCGTAGGTGTGGTATTCCGGGTCACGCAGTGCCAGTCCCATGTTCGTTTCTCCTTATTTCCGTTCCACTTGTGACACATCCCGCACCGCGCCGTAGGCCGCGCTGGTGGTCATGGCGGCATAGGCGCGCAGGGCTGCCGAGACTGGGCGGTCGCGGCCGACCGGCTGCCAGGCAGTCTTACCCCTGGCTTCCATTTCGGCGCGGCGGCTGGCCAGTTCCGCGTCGGATACGGCAACGCGGATGCCGCGATTGGGGATGTCGATTTCGATGGCATCGCCTTCCCGCACCAGGCCGATGCTGCCGCCTTCCGCCGCTTCCGGGGAGACGTGGCCGATGCTCAAGCCCGAGGTGCCGCCGGAGAAGCGGCCGTCGGTGATGAGAGCGCAGACTTTGCCGAGGCCCTTGGATTTCAGATACGAGGTCGGGTAGAGCATTTCCTGCATCCCGGGGCCGCCGCGCGGGCCCTCAAAACGAATCACCAGGACATCGCCCTCACGGATTTCATCGGCCAGGATGGCCGCCACAGCCGCGTCCTGGCTCTCGAAGATGCGCGCCGGGCCAGTGAACTTGAGGATGCTTTCATCGACCCCGGCGGTCTTCACGATGCAACCATCCAGCGCCAGATTGCCGTAGAGCACGGCCAGGCCGCCGTCCTGGGAATAGGCATGCGCCTTGTCGCGCAGGCAACCGTTGGCGCGATCCAGGTCCAGTTCCGGAAAGCGGCGGTTCTGCGAGAACGCGACCTGCGTCGGCACGCCGCCGGGTGCGGCCTTGAAGAAATCGAACACGGAAACGTCGTGCGCCTGCATCACGTCCCACACCGAGAGCGCGCCACCCAGGGTCTTGCTGTGCACGGTATGGCAATCGCGGTGGATCAGGCCGGCGCGGTCGAGCTCACCGAGGATGGCCATGACGCCGCCGGCGCGGTGCACGTCTTCCATGTGATAAAGCTGGGTGGAGGGCGCCACCTTGGCCAGGTTGGGCACGCGGCGCGAGATGCGGTCGATGTCCTTCATGGTGAAGTTGACGCCGGCCTCATGCGCCGCCGCCAGCAGGTGCAACACGGTGTTGGTGGAGCCACCCATGGCGACGTCCAGGCACACGGCATTCTCGAAAGCCTCGAAGGTGGCGATGGAACGCGGCAGCGCGCTGACGTCGTCCTTCTCGTAATAGCGTTTCGCCAGATCGACGATCAGCCGCCCGGCGCGCAGGAACAGTTCCTTGCGGTCGGCATGGGTGGCGAGCAGGGAACCGTTGCCGGGCAAGCTCAAGCCCAGGGCTTCGGTCAGGCAGTTCATCGAATTGGCGGTGAACATGCCGGAACAGGAACCGCAGGTGGGGCAGGCGGAACGCTCGGTGGCCGCCACTTCTTCGTCGGAACAGTGGCTGTCGGCGGCCTGCACCATCGCATCCACCAGATCCAGCTTGATCGTTTTGCCGCCCCACACCACCTTGCCGGCTTCCATCGGCCCGCCGGAAACGAACACCGTGGGGATGTTCAGGCGCAGGCTGGCCATCAACATGCCGGGGGTGATCTTGTCGCAGTTGGAAATGCACACCAGCGCGTCGGCGCAATGCGCGTTGCACATGTATTCCACCGAATCGGCAATCAGGTCGCGGCTGGGCAGCGAATACAGCATGCCACCGTGGCCCATGGCGATGCCAACGTCCACGGCGATGGTGTTGAACTCCTTGGCCACGCCACCGGCCGCCTCGATCTCGCGCGCCACCAGTTGCCCCATGTCCTTCAGATGCACATGGCCGGGCACAAACTGGGTGAACGAGTTGGCGATGGCGATGATCGGCTTGTCGAAATCGCCGTCTTTCATGCCGGTGGCGCGCCACAGCGCGCGGGCGCCCGCCATGTTGCGACCTTGGGTGGTAGTACGGGAGCGGTATACGGGCATGGGATTCAACCTTGGGTCTCTATAATCGGCCGCATTTTAGCCCAGCCTTCATTGGTTCACCCTCCCAGGCCCACCCATGCTCGTTCACCCCCAATTCGACCCCATCGCCATCGCCATCGGCCCACTCGCCGTGCGCTGGTATGGCCTGATGTATGTGCTGGCCTTCGCCGCCTTCATCCTGCTCGGCCGCCGCCGCTGCAACGCGCAATCCGGCTGGAGCCACAAGGACATCGACGATCTGTTGTTCTGGGGCGTGCTCGGCGTGGTGATAGGCGGTCGCCTCGGTGAAGTGCTGTTCTACCAGCCCGGCTATTTCTTCGATCATCCAGCGGAAATCATCGAAGTATGGAAAGGCGGCATGTCCTTCCACGGCGGCCTGGCCGGCGTGCTGATCGCGCTCTGGGCCTACGGCCGCAAGACCGGCCGCAGCTTCCTGCAAGTCGGTGACTTCGTCGGCCCACTGGTACCGCTGGGCCTGATGTTCGGCCGCATCGGCAACTTCATCAACGGCGAACTCTGGGGCCGCGCCGCCGACCCCTCCCTGCCCTGGGCGATGGTGTTCCCGTATGTCGACAGCACCCCCCGCCACCCCTCCCAGCTCTACCAGGCCGGCATGGAAGGGCTGCTGCTGTTCCTCATCCTGTGGGGGTATTCCGCGCGCCCCCGCCCGGTCGGCGCGGTTTCCGGCGCCTTCCTGCTCGGTTACGGCGTGTTCCGCGCCATCGGCGAGTGCTTCCGCAACCCGGACGACGGCATCTTCGGGGTTTCCAACACCGTCAGCATGGGCCAGTGGCTCTCCCTGCCGATGATCCTGATCGGCACCTGGCTACTCTGGCGCGCCCATCAGCACGGCAAATTTGTTCTGACCTTCAGCCGTCATTCCCGCGCAGGCGGGAATCCAGTTTCCTCCGTCTAATCAGGCCTTTAAAAAACTGATTTGATGAACGCACTGGATTCCCGCCTGCGCGGGAATGACGGTAATTCA
>JAUYFG010000222.1 GCA_030690985.1 Pseudomonadota bacterium
GCACGCGTAGGGCGGATGAGCCGGCGTCTTCTTGCCGGCGTTATCCGCCGAATGCCAAACATTCGGCGGAAGGCGCGATAAAGCCGCTTTTCCGCCCTACGCGTGCTGAGCAAGATACGTCTTCAGATCAAACACACCTTCTGATCCATCAGAAAAAAACAGATCGAATTCCGATGCTCCAAGATAATTAATCTGCAATAGTTTAATCATCATAATCCGCTCCTTGAATGCGCTCCAATGGCTCGAAATGTTGCGCGCGATCCCAATTCTCCAGCACGCGTAGGGCGGATGAGCCGGCGTCTTCTTGCCGGCGTTATCCGCCGAATGCCAAACATTCGGCGGAAGGCGCGATAAAACCGCTTTTCCGCCCTACGCGTGCTCATTTCGATGATCCCCCATTTATTGAGTTCGATTTTGTACGGCAAGTCCCGCAATGCAGGATCGGCGATGACTTCGGACCATTGCATGGCGATCTCCTTGAATTCAAATCCGTTGTTTATTGAGCCGTCAGCAAGACAGCCGTCATTCCCGCGCAAGCGGGAATCCAGAGGTTTTTTTGCGACTGCACCAACAAAGCAATCAGATTGACAATCTTGATTCCCGCTTTCGCGGGAATGACGGTAACTTGACATGTCGCTCGATGCGCCGCCCCGGAAAAACATTCATCATCCTTCGCCGCGCTTGCGTCCATGCTCGACAGGTTGTCGCATCGTTCCGACGGCTTTCTCTGCCAATGCAAGCAAGCCCAATAGCGCCTCATTGACGGCTTCCGAAGTCGGAAAGGCTTTGGCAACCTTGTCATCGTGCAATACCAGATTGGTGCCATTCGAATAGCGCTCGAAATATTTTCCGCGAACCCCTTTGCCCAAGTCTTCACGCCGGTATTCAGGACGCAAATCATCATTCAATTCGCCACCTTCAGCCTTAACCTTGCTCATAGGTACCTCGCTCACGCGAACCCGCGTAGGATGGGTTGAGCGATAGCGAACCCATCAATTTTGCCGTAATAGCAATCCCCGCGCTTGCTTCAAACATGCTGCCTGCTCAACTTGCGGGCCTGTTCCGCCAACGAGGGCACCGTTTCATCCAGCCACTGCCTCTTGCGCCATTCCGTGTAATCGAACCGCTCCCGGTTGATGAGCGCAATGAATCGCTCAGCGTCCACCATGCCGAGTACTTGCATCAGCGCCTTTACGCCATCGTGGCGCACTTCGGTATCCGATTTCATGGCTGCGATTCCTGTAAAACACGAACAAAATCAACGGGATCCAGCACCTTGATGCTTGCTTCGTCCTTGAGTTTCTTGAGCAAATGCTTATCGGTGGTCAGCAACCACCCGGCTCCGGAAGCGATTGCGCTCGCCACATGCAGAGCGTCCATGGCTTTCACTCCGACCTGGGCAAAAGAATCCGCCATGCCTTCGATCATGGAGGTCATTTCCACATCCACACTTGCAAGCGCTTTCCAATCGGCAATCGCCAGGTAGCGCTCCCGATCCGGATTGGCTTCGTTTTCCAGGTCCAGGACGGCCGACCAGGCCAAACCGATTTTCCCTAGCCGAATCTTCTCCTGGACATGCAGCTTTGCTTCGGTTTGTAGACGAACCAGCAAATCGCCCTGGCTATCGAATGGGCGATTGAAACAGCAGATGTCTAGGTAAATCAGCATGTTGTTCGGATACTCACTGAAACAACCACGCAGCTTCTTGCCGCCGCCGCGCCTCGTAAGCCTTGATTTCGTCCGTGTATTGCAGGGTCAGGCCGATGTCGTCGAGGCCGCCCAGCAGACGGTGTTTGCGCTCGCCGTCGACTTCGAAGGGGATCACCTCGCCTGCCGGGGTGGTCACGGTCTGCGCGGCGAGGTCGACGGCGAGGCGGTAGCCCTCCTCTGCCAGGGCTTCCTGGAACAGGCGGTCGACCACATCGGAACTCAAAACGATGGGGAGGAGGCCGTTCTTGAAGCAGTTGTTGAAGAAGATGTCGGCGTAGCTGGGGGCGATGATGGCGCGGAAGCCGTAGTCCTCCAGCGCCCAGGGGGCGTGTTCGCGGCTGGAGCCACAGCCGAAATTTTCCCGTGCGAGCAGCACGGAAGCGCCCTGGTAACGCGCCTGGTTGAGCACGAAATCGGGATTGATCGGGCGGTTCGTGCAATCCATGCCCGGCTCGCCGCGATCCAGATAGCGCCATTCATCGAAGGCGTTGGGGCCGAAGCCGGAACGCTTGATCGACTTGAGGAATTGCTTGGGAATGATCGCGTCGGTATCGACGTTGGCACGATCGAGGGGTGCGACCAGGCCATGCAAGGTGTTGAATGGGTTCATTTGTTGCCTGCCCTTTCGATCGCGCCGCCGACTTTTTCGCCGGCTTTTTGAATATCCTGGCCGACGCCGCGAACGGTGTTGCAGCCATAGATGCTGAAAACGACGCCAACGGCGACAGTCAGCACCAGCACTTTCACCACGCCGAACAGAATCCATTTTTGCGGGGTTGTCATTTCAGTACCTCAATTGCCAAATCTCGAATATCCACGAAATGGCCGAACACGGCCGCCGCCGCCGCCATCGCCGGCGACACCAGATGGGTGCGGCCACCCTGGCCCTGGCGGCCCTCGAAATTGCGGTTGGAAGTCGAGGCGCAGCGCTCGCCCGGTTCCAGGCGGTCGGCGTTCATCGCCAGACACATGGAACAGCCCGGATCGCGCCATTCGAAGCCGGCTGCGACGAAATCCTTGTCCAGCCCTTCCGCTTCGGCCTGCGCCTTCACCAGGCCGGAACCCGGCACCACCATCGCCAGTTTGACGTTGCCGGCCACGCGCCGCCCTTGCGCCACAGCCCAGCGCGCCACGGTGGCGGCTTCGCGCAGATCTTCGATGCGCGAATTGGTGCAGGAACCGATGAAAGCCTTGTCGATGGCGATTTCGCTGATCGGCGTGCCGGCGGTCAGGCCCATGTAGGCCAGCGCCCGCTCCCAGTCGGCTTTTTTGACCGCGTTCGGCGCATCCGCCGGATTCGGCACTTTGTCTTCCACCGACAACACCATCTCCGGCGACGTACCCCAGGTGACTTGCGGGCGGATTGAGGCTGCGTCCAGTTCGACGACGGCGGCGAAGGCTGCACCCGCGTCGGAATGCAGGGTGCGCCAATAGGCCACGGCCTGCTCCCAGTCCGCCCCTTTCGGCGCCTGCGGACGGCCTTCGACATAAGCAATCGTTTTCTCGTCGGCCGCCACCATGCCGGCGCGCGCGCCCGCCTCGATGGCCATGTTGCACAAGGTCATGCGGCCTTCCATCGACAGGGCACGAATGGCGGAACCACCAAATTCGACCGCATAACCGGTGCCGCCCGCCGTGCCGATCTTGCCGATGATGGCAAGCGCCACATCCTTGGCGGTCACGCCTTTCGGCAAGTCGCCATCCACTTTCACCAGCATGGCCTGCGACTTCGTCTGCCACAGGCATTGCGTCGCCAGCACGTGCTCGACTTCGGAAGTGCCGATGCCGAAGGCCAGCGCGCCAAAGGCCCCGTGGGTGCTGGTATGCGAATCGCCGCACACCAGGGTGGTGCCCGGCAAGGTGAAACCCTGTTCCGGGCCGATGACATGGACGATGCCCTGGCGGCTGTCGTCCATGCGGAATTCATTGAGGCCCAGTTCGGCGCAATTGGCGTCCAGAGTCTCCACCTGAGTGCGCGAGACCGGATCGACAATGCCGGCGGCGCGGTCGGTGGTCGGCACGTTATGGTCGGGGGTCGCCAGGATCGTCTTCGCCTGCCACAACTTGCGACCGGACAGCTTCAAGCCCTCGAAAGCCTGCGGGCTGGTCACTTCATGCACCAGATGGCGGTCGATATAGAGCAACGCGGTGCCATTGGCTTGCCTGTGGACGACGTGGTCGTCCCAGAGTTTGTCGTAAAGGGTGCGGGCGGTCATGACATGGGCGGCTGAAGAAAGGGGCGGATTATTTCACGCTGGGAGGGGCTGAGGCGATGGCGGCGTAGCTCGTAGGATGTGGTGAGCGATAGCGAACCGCATCGAGCAGTGCGATGCGGTTCGTACCTCACCACATCCTACGTCCTGCCCAGCCTGACCAGCGCGTACTCCATGCTGTCCGAGAGCGCCCGCCAACTGGCGTCGATGATGTTGGGGCTGGCGCCGACCGTGGTCCAGGTTTCGCTGCCGCTCTGGAAGTCGATCAGGACGCGGGTGTTGGCGGCGGTGCCGGCGCTGCCGGCGAGGATGCGGACTTTGTAATCGGTCAGGCGCACCGTGCGCAGCACCGGGTAGGCCTCCACCAGCGCCTCCTGCAACGCGGAGGCGAGGGCGTTGACCGGGCCGTTGCCTTCGGCTGCGGTGAACTTCACCCCCTCGCCGACCTTGACTTTCACCGTCGCCTCGGCGAGCAGGCCACGGCCGTGGCGACGTTCGGTGATGACGAAGTAATCGAGCAATTCAAAGGGGCGAACGTAGTCCGCGTCGAGGCGGTGGAACATCAGTTCGACACTGGCTTCGGCGGCCTCGAAGGTATAGCCCTCGTGCTCCTGGTGCTTGATCTGCGCGAGGACGTGCTGCGCCGTTTCGTTGTCGAGGTCCAGGCCCATGCGCCGCGCCTGCAACTGGAGGTTGCCGCGTCCGGACAGTTCCGAAGTCACTGAGCGCATCTCGTTACCGACCTGTTCCGGGTCGATGTGCTGATAGGTGTCGGGCGCTTTCAGGATCGCCGCGACATGGATGCCGCCCTTGTGGGCGAAGGCGGAGTGCCCGGTGTAGGGCTGGTGGTCGTCGTGTTTCAGGTTGACCACTTCGGCGACGAAACGCGACAGCGAAGTAAGTTCCCGCAAGCGTTCCTCCGGCAGCACCGCATGACCCATCTTCAATTGCAGGTTGGGCAGGATAGTCACCAGATCGGCGTTGCCGACCCGCTCGCCATAGCCGTTGATGGTGCCCTGCACCATGGTCGCCCCGGCACGCACCGCCGCCAGCGAGTTGGCCACCGCGCAGCCGCTGTCGTTGTGGCAATGCACGCCCAACTTCGCGCCCGGCAAATGTTCCGCCACCGCACGGGTGATCGCTTCCATCTCCCAGGGCAGCTTGCCG
The DNA here is from genome assembly GCA_030690985.1 of Pseudomonadota bacterium. Lineage (GTDB taxonomy): Bacteria > Pseudomonadota > Gammaproteobacteria > Burkholderiales > Thiobacillaceae > PFJX01. The sequence continues at coordinate 5,091 of JAUYFG010000222.1, forward strand.
CCGTTGGTCTCGCACAGCACCAGCCAGTCGGCGCCCGCCTCCGCCGCCGCTTGCAGGGTCGCCAGGGCGTAATCCGGATTGGCGAGGAAACTGTCGTAGAAATGCTCGGCGTCGAACACCACCTCCCTGCCCTGCCCCTTCATCCAGGCCACGCTGTCGCGAATCATCGCCAGGTTTTCTTCCAGCGTCGTCATCAGCACATGAGTGGCGTGGTAGTCCCAGGACTTGCCCACCAGAGTCACCGCCGGAGTACCGGAATCGACCAGCGCGCGCAGGTTGCCGTCGTCCTCGCAACGGCTGTTGGCGTGCCGGGTACGGCCGAATGCGGCCAGCCGCGCCGGCAGGTTCATACGGAGGGCGCGCGCGAAGAAATCGGCGTCCTTGGGATTGGAACCCGGCCAGCCGCATTCGATGTAATGCATGCCGAACGCCGCCAGGCGATGCGCGATGGCCAGCTTGTCCTCGACGGAAAGGGAGATGTCTTCGCGCTGCGCGCCGTCGCGCAGGGTGGTGTCGTAGAGAAAGATCGAGGTCATGGATCGAGCGGGGGACGCGGCGGGAGGGAGATTACTGCAATGCAACATGGCGAGGCAAAGACGCAGGCAAGGATGCCTGCGCTACACGGTCAGCCCCGTAGCCCGGATGCAGCGATAGCGGAATCCGGGAATGCACCACGCGGTGGCGGGAATACGGGCCGGGGCGACGCCTCACAACACCTGAAAGGGCACTGATGTGGAAATCTTGCCGCCGTCGCCTCGGGTGGAACACGTTCTAGTCCCCTCGCCAGGCGGGGGTTACACCGCGTTCATCAGCCACGAGCAAGCCCACCGGAGAGCCTACAAGGTGCGCAATGGACGGCGCCTGTTATGCAGGGGCATACCCTGATCCTGACGATGGGCAGGATGATGGACCGCATGAAATATAGGGGAGTGGCGGAGAGAGGGGGATTCGAACCCCCGTTAGTGCAAGCACTAAACCGGATTTCGAATCCGGCGCATTCGACCACTCTGCCATCTCTCCGGGTCTGTGCTTCCTGCCAAGGCTGGCCTTATGCAGGAAAGGGCGGCATTCTACCCACATTCTCATCAGGTCGAAACGCGCTCAAAGCAAATGACTTGGTCCAACTATTTCAGGGGTTGCCTGCTGTCGGCCGTACTGGCTTTGTGCCTGGCGGGCTGCACACCTGCGCCCATTCCAGCCCCGGAAAATTCGGGTGAGCTGGTGGTGGTTACGCGCAATAGTCCGACCACCTACTACCTGAATGCCAAATCCGAAGCGGTGGGCTTCGAGCACGATCTGGTGATGCAGTTCGCGGAGAAACAGGGCTGGAGGGTGCGCTTCGTGCTTGCCGAGACCTTGCCGGATTTGTTCGAGATCATGAAAAAGGGCCAGGCCCATATCGCGGCGGCCGGATTGAGCGCGACGGATGGACGCCGGAGAAGCCATCGCTTCGGCCCGACTTATGGCCAGGTCAAGGAGTGGGTGGTTTGCCGCCCGATGCGCCAACTTCCGCAAACCCCGGCGGAAATGGCCGGTCTGCGCCTGGAAGTGGTGGCGCAGAGTAGTCATGTCGAGAGCCTGCGCTTGCTCAAGCGGCGTCAGGCCGACCTGGCCTGGGTGGAAATGAATGTGCCCAGTTCGGAGGAGTTGCTGGAACGGGTCGAGTTGGGGCTCAGTGATTGCGCCGTCGCCGATTCCGACAGCTTTGATATCGCACGCAATTTTCACCCGATCCTGGCCCGTACCTTTGCCCTCGGCAACAGTCAGCCGCAGGCCTGGATGGTCGAGCAGCGCATGGGGCTGAAATTTTCTCGCCAGGTGATGCGCTACTTTCAGGAAAGTGAAGAGCGTGGTGAGTTGGTCCGCTTGCGCGAACGCTATTTCGGCCATGTTCAACAACTGGAGGAGGCGGATGTGCTGGGCGTTCTGGAAAAACGCGGCACCTTGTTGCGTTCACTGGCGCCGCATTTCTACAGGGCGCAGAACGAAACCGACGTGGATTGGCGCCTGTTGGCGGCGGTGGCATATCAGGAATCGCATTGGGATGCCCAGGCGGTTTCCTTCACCGGCGTGCGCGGCATCATGATGCTGACGGAGGACACCGCCGACCATCTGGGCGTGAAAAATCGCCTGGACCCACGCGAGAGCATTCTGGGCGGCGCCCGTTACATCATTTCCCTGATGGCGGCGCTGCCGGAAGAGGTCGTCGATACGGACCGCATCTGGATGGCACTGGCCGCCTACAACGTCGGCATGGGGCATGTGCAGGATGCACGCAGCCTGGCGCAAAAACTGGGGCGCAATCCGAATACCTGGAATGACCTGAAAGAAGTCCTGCCCCTGCTCAGCCGGGGCAAGTACGCCTCGAAGCTGAAATATGGCTATGCGCGTGGCGGTGAGGCGCGGGCCTTCGTCGAGAACGTGCGCATCTATTACGACATCCTGGCGAAGTACGAAAAGCCGTATCAGGGCTTCCCGGCGCTACAGCTTATTCCCGGCTGATGACGCCGGCGCCGTTCATGTAGGGGCGCAGGACCTCGGGGATGGCCACGCTGCCGTCGGCGTTCTGGTAGTTCTCCAGCACCGCCACCAGGGCGCGGCCGACGGCCAGGCCGGAGCCGTTGATCGTGTGGATGAGCTCCGGCTTGCCCGGTTTGCCGTCTTTCTCGGTGCGGTAGCGGGCCTGCATGCGGCGCGCCTGGAAGGCCTCGAAGTTGGAGCAGGATGAAATTTCCCGGTAGGTATTCTGGCCGGGCAGCCAGACTTCCAGGTCATAGGTTTTCGCGGCGGAAAAGCCCAGGTCGCCGGTACACAGGGAAACCACGCGGTAAGGCAGATCGAGCTTGCGCAGAATGGCTTCGGCGTGGCCGGTGAGTTCTTCCAGTGCGTCGTAGGAATCCTCGGGACGCACGAATTGCACCATTTCCACCTTGTCGAACTGGTGCTGGCGGATCATGCCGCGCGTGTCGCGGCCGTAGGAACCCGCTTCCGAGCGGAAGCAGGGGGTATGGGCGACCAGCTTGATGGGCAGGTTCTCGGCCGGAATGATCTCGTCGCGCACGATGTTGGTGACCGGCACTTCGGCGGTGGGGATGAGGTACATGCCGTTGCTGAGCTTGAACAGTTCTTCCTCGAACTTGGGCAACTGGCCGGTGCCGCGCATGGACTCCGCATTCACCAGATAGGGGACATAGACCTCTTCGTAGCCGTGTTCCTGGGTGTGGGTGTCGAGCATGAATTGCGCCAGCGCCCGATGTAGCCGCGCCAGGGCGCCGCGCATCAGCACGAAGCGGCTGGTGGTGATCTTTACGGCGGTGGGGAAGTCGAGCAGGTCGAGGTTCTCGCCGATTTCCACATGATCGAGGGCCGGCAGCGGGAAGACGCGCGGCGTGCCGATGCGGCGTACTTCCCGGTTGTCCTGCTCGCCTTTGCCCGCCGGCACGCTTTCATGCGGCAGGTTGGGAATGGTCATGAGCAGCGCGGACAGGTCTTCCTGGATGCCGGCCAGACGCTCTTCGGCGGCTTTCAGGTCATCGCCCAGGCCGGTTACTTCGGCCATCAGCGCGCTCGCGTCTTCGCCTTTGCCCTTTGCCTGTCCGATCTGCTTGGAAAGTTGGTTGCGGCGCGCCTGAAAATCCTGGGTGCGTACCTGGATGGTCTTGCGTTCCGCTTCGAGTTGTTCGATGCGGGCGGTGTCGAGGGTGACGCCACGGCTGGCAAGCCTGAGTGCGACAGCGGCAAGATCCTTGCGAAGAAGCTGAATGTCGAGCATGGGAAAGAAGCAGTGAATTGCGGAAAAGCGCGGATTCTACCCGCGCGCGCGGGGTTCGCTTTGCAGGCGTTCCAGTTCTTGGTGAATCGGGATCGACAAGCGGATGAACGCGGCCTCCAGGTCTTCCTGGGCGGTCAGGCAGGCCTCCAGGTCGCCGGCCTTGGCACTGGCCTCGACTTCGCTGGCCAGGGTAGTGGCTTCGCCGGCACCGAGATAGGCGGTGGCACCTTTGAGCTGGTGCGCTTGCCGCGCCACGAGGGGAAGATCGTTTTTCGCGAGGGCTTGCACGAGCTGCGCAAGCAGGTCTTCGCTACTACTGAGAAACAGCATCAGCATTTCTTCGACTTTGCGCGCATCGCTGCGGCACAGGCGGTGGACGTTCACCAGCATCGTAGGATGTGGTGAGCGATAGCGAACCGCATCACCCACGGCGACGGCGGTGGGTGATGCGGTTCGTTCCTCACCACATCCTACGGCCCTGCCTGGTGCTTCGAAGCGGCTGCGTCCTGGCAGCCAGCGCTGCAAGGCGGCACTGAGCGTTTCCGCAAGCAGGGGTTTTCCCAGATAGGCGTCCATGCCCGCTTCGCGGCAGGTTTCCTCGAAGCCGGGCATGGCGTTGGCCGATAGCGCCAGGATGGGCAAACGCGGGCGCTTTTGTTGTTGTTCCCGCGTGCGGATGGCGCGGGTGGTGGTCATGCCGTCCCATTCGGGCATCTGGCAGTCCATCAACACCAGATCCACGTGCTCGTGTTCCAGCAGTTCGAATGCGGCCTTGCCGTTATCCGCCCGCAGCACTTCCACACCGCAATCTTCGAGCATGAACCCGACCAGCTTCTGGTTGACCGGGTTGTCTTCCGCCACCAGGACGCGCACACCGGGAAACTGCGGCGGCAGCGCTTCGGGGTGGTCGCCATGGTCGGCCAAGCGGCGGCTGGGCGGCTGGCCGGGTGCAAGATGCAGGTGAAAGCGGAAGGTACTGCCCTGACCGGGTGTGCTTTCCAGCGTGAGTTCGCCCCCCATCAGCGTCGTCAACTGGCGACAGATCGCCAGCCCCAGACCGGTGCCGCCGAATTTCCGGCTGACCGAACCGTCAGCCTGCGCGAATGCCTGAAAGATGTGCTCCTGCACGGCGTGCGGTATGCCGATGCCACTGTCGCGCACGGCGAATTGAATCATCTCGCCAGCCAAGGCATCGGCCACCAGAACGACCGCGCCTTGCGGGGTGAACTTGATCGCGTTATCCAGCAGATTGAGCAGAATCTGGCGTAGCCGCAGCGGATCGCCGCGCACCCAGATGGGCAAGTCGCCGGTTTTTTCCAGGCGCAGGGCCAACCCTTTGGCATCCACGCGGGGCCGGTAGAGCGCCAGCACATCTTTCAGCAGGGCATGGAGGTCGAAGTCGATCTCTTCCAGGCTCAGTTGCCCGGCCTCGATTTTCGAGAAATCCAGCAGATCGTTGATGATGCGCATCAACGCCTCGGCGGAGCGGGAAATGGCCTCGGCATACTCCAGTTGCCGGGCGCTGAGCGGGCTGCCCAGCAGCAGCCGGGTCATGCCCAGAATGCCGTTCATCGGGGTGCGAATCTCATGGCTCACGTTCGCCACGAACTGCGACTTCATTTCCGTCGCCTCCAGCGCGGCATCGCGCGCGGCCCTGAGCGCGGCCTCGGCCTCTTTCTGCGCGGAGATATCGCGCATGATGGCCTGAATGACCGGGCGCCCATCCAGGGTCATGGCATGGAGCGCGATCTCCGCCGGGAAGGTGCTGCCGTCCGGTCGCCGCGCGATCCAGTCGAATACGGTATGGCCCTGTTTCACCGCCTCCTGGAGTTGGCGCTGCGCCAGGACGATGGACGACGTGCCGCAGGGTTGCTCGGTTATCCCAAGATCCTCTGGCCGGCGCGCCAGGAAGTCTTCCACCTGGTTCAGACGGAACATTTCCAGCGTAGCCGGGTTGCAGTCCATGAAGCCGTGCTGGTCGAGAATGACGATGCCATCGCTATTGGTCTCGAACAGGGTCTGGAACTTGGTGCGTTCACGCTCGGTGATGGCGGCCAGACGCGCGCTACGCTTGATGACCGCCGCAGCCACGATGGCAGCCACCAGCGCCGCCAGTAAACCGAGAAGGATCATCAACCAGCGTGTTTGCTCATAACGGGTGCGCGCCCTGTCCGCCGCCTGTGCGCTCATCTCGCGCTGGATGCGGATCAGTTCATCCAGTTCCTTGACCAGATCACGTTGCAGGGGAATGCCCTCTTTTTGCAGCAACTCGAAGGCCAGGAAGGTGTAGCCCTCCACCCCCAGGTCCACGGTGCGCACCATCACCGGCTGGTTCGCCCGCGTCAGTCGGTCGATGCGTGCCAGCACCTGTTTTTCCCGTGTGTGCTTGAGCATGGGCTCCAGTTGCATACGCACCGTCTGGTAAGTCGAACCGTATTGATAGAAACGCAGCATCTCCTGGTCTTTATCGAAGGGATCGCTCATCACCACGATGGACAGCATGGAAATGGCACGATCACGCAGGATGTCGCGCATCTGGCTGCCCATCCGTGATTTCACGCTGTTTTCGTGGACGATCGCTTCCAGGTTGGCATTGGTCTCCGCCAACTGGCGCACCCCCAGAACCGTCAACGCCACGATCAAGGCCAGCGCCAGAGCGAAACCGGCGCCAACGGTGAAAATCAGCTTGCGGGCGAGAAGAGCATTACGGGCAATCACGGGAGGTGGGCTGGTGATGACGCAGGAGGGAAAGGCCCATGTTAGCGCGGCAAGGTGACCGGGCGTATGGGATGAAATGCCCAGACTGTGGCTGCTACGCAGCATTGAATGACCACTCTGGCGAGCTCGGCTGTCATCTTTCCGGCACCGACGCAGGCCTTGATTCTTCCATGCTTATCCGGTTGTCACAGACACCCACTACCGGTAGCCCACGTAGGCCCTGCCCAGCACGCGTAGGGCGGATGAGCCGGCGTCTTCTTGCCGGCGTTATCCGCCGAATGCCAAACATTCGGCGGAAGGCGCGATAAAACCGCTTTTCCGCCCTACGCGTGCTGCCCAGCACGCGTAGGGCGGATGAGCCGGCGTCTTCTTGCCGGCGTTATCCGCCGAATGCCAAACATTCGGCGGAAGGCGCGATAAAACCGCTTTTCCGCCCTACGCGTGCTGAAAACCTCAGCACGCGTAG
>JAUYFG010000233.1 GCA_030690985.1 Pseudomonadota bacterium
GCGCAACGATCTCTTTCTGCAGTTCTGAAATGCGGTCACGCAATTTGCGTTTGTCCAGTTCGGTGTGCGACTCGCCGGCACCGCGTCCGCCAATGCCGCTGCGCTGCCGCCCTTGCGGCCCCGCGAGTTTCGCCGCCTCGCGCAGGCGCGGCGCCATGTAGCCCAAACGGGCGATTTCTACTTGCGCGCGCGCAGCGGGGGAGCGTGCATTACGGTGGAATATTTCGAGGATGACCATGGTGCGATCCATCACCTGACAGCCGACCTCTTTTTCGAGGTTGCGCGCCTGTGACGGGGATATCTCGTGGTCTACGAAGAGGGCGTCGATCTGCTCGGTCGAGACCATGGCGGCATCCTCGTCCCACGCCTCGCCCTGGGGGGAGCGTTGCGGTGAGAACTCCGGCGATGCGAGGTCGGACTCCACTTCGTTGTCAGGTTCGATGTCAGGTTCGGTGTCGGGTTCGTTGTTAACGAAGCGGCGTATCTCCTCCCGCTTTCCGACGCCCAGATACGCCACCTTGTCGAAGCCGCTACGTTTTTGCGTGAACGTGCGGATGACCGTGAATCCCAATGTTTTTGCGAGCTCGCGCAGCTCGGTCAGCGACGCCCCGAATTCAACGTCGCTCACGCTCGGCCGCTGCACCGCCGCCACGATGGCGTACTGGGGCTTATCTTTGTCTTCACTTTGCATGCTGCGTTTGCTTCTGTTGAGTAGGCGGGGGGCAGATAGTACCCGCCAAAATAATCGTCTCCGCTATCCCTGTCGGGTGTTCAGGGTAAATTTGTTCTGACGATAACCCTTTGATTTATCGTCATTCCCGCGCAGGCGGGAATCCAGTGCGTTCATCAAATCAGTTTTTTAACGGCCTGATTAGCCCTGCGTAGGATGTGGTGAGCGCAGCGAACCGCATCATGCCGCGCGTGCCAGGTTGATGCGGTTCGCTGCGCTCACCACATCCTACGGCAGTTGTTTCATCGGGCGGGGCGGCTCATAAAGAGCCATGACAAGCTATGCGTACACCGGCGCGAAAGCCTTTTCCGGTTCCGCCGCCGGGCCATGCTCGCCCCAGTAGGGGGAGAGCCTGCGCAGTTGCGCGATGATTTCCGGGGTGACTTCGATGACCCTGTCGATTTCGGCTTCGGTGGTGTAGCGCGACAGCGAGAAGCGGGTGGTGCCGTGGGCGGCGGTGTAGGGAATGCCCATGGCGCGCATGACGTGCGACGGTTCCAGCGAACCCGAGGTACAGGCCGACCCGCTCGAAGCGGCGATGCCGAACTTGTTCAGCAGCAGCAGGATGGCCTCGCCCTCGATGAACTCGAAGGCGATGTTGCTGGTGTTGGGCAGGCGGTTGGTCACGTCGCCGGTGGCGAAGGCGCGCGGGACTTTGGCCAGGATGCCGGCTTCCAGTTTGTCGCGCAGGCGGCGGACTTCGGTGTTCTCGTGGTGCATCGCCGCCTGCGCCAGTTCGCAGGCTTTGCCGAGCCCGACGATGGAGGCGGTATTTTCCGTGCCGGCGCGGCGGCCGCGTTCCTGGTGGCCGCCTCTCAATAAAGGGCGGAAGCGCACGCCGCGTTTCAGGTAGAGCACGCCGATGCCCTTGGGCGCATGCAGCTTGTGGCCGGACAGCGAGAGCATGTCGATCTTGCTGGTCTTCAGGTCAATCGGCACCTTGCCCACCGCCTGCACCGCGTCGGTATGGAACAGCACCCCGGCGGCATGCGCCATTTCGGCCATTTCCAGGACCGGGAAGAAACTGCCGGTTTCGTTGTTGGCCCACATCACCGAGACCACGGCGACCCGGTCGGACAGCAGCTTGGCGTAGGCATCGAGGTCCAGGCGACCCTTCTCGTCCACCTTCAGGGTGTGGATCTTGTAGCCCTCTTTTTCCAGATGCGTGCACAGCGCCAGCACGGCCGGGTGCTCGATGCTGGTGGTGATGATTTCCTTCTTTTCCGGGTTGGCCTTGGTCGCCGACAGGAGGGCGGTGGAGTCGGATTCCGTACCGCAGGAGGTGAAGATGATCTCCGAATCGTGCTCGGCGCCGAGCAGATCCTGCACCTGCAAGCGCGCCTTCTTGATCGCCAGCCCGACCTTGTTGCCGAAGCTGTGCATGGAAGATGGGTTGCCGAACTGCTCGGTGAAGTAGGGCAGCATGACTTCCAGCACGGCGTCGTCGACGCGGGTGGTGGCGTTGTTGTCGAGGTAGATGCCTTCCATGACGATGTCCTTTTCGCTTACGGGTGGCTGGCGGCGCGCGACAGCGATCCGGCGCGGCTGGGGACGATCTTGACGAACTCGCCCAGGTCTTCCATCAGCTTCTGCTGGATGCCTTGCAGGGTCAGGGCTTCCATCTGGCAGCCGGAGCAGGCGCCGGTCATGTTGACGTAGATGGTCTTGCCGTCCACATCCACCAGTTCGATGTCGCCGTGGTCACGCTGCAATTGCGGGCGGACTGCATCCAGCACGGTTTCGATGCGCTTGATCCGTTGCAGGTTGGTCAGTTTCGGGGCTTTAACTTCGGCTGGCTTGGCCTCTTCCTTCAGTTCCACCGTATGCGGGCTGAAAGTCTCGCCGCGCTCGGCCATGACTTTCACCAGAATTTCCTCGATGCCTTCATGGCAGGACGAGCAGCCGCCGCCAGCTTTGGTGTAGTTGATGACGTCTTCCACCGAGGACAGGTTGTTGGCGCGCACGGTGTCTTCGATCAGCACCGCGTCGATGGCGAAGCATTTGCAGATCAGCGCGCCTTCCTCGTGGTCGTCCTTCCACTCCTCGCCGCGATAGTTGGCGACGGCAGCATGCAGGGCTTCGCGGCCCATCACCGAGCAATGCATCTTTTCCGGCGGCAGGCCGTCGAGGTAATCGGCGATGTCCTGGTTGCTGACTTTCATGGCGGCATCCAGCGTCATGCCCTTGATGATTTCGGTCAGCGCCGAACTGGAGGCAATCGCGGAGCCGCAGCCGAAAGTCTGGAAACTGGCGTCCTGAATGGTTTCCGTGTCCGGATCGACCTTCAACATCAGGCGCAGCGCGTCGCCGCAGTTGAGGGAACCGACATCGCCGACCGCATTGGCGTTATCCAGCGCGCCGGCGTTGCGCGGGCTGAAGAAGTGTTCCTTGACCTTTTCCGAGTAGTCCCACATGGGATGCTCCTTATGCAGAGAACGAGGAACCGCACGCGCAACTGCTGCTCGCGTTCGGGTTGACGAACTTGAAGCCGGAGCCATTCAGGCTATCGACGAAATCCACCGTCACGCCGGTGAGCAGCGGCGCGGAGAAGGCATCGACCAGCAAGGTGACACCGTCCATTTCGACCACCAGGTCGTCTTCGGCCTTGGCCTCCTCCAGCTTCATGCCGTACTGAAAACCGGAGCAACCGCCGCCGGAGATGGCGATGCGCAAGCCGGCCACCGGCGTGGCCGCGCCTTTGATGAACTTGTCGATGGCGGAGAGGGCGGAAGGGGTAAGGGTAATCATGTCGGGCTCCTGTCGGGGTGTCGGGGTGACGATGGACAGGTATTCGCAAGCCGCATGCCAGTCTGGGGTGAGTTTGTAAGCTGTTGTTATTAAAGGTTGCATCGGCTGGATGCGATGCAACCCCGGTGTGTGGAGTCGTACCGACGCGGGGGCTTGTAGGGTTTGCGACACGGCGGCAGGGCAGATAAGACGTTCGCTTCCACACTATCGCTATGGCAACAAAAAATAGCCGTCATTCCCGCGCAGGCGGGAATCCAGTTCGTAGGGCTAACTTCGTTAAAAAACAATCAGATAAACGACCTGGATTCCCGCCTGCGCGGGAATGACGGCAAGACGGAAGCCGATGGCATTCCCCTGGCTCGCCCCTTGCTACTGGTTGTCTACACCCACCGCAAAGGAACTCACCATGCCCCGCATCGGCCTGTTTTTCGGCAGCAGCAGCGGCAATACCCGCCGCATCGCCAAGATGATCAAGAAACGCTACGACGACGAAACCATGGCCGAGGCGCTCAACGTCAACAAGGCCACACCGGAACGGGTGGCCAGCTACGACTACCTGATCCTCGGCACGCCGACGCTGGGCGAGGGCGATCTGCCCGGCCTCGATGCCGATTGCCGGCAGCCAAGCTGGGCCGAGTTCCTGCCGCAGTTGCAAGACGTCGATTTCACCGGCAAAACCGTCGCGCTCTATGGCCTGGGCGATCAGGAGAAATACCCGGAAAACTTTGTCGATGCGCTGGGCCTGCTCTACGCCTTCGTCACCGCGCGCGGCGCCCGCGTGGTCGGCTTCTGGCCCAGCGACGGCTACGACTTCATCGCCTCGAAGGCGGAAGAAGACGGCGAATTCGTCGGCCTGGTGCTGGATCAGGACAACCAGAAGCAACTCAGCGACGACCGCCTGGACACCTGGCTGCGTTTGATCTCCAAGGAGTTCGGCCTGTGAGCGATCCGCCAGACCTGGCGGGCGATATCGGCTTTGCGACAGCGCCGGCACGTCCAGAAACCAGCGAATAGCCCTGGTTTTCCGGTCGATCACGGTCCTGTCGGCCCTGGCCCGCACACCGTGCTGAACTACACTGCAGACGGCACCCCAATCGCTCCCCAGGCTGGATTGGCGTGGCGCATCCACCCTCACCACGGTTTGTGTAGCGCAGGCGTCTCGCCTGCGTCTTTTCAGCATCGACCCGGCTGCCTGATGCGGTTCGCTATCGCTCACCACATCCTACGTTTCATGGACACGGGAGCAGCCAGTCGACCATGAACCGTTACCGTGAAATCAGCATGAACAACGATCCGAATTCCCTGCTTCGCGCTTACCACCAGCGCACCAAACACCACTTCGAGCGCTATGCCGCCGGCCCCGGCAGCCTGGACTGGGATGCCCAGCCGGACCCGTTCCGTACCTGGAAGGGAACCCGCTGGTACAGCCTGCCGCGCGAGTCGCCGGCGCGGGAGATTCCCTGGTCGGCCCTGGCGGACGCGCGCCCGCCCGAGCCGTTCGATACCGCCAGCCTGAGCGCCTTCCTGCGCCTGTCCGTGGCCATCACCGCCTGGAAGGAATACGGCGGCAACCGCTGGGCGCTGCGGGCGCATCCCTCCTCCGGCAACCTGCATCCCAGCGAAACCTGGGTCATCGCCTACTGGGTGGAAGGCCTGGCGGATGGGCTCTACCACTACCAGTGCCGCGACCACACCGTGGAATGGCGCGCCGAAACCCTCACCGCTTCCGACCTTCCCGGCCTGTGGCTGGGGTTTTCCTCCATCCCCTGGCGCGAGGCCTGGAAATACGGGGAACGGGCCTTCCGCTATTGCCAGTTGGACATGGGCCACGTCCTTGCCGCCGTCGCCCACGCCGCCGCCCTGTTCGGTTGGCGCGCGCGGCTGGTGAACCTGTCCCCCGAGGCGGTCGCCCACTGCCTGGGCACTGATCGCGGCGAGGACTACGCCGGCGTGGAAGCGGAAGAGGCCGAGGCCATCGTTGCCCTGCAAACGGAAGAAACCGACACGGTGCCCGCGCCGCCCCTGGAATGGGACGAGTGGAGCGGATTACCCAGCCTGCTGGACCCGAAGCCGCTGTACCGGTGGCCGGTGATCGAGACGGCGGCCGTGGCGAGCCGGGGCGGGCTTCCCCCCGCCCTCGCCGGGGAAGCCGGGAGCGCCCCGGCGAGCCGGCCGGTGGTGGATAACCCGGCGGATAACCCAACGGATAACCCGCTCGCCACCCAGGTTCTCCTCCAACGCCGCAGCGCCCAGGCCTTCGATGGCCGCTCCACCCTGCCCGCCGCAACGTTCCGGCGCATCCTCGCCAGCCTGCTGCCGTCCAGCGCCGCGCCGGTCTGGCGCCTGTGGAACAGCGCGCCACGGGTGCATCCGGCGCTGCTGGTGCATCGGGTGGAAGGCCTGCCCGCCGGGCTCTATCTTCTGCCTCGTTCCGAGGCCGGCCTTGCCGAGCTCGGCGCGGCGCTGCGGCCGGAGTTCGAGTGGCTGCCCGCCGACGCGGAACTGCCCCTCTACCGACTCCTCGCCGCCCGCGCCGAACGCACCGCCCGCAACCTGTCCTGCCACCAGGACATCGCCGCCATGAGCGCCTTCACCCTGATGTTCATCGCCGAGTTCGACGCGCCCATCGAAGCCAACCCCGCCGCCTACCGCCATCTGCACTGGGAGGCCGGCATGCTCGGCCACTGCGCCACCCTGGAAGCGGAAGCCGCCGGCTGGCGCGGCACCGGCATCGGCTGCTTCTTCGATGATGCCGACCATGAACTGCTGGGCCTTGCCGACACCCGCTGGCAAGTGATCTACCACTTCGCCATCGGCATGCCGGTGGACGACCCGCGCCTGCTGACCCTACCCGCCTACGAGTGAAACCCCATGACCGAAATTGAACTTGGAACCTGGCTGATCCAGGAAGGCTTTCCCCCTGATAGCGTGAGTGGCGGCTACAGCGCCACCCTCGCCAAGGCCATGACGCCACTGATGCACGCCGCCCGGCTGGGCGCCGCCGAGGTGGTGCGCGCAATGCCGATGGCAATGGCGCCCTGTGGTTTGCCTGCTTCGCGGATTGCGAAGCCTGCGTGGCCGACCTCATCGCCGCCGCCGCGCCCCTGGACAACCAGAACGTCAACGGCGCCAGCGCCCTGATCTACTGCGCCTCCGCAGGCAAGGCCGGCATGTTGCGCCTGCTGCTGGCGGCGGGCGCGGACCCGGGCTTGAAGACCCTCGACGATTACACCGCCCTGGACTCCGCTGCCACCCGCGAATGCCTGGCGTTGCTGCGGATGGGGCGGAGGTGCAGGGCAAATTTGTTCTAACGCGCCGTAGGATGTGGCGAGCGCAGCGAACCGCATCATTCGCGGCCAGCCCAGCGGTGCGGTTCGTTCCTCACCGCACCCTACGACACTGAATCTGTATTGCCCGCCACGGCCAACCTGGCATGACGACAGGGTGAAACCAGGAGTCGGACATGAGACATCGGGCAGACACAAACGAGGAAGCACCACGGCCACCCCAACCCGGCCACGGCGCTGGATCGAGGGTGTACTGCGGCATCTCACGGCGGCCCGCGCCGCAGCCGAACTACGCGCAATGAACCCACGCGAACTCCACGACCTCGGCCTGGATCAAGGCGGGATTGGCTACGCGGCACGGTATGGGCGAGAGGGATAACGCGTAGGGCGCAATAAGCGAAGCGCATTGCGCCGCATGGGTTGCGAAACATACGGCGCAATGCCCGTTGGTTATTGCGCCCTACTCGCTACACTACCCGGACAGCATAGGAGGCCGAAATGTCCACCACCACCATCAGACTGCCGGAAGACCTGAAGGCTCGCGTCACCAACGCGGCGCAGCGTGCCGGGGTCTCGCAACATAACTTCATCCTGCAAGCCATCGCCGAGAAAACCGACCAGGAAGAACGGCGCGCCGAATTCGACGAACTGGCGGAAAACCGCTACGCCCAAATCCTCGCAACCGGCGAGACCGTTCCTTGGGGGGAAATGCGCCACTACTTGCAAGAACGCCTGTCAGGCAATGAAGCCAAGCGCCCTCAGGCCAGGAAACGCTGAACGTGCCACGTATCGAACTCGCACCGGAGGTCGGAGAAGACCTCGACCGGATCATCGACCACCTGACAAGCCATGAGGCCGTGAACATCCCCGCTCGCATCCGGGAAATCATCCAGGCTATCGACGTACTGCAAGATAGCCCACTGATCGGCCGCCCTGTGTCCAACGGCAAACGGGAACTGGTTATCGGCCGACGCTCCCACGGTTATGTCGCCCTATATCGACATATTCCCGAATTCGACACGGTATTTGTACTGGTGTTGAAGAGTCAGCGGGAGGCGGGATATGCGCACGGCTAATTTGCCCCATCCAAAATCCATAAGCGACACAACGGGTTAAGCGCGGTAGCTGAAGTAATAGGGGACGGGAGCAATAGGAGACGGACCACGGTTTCCCCTTTTTGGAAAATTGAATAAAACCGTGGTCTGTCCTCTATTTCCCTTAACGTCGAGCAAACCAGTAAAACGGCTGACGTTTTTGGTGAGCGAACGCAAGAATACGAATGTATGTTGGTTTGACGCGATAGTGCAGCGTGTAACTCCAGCGACTAGATGGCTGCACCACGATTGAACGAACAAATCCACGAGTAATTGGCGCTGATTCCGGAAATATTTGAATTTGCTTGATGGCCGCTTCGACTTGTTCCGCAAGTTCCAAGCCCTTACCGGGTTGAAGTGATTCGTAGTAGGCCACAGCGTCTTCAATTTCAACTGCTGCTATCGGGTGGAAAACATAAGGCAGCATCATTTGTTGTAGCGTGCGCGGATACGTCGAAAAACCTCCTCGCCAGGAATACCTGCTACTTGTCCTGTTTCCATCTCAGCGTCGCGACACTCCGCTTCTGCAAGCCATAGCTCGGCGAAATCTGCCTCTGGCAAAGAAGCCAAATTCTGAACCAAAAAGTGTGTGAGTTGTACTCGTGCATCAGGCTGCAATTGAAGCACAGCCTGCTCAATAGATTCGATGGTAAGCGTATTAGCCATAATTTATGCCTACTCCTTGAGAGGGTAATCTATCAGGCCCAACGTCAAATTAAACGGTGAGCGAAGCGAGTCCGCTGCAATGCAGTGTTAGGCAAATTTTCTGGATTGACGGGGGGCGCCAAAACCTGGACGCCGGCCGCCTTCAACCTGGCCTCGCCAAGTTGTATCTCTTTGAACAGTGCATCCAGATTGTTGCCATACTTGGCGCCTATCGCGTCCTTGATGGCATGGACTTCCATCATGATTTCATCAGTCATCGTTATTTCCTCCAAGAAGTTCCTCAGGGGTACATATGATCGGGAGGAACAATCCGAGTTGTTCAAGATACACGGCAATCTTTTCCTGAATAACTGGATTGGCAATGTGACGGCAATTCCAGGTCAGTAGAAAATCAACGTGGTGCAGTGTCGAAATGGCAATATGAAGCGCATCCTCTATCGCCTTGGCTGGAATGATGGCTTGCTCAATAAGCGATTCGGCCAATCGAATCATGTCTTGTGTTACCGCGAGAACGGAGATCCCCTCAAGTGCCGCAAGCCTTTTTTGCGCAGCCACCGGATCGCCAGCCCAATCCTCTCAACTTAAGCAATCCGCCCTCAAGTGGTTGATTTGTATCCATGTTTCCGATGCGGCTTAGGATGAGCGGGTCTGGGTTTAGTGGCTCCGGCCACGAAGCGGATCAGGTTTTTTGCCAACTCCGCGAACACGGTCATAACTTGCTCGGTAGACGGCA
>JAUYFG010000246.1 GCA_030690985.1 Pseudomonadota bacterium
GGCTTGCCCGCGATAGCAACCGTTGCTATCGCGGGCAAGCCCGCTCCTACGTTTCTTGGGGCTTTTCCGGTACTTCTTCCTTTTCCTTCAGCCGTTCCCGCCAACGTTTATCCGGCACCACCTGCTGTTTGAAGCGGGGCGTGCGCACTGCGCGGGCGACGGGGTCGCGCGGGTGGCGTGGTGGGCTGGATTTGCGTTTGTTCATGGCTTAACTGCGGGCTCAACTGCGGGTTCAGCCGCGCTGGTAGATGTCCTCGAAGCGCACGATGTCGTCCTCGCCCAGGTAGGAACCGGATTGCACTTCGATCAGGTGCAGCGGGATGCGGCCGGGATTTTCCAGGCGGTGCGTGGTGCCGAGCGGGATGTAGGTCGATTCGTTCTCGCACAGCAGGTTTTCGACGCCGTCGCGGGTGACGCGGGCGGTGCCGGAGACGACGATCCAGTGTTCGGCGCGATGGTGGTGCATTTGCAGAGAGAGCTTCTCGCCCGGCTTGACCATGATGCGTTTGACCTGGAAGCGCTCACCCAGGTCGATGCCTTCGTACCAGCCCCAGGGGCGGAATACGCGGGTATGGAATTCGTGCTCGCTGCGGCCGCTGGCTTTCAGGTAGTCCACCACCTTCTTCACGTCCTGGGCACGCGACTTGTCGGCCACCAGCACCGCATCCGCCGTTTCCACGATGAGCAGGTTGGTGACGCCGATGGCGGCCACCATGCGCGATTCCGCGCGGATGAGGGAGTCGCTGACGCCTTCCATGAACACGTCGCCGCGTGTGACGTTGCCGGCGGCGTCCTTCTCGCCCACTTCCCACAGCGCGGACCAGGCGCCGATGTCGTTCCAGCCGATGTCGGTGGGCACCACGGCGGCGTGCCGAGTGTGTTCCATGAGGGCGTAGTCGATGGAGTCCGACGGACAGGCCGCGAAAGCCCCTTGGTCCAGGCGGCAGAAGTCCAGGTCATGCTGACCGCTGGCGAGCGCCAGTTCGCAGGCGGTGAGGATGTCCGGGCGAAACTCGGCCAGTTCGGCGAGGAACTGCTTGCAGGAGAACAGGAACATGCCGCTGTTCCAGAAATAGTCACCGGAAGCGAGAAACAACTCGGCATTTTCGCGGTTCGGCTTTTCCACGAAGCGGGCCACCTGGCGGGCGCTGCCGGTGGCCAGTGGGGCACCCTGCTGGATGTAGCCATAGCCGGTTTCCGGGGCGTCCGGGACGATGCCGAAAGTCACCAGATGGCCGCTGGCGACGGCCTGCATGCCTTCGCCGATGGCAGCGTGGAAGGCCGCCACGTCGTGAATCAGATGATCGGCGGGGAGCAACAGCATCACCGCGTCGGCATCCTGCTTGAGCAGGTGCATGGCGGCGATAGCGGCGGCCGGCGCGGTGTTGCGTCCGATGGGTTCGAGGAAGATGCCCAGCGGGGCGACGTCGATGTCGCGCATCTGCTCGGCGATCAGGAAACGGTGGTCGTTGTTGCAGACGATCAGCGGCGCCCCGGCATCCGCCAGGCCGGCCAGGCGCAGCACCGTTTCCTGCAGCAGGGTGTGCTCACCTGCCAGCGGCAGCAGTTGCTTCGGCAGCGCGGCGCGCGAAAGGGGCCACAGGCGAGTACCGGAACCTCCGGACAGGATGACGGGATGCAGCGACATTTCGGATTTCCCCAGGTTTGTGGTGATGGGCCGGGAGGATAGCGACTTACGCCGGCCTGCGGCAAACGAGAGATTTCTCGATGCTACGTCCGCCGTTTATCCTGCTTTATCCTGCTTTATCCGAGCACCTGGTAACCGCCACCATCGATGGCCGCGCGGATCGCCTCGGGGGGTGCGAGGGTGGCGTCATGGGTCACATCCACCCGGCCCGACGCCAGGTCCACTTGCACCTCGCTGACGCCGGGCAGCGCGCCCACCAGCTTCTTCACGGAATTCACACAGCCCATACAAGTCATGCCGGAAACGTTCAAAGTCAGGGTGTTCATGCGCTATCGATGCTCCGATTGGGGTTGAGACT
Source organism: Pseudomonadota bacterium (assembly GCA_030690985.1). Lineage (GTDB taxonomy): Bacteria > Pseudomonadota > Gammaproteobacteria > Burkholderiales > Thiobacillaceae > PFJX01. The sequence continues at coordinate 2,007 of JAUYFG010000246.1, forward strand.
TTCGCTCATGCGGCCATCCGCTCCATAGAGCGTGCGGCTGCCGGCGGCGTTGCGCAATACCTGCACGGCGGCCTGGGTACGGCGTAATTGTTCGTCTATGAGCCTGCTGTTGAGGCTGTTCATGCGCTCCGCGTGGCGCGCCATTTCCTCCACCTGCCGCCAGCCTTCCGGAGCCAAACCGGCGCACCGCTCGCGCAACACGGACAGGCCGGCCGTGGCGGGCAGGCCAAGGCCGCCGGTCAAGGCTTGCCAGAGGCCGGCAAGGCGGCGATTCGCGGCTTCCCGCTGGGCCACCAGGGGGGTAAGAGCATCCGCCTGATTGGCCGCCAGCACGGCGGCTTCCAGTTCCAACAGGCTGATGAAGGCGGTGAGTTCGCGCGCCAGGGCGTCCAGGTGGGCAGCGGGGTTCATCGGTTATGTTGGTGGCTGAGTTGTTCTATGGTTTCCTGAACGATACCTTCCGCCACCGCCTCCTCGTCCACCTCGAAGGTGCCGTCGGCGATGGACTGACGGATGGATTCCACCTTGCCGGCATCTTCGGACGGGATATCCGCGAGTTGCGCTTCCAGCTCGCGGATGCGCGAGGAGGTGCCGGTAAGTTCGACATTGTCGCTGACCGAGCCGGCCGCCGACCCGGCAGTCTTGCCCCTGAATGGTTTCGAATTGACGCCCTTGGCCTGGACGCTGCTGATGTGCTGGATCGCGCTGTCTATCTTCACGACGGATTCCTCCTCGGGGATACCGGCAATATAACGGCAAGTGGCCGACAAGCTTTAGCGGGAAACATCAACCCGATTCGTGGGAGCGGGCTTGCACCCGCGAGGGGCACGCCGGATTCGTAAAGCCGCTGAAGCGGCAACGACTCCGCTGCCCGCGATGCGACCGTTGCAATCGCGGGCAAGCCCGCTCCTACGGAAACCCCGTTTCATGGCTGCACCAGCACGCTACCGTCATCCTGCGCGATACCGTGCACGATACGCCCGGAATTGATCTTGACCCGTACCGGTTCGCCCGCCGCCGCCGAATTGAGCGCTTTGCCTTCCTGGTTGATGCTGAAACCAGCGCCGCGCACGATGATGCGCACCCGCTGCCCGGCATTGATCGCGGGCGGTCGCGACAACCCCTCCGCCGCCAGCGGTCGACCGGCCGCGAGGTAATGGTCGACGCGCGCGCCCAGCACCAGGCGCATGTCGTTCAGGTAGGTGGCGGGGGGCTGCTCATAGTCGATGTTGCGCGCCTCCACATCGGCGGCGGTGAGAACGGTACGTGCCGGCAGGTCGCGCCGGGCGACCAGGGCGGGACCTTCGATGCGCATCCGAAAGCCGACGTACAGACTCCATCTGACCGGGGCATTGCATTGCGCCTTCACGCTGCCGGCCGTTCCGAGCTGGGCGCCGGCAGCCAGGGAAAATTCGAGGTCGCGGCAGGCCACCAGGCGCAGGCGCTCATCTATCGCGCCGACCTGGGGGCGCGCGCGCAGGCCCGGCCAAACCTGGGCGGCCTGCTGCTCCAGCCAGGTGTTGCCGAGTTGGCGCAAAATTTGCATATCCTGGATCGGCCCTGACGCCGATGCGGTGGTTGCCCACTGCGATAAAACCAGAAAAAAACGGAGCATGGACATGAACGGTTTGCGTCAGAAGTAAGGGATAGAATTCTCAACCTTTTTCCGGAAGACGACATGGAACGTCCCAACCAACCCGCTGCGAGTCAACCAGCCGATATAGCCCGCGCGGCCATCCGCCTGCTGGGTACGCGCCGTCTGCCGCCGACGCCGGACAACTTTCAGCGCGCTTACTCCGAAGTGGCGGGCGAGAAGGTGGAAAAACCGGTGGAAAAACCCAAGGGAGAGGGTGGCAAACCCGAGCCGGCCAAACCCGAATTGCGCTGGCCGGACGCGATCCGCCCCCTGATCAAACAGTGGGAAGCGCATCAGACGGGCCTCAACCAGACGAAAAAACGTGAAATGCTGGAGCGGGTGCTGATCAACTTCGGCCACGACAGCCAGCAATTGTTCGACAAGCTGACCGGGCTGGCGCGTTCCTGGGGGGAGTCCGGCAGTGGCGGCACGGTGCTGGAAGAAGTCGCCACCCAAGCCGCCGCGACGCCGGCGCCGCCCCCCAGTAGCGCCGGCTTCCAGCCGGCTGTTTTGAAAGACACCGGCGCTACAGAAGCCGCGCCCGACGCCTGGCCGCCGCTACGCCAGGCGCTGGTCGGCAATCTGCGCCTGCTTTCGGACAGTTGCGCGCCGCGCTGGCCGGACTTGGCCGAACGTGCCGGCCATCTGGCCGCCGCCGTGGTCGCCAGCGGCACCGCCGATAGCCGGCATTTCGAAGAACTTGCCGGCATCTGGCGCGAGCTGTTGATCCGCTCGGAGGACGACCACGAATTGTCGATCGGCCTGCGCCGTCTGGTCGGCCTGTTGTTCCTCAACCTGGGCGAACTGGTGGGCGACGAAACCTGGTTCTCCGGACAAATGGCCGCCATGCAGGCGCTGATCGACGGCAACCTCAGCCCGGACGCCCTGCACGGCGCGGAACGCGGCCTGCGCGAACTGGTATTCAAACAGGGCATGATCAAGGGCAGCCTGGATGACGCCAAGGAAAAACTGCGCTCCCTCATCACCACCTTCATCGACCGCATCGGCGCCCTGTCCGACGACGCCGACGGCTACCACGCCCGTATCGGCGCGTACTCCGAGCAGATCGGCCAGGCGAGCGACATCGGCGAACTGGGCGCGGTGATCGAAGGCCTCACCAGCGACATGGACGGCATGCGCCACGCGCTGCGCCGCAGCCACGGCGAACTGAATGAAGCCCGCGCCCAGGCGGAACAAGCCGAGCAACGCATCCATGTGCTGGAAACCGAGCTGGCTCAAGTTTCCAATCTGGTACGCGAGGACCAACTCACCGGCGCCCTCAACCGGCGCGGCCTGGACGAAGCGTTCATGCGCGAACTGGCGCGCGCCGACCGCCTTACCGCGCCTTTGTCGATCTCCATGCTGGACCTCGACCACTTCAAGAAACTCAATGACTCGCTCGGCCACCAGGCCGGAGACGAAGCGCTCAAACATCTGACCCGTGTGGTGCGCGATCTCCTGCGCCCCACCGATTCACTCGCGCGCTATGGCGGCGAGGAGTTTCTCATCCTGCTGCCCAATACCGACCTGGAGGGCGCGGAGGTGATCCTGAAGCGCCTGCAACGTGAACTCACCCGGCAGTTCTTCCTGCACGCCAACGACAAGGTGCTCATCACCTTCAGCGCCGGGGTGGCCGAGCGCGGCCACGAAGAAACCCAGGCCGCCCTCGTCGCCCGCGCCGACGCCGCCATGTATCGCGCCAAAGCCGCCGGCAGGAATCGGGTGGAACGCGGCTGAAATTGCCGCCGGGGTTGCCAGTCGGCGGCAAGAATTGCCGGTTTCCCCCCTCTCCCACCGGGAGAGGACGACGCCGGAGGCACACCTGTAGCGCAGGCGTCTCGCCTGCTTCGTAGGCCTGCTCAGAAGGACGAAGCAGGCGAGAGAGCGTGGTTGTTGCCGCCGGGGTTTGTGGGCGGCATTACAACCACGGCCTACTCCTTGCGGGTACGCCTGCGCTACATACCAACTTCGGCTAATGGACAATCCAGGGCCGTAGCCCGGATGCAGCCGATGGCTATCCCGCGAACGTCTGGCGCGGCGGGCTCCATCCGGGCTACGCCCGCTCCAAATCCGAAATCCGAAATCCGAAATTGGCACGTCCCTTGCTCTATCTCCCTCACAGGAGACCGCCATGCTGAGCAAGATCGACAATGAACTCGCCTTCGTCCAATCCGCGCTGAACCTGCGCGCACGGCGTCAGGAAGTACTGTCGTCAAATATCGCCAATTCGGATACGCCCAACTACAAGGCGCGTGATCTGGATTTTGCCGGCGCCCTGAAGAATGCGATGGGCGCGGCGGGCGGGTCGTTGCAACTCACCCGTAGCGAAGCGCGCCATATCGCGGCGAGTGGTGTCACCGGCATGGCCGATGGGGTACTCAAATATCGCTCCAGCGTACAGCCCAGCCTGGATGGCAACACCGTGGACATGGACGTGGAACGCGCCCATTTCACGGAAAACTCGCTGCACTACCAATTCCTGCTCGACCGCGCCGCCGGCCAGTTCAAGACCCTGAGCATGGCCATCTCGGACAAATAAGAAAACAGCCATGTCGCTCACCAACGTATTCCACATCGCCGCCTCCGCGCTCACCGCGCAATCCATGCGCCTGAACGCGGTGGCCTCGAACATGGCCAATGCCGATTCCGCGAGCACCTCCACGGGCGAGAGCTACAAGGCCAAACAGGTGGTGTTTCAGGCGATGGCGATGAACAAGGCCAGCCCCTGGGCGCAGGGGGTGCGCATGAAGGAAGTGATCGAAGACCCGTCGCCGCCGCGCATGGTCTACGACCCCAAACACCCCATGGCCGATGCCAAGGGCTATGTGGCCTACCCCAACGTGGATGCGGTGGAGGAGATGGTGAACATGATCTCCGCCTCGCGCTCCTACCAGACCAACGCCGAAGTGATGAACACGACCAAGAGCCTGCTGCAACGGACTCTGGCCATCGCCCAGACCTGACCATTCATGATGAACCTGCTGCGACGCTTCCGAATAATGAAACACCCCGTAGGAGCCGGCTTGCCGGCGATAGCAACGGTTGCTCGGAATGGCGCCGTTGCTATCGCGAGCAAGCTCGCTCCTACGACCGACAAGCCCGTCGTTTCACGGTAACAGGAGCGAACCATGACCGTCGCCGCCGTACAAAGCAGCACCTCCAGCAGCACCGCAGTCAGCGGCTCCAGCGCCGCCGAGATCAGCGACCGCTTTCTCAAGCTTCTGGTGACTCAACTGAAGAACCAGGATCCGCTGAATCCGATGGACAACGCGGAGATCACCTCGCAGATGGCGCAACTGTCCACGGTGGAGGGCATCAACAAGATGAACGACTCCATCGCCAGCCTGACGACCCAGTACCGCGCCACCCAGGCCTTGCAGGGTGCTTCCCTGATCGGCCGGCAGGTGCTGGCGGAAGGCGCCCAGCTCGATCTGGGCAGTGCCGGTGCGGCGGGCGGGGTGGACCTCGCGACCAAGGCCGACAAGGTGGCGGTCGCTGTGCTGAATGGCGACGGCAAGGTGGTGCGTAGCCTGGACCTGGGCAGCCTCGACGCCGGTTTGAGCCGCTTCGCCTGGGATGGGCTGGATGCTTCCGGCAACCGCATGGCGCAGGGCACCTACCGCTTTGAAGTGACCGCGACGGCGGCCGGAAACAACGTGGATGCCACCCCTTATTCGTTGGCGCAGGTGCAAAGCGTGTCGATGGACAGCACCGGCCTGAACGTGGAACTCTCGGTTCTGGGCAGCCTGAGCCTGGACAAGATCAAACAAATCTTCTGAACGAGGAGCAGCAAATGAGCTTCAACCAAGGCCTGAGCGGACTCAATGGCGCATCCAAGAACCTGGATGTGATCGGCAACAACATCGCCAACACTTCCACGGTAGGCTTCAAGGCCAGCCGCGCGGAATTCTCGGATGTCTATGCCGCCTCGATAAACGGCGTCAGCAATCTGAATGTCGGCATCGGCACCAAAACGGCGGCGGTGGTGCAGCAGTTCACCCAGGGCAACATCAGCGTGACCAACAACCCGCTCGATCTCGCCATCAGCGGCGATGGCTTTTTTCAGTTGGTCCAGACAGATCCGAACTCGCCGACCGCCACGACCGGCCTGACCACCTTCACGCGCAACGGCCAGTTCCAGATGGACAAGAACGGTTACATCGTCGACAACGCCGGGCGCAAGCTGATCGGTTTTCCGGCGACCGAGGGCGTGGTCATCCCCGGCACGCTCCAGCCGATCAAGGTTTCCCTGGGGGTGGCGAAGCCCAATCCCACCTCGACGGCGCAGATCATCGCCAACCTGGATTCCACCAGCACCGCGCCGACCGGGGCGGCTTTCGGCGCGGCCACTCCGGCGACGGCCATCAATCCGGCCACGCCCTCTACCTACAACTACTCCACTACCTTTACTGTCTACGACACGCCTGGCTCCCCTCTGGGCCTGACGCTTTATTTTCAAAAGGCGGGCGCGGGCTGGAACGTGGCCGGCTATGTCGGCGGCAACCAGGTGCTGCCGGTGGGGGATGCCACCGTGGCCGGGACGGAAACCGCCATGACCCTGGCGTTTGCGGCCGATGGCACGGTGGCGACGATCAACGGCGCGGCGGTGGCGCCCCTGACCACCACAGCCGCAGGGACCATGCCCTCCTTCAGCCTCGATCTCTCGCTTTTGACCCAGTACGGCAGCACCTCCGGCGTCTCCTTCGTCTCCCAGGACGGCTACTCGACCGGAAAATTCGTCAGCCTCAGCGTCGACAAGACCGGCCTGGTGCAGGGCCGCTACACCAATGGCCAGGCCCTGGCGATCGGCCAGATTCTGATGACCAACTTCCTCAACCCGAACGGCCTGCAACCCCTGGGCGACAACCAGTGGGGCGAGACGACGGCGGCCGGCAAGCAGAGCTCCGAGGCGCCCGGCACCGGTGTTCTGGGCTATCTGCAATCCGGTGTGGTGGAGGAGTCCAACGTCGACCTCACTGCCGAACTGGTGAACATGATCGTCGCCCAGCGCATGTATCAGGCCAATGCGCAGACAGTCAAAACCCAGGACTCGATCCTGCAGACGCTGGTGAACCTGCGGTGAGCATGATCCGTAGGGTGGATAAGCGGAGCGCATCCACCATTCCACCGCTGAAAAGGTGGATGCGCTCCGCTTATCCACCCTACGGAATCAACGGTTTGCCGAGAGAAACCAGGAGAACTGAATGGACCGCATGATCTACATCGCCATGACCGGGGCGCGCGAGGTGACCCGCCAGCAGGCGGCGGTCACGCACAACCTGGCCAACGTCGCCACTCACGGTTTTCGCCAGGAGCTCAATGTGTTCCGTGCCCTGCCGGTGGTGGGGGAGGGCGCAAAAACCCGCGCTTTCGTGCTGGAAACCACGCCGCGCACGGACTTCACCCAAGGGGCCTTGCAGCAGACCGGCAGGCCGCTCGATGTGGCGCTGCGCGGGCCGGGTTGGATCGCCGTGCAGGGCGGCGACGGCCAGGAAGCCTACACCCGCGTGGGCCATCTCCAGGTCAGCCGGGACGGCATTATGCAAACCAGCAACGGACTCGATGTGCTGGGCGATGCCGGCCCCATTTCGGTGCCGCCGGGCCAGGACATCCTGATCGGCCGCGACGGCACCATTTCCGCCATCCCGGTCGGACAGAACACCGTCGCCATCATCGGCCGCATCAAGCTCACCAACCCGACGGAAACCGATCTGGTACGCGGCAACGATGGCTTGTTTCGCCAGAAAAGCGGCCAGCCGGCCGAGGCCGATGCCGGCGTCACCCTGGTGGCGGGCGCGCTGGAAAGCAGCAACGTGAACCCCGCCGAAGCGTTGGTGAACATGGTCAGCCTGGCGCGCCAGTTCGACATGCAGATGCGCGTGTTGCGCGTCGCCCAGGAAAACGAGGGCAGCGCCAACAAGGTGCTGAGCGCGAATGGCTAAGGAACCGCCATGCTTCGCTCTACCCGTCTTGACGCGCAATTTCGTAGGTTGGGCAAAGCGCAGCGTGCCCAACATGCGCGGGTAAAGTTGGGCACGCTACGCTTTGCCCAACCTACGGCTTGAACATAAGGAACCCCCATGCTCCGCTCCCTACACATCGCCCGCACCGGCCTGGATGCCCAGCAAACCCAGTTGGACGTGGTTTCCAACAACCTCGCCAACACCTCCACCACCGGCTTCAAGAAGTCGCGCGCGGTGTTCGAGGATCTGCTCTACCAGACCATCCGCCAGGCCGGCGCGCAGTCGTCGCAGCAGACGCAACTGCCTTCCGGCTTCCAGCTGGGTGTCGGCGTGCGGCCGGTGGCCACCGAGCGCATCTTCCAGCAGGGCGCGCTGCAGCAAACTTCCAATCCGCTGGATGTGGCGATCAACGGCCAGGGCTTCTTCCAGGTCCAGATGCCCGACGGCAGCCTGGCCTATACCCGCGACGGTTCCTTCCAGACCGACAGCCAGGGCAATCTGGTCACCGCCAGCGGTTATGCCCTGCTGCCCAACATGCAGATTCCGGCCAACGCCCTCACCACCACCATCGGCCGCGACGGCATCGTCAGCGTGACCACACCGGGCAACGCCACGCCCACACAACTGGGGCAGATCCAGCTTGCCACCTTCGTCAACCCGACCGGTCTGCAGGGCCAGGGCGAAAACCTGTTCATCGAAACCGCCGCTTCCGGCGCGCCGCTGCCGAACAACCCGGGCACCGACGGCATGGGCCTGCTCAACCAGTCGTTCATCGAAACCTCCAACGTCAATGTGGCCGAGGAACTGGTCAACATGATCATCGCCCAGCGTGCCTACGAACTGAACTCGCGCGCCATCACCACCTCCGACCAGATGTTGCAGCGGCTGACGCAGATCTGAGCGGGGTAATTGGAGATAAACATGAGCCGATACGCCACGAAACGTAGGTTGGGCAAAGCGCAGCGTGCCCAACAACCCGTCGTAATGTTGGGCACGCTGCGCTTTGCCCAACCTACGCTGATCTTGGCCGCCGCGCTGCTGGCGGGTTGCGCCACGCCGCCGCCGGCCACCGCGATCAAGCAGCCGCTGAGCGCCCGCCCCGAGGCGGTCGCGGTCGCGCCGGACAATAACGGCGCCATATTCCAGGCACCCCCCGGCCAGGCACGGCCGGGCGTGGCGCTGTTCGAGGATCGCCGCGCGCGTTATGTCGGCGACACCCTGACCGTGAATCTGGTGGAGAAAACCGAGGCCAAACGCAGGTCGGAAACCACGGATGAACGCAAGGCCAATGCCAGCTTCAACATTCCCTCGCCGCGCATCCTGGGCCAGCCGCGTGGTTTCGCCGCGACTTCCTGGGCGCCCTCGGCCAGCAGCAAACAGGAACTCAAGGACAACGAGACCAACAGCACTTCCATCACCGGCTCCATCACCGTCACGGTGGTGGAAGTGCTGGGCAACGGCCATCTGGTGGTGGCGGGCGAGAAGCAGGTGGCGATCAACAGCGACACCGAATACATCCGCCTGGCCGGCGTGGTGAACCCGGCCCAGATCAGCAAAAGCAACAGCATCAACTCCACCCAGTTGGCCGATGTGCAGTTCGAATCGAAGAACACACAAAGCCTCGACAAGGCCCAGGTCGGCAGCATGCTGGCGCGCTTTTTCCTGACTCTGTTGCCGTTCTGAGGAGCGCAGCGTGAGCCTCGCCCCCCCTCGATTCCTCAATTCAGACGTAGGTTGGGCAAAGCGAAGCGTGCCCAACGAACAACCGCCGCATGTTGGGCACGCTTCGCTTTGCCCGACCTACGTGGCCGCTGTTTTGAGGAGCGCATCGTGAAACGCCTGATCCCCTATCTGATCGCCGTTGCCTTGGCGACTCCCGTCCAGGCCGAGCGGATCAAGGACATCACTACCATCGCCGGCATCCGCACCAACCCGTTGGTCGGCTACGGTGTGGTGGTCGGCCTCGACAACACCGGCGACACCTCCGCCATCACCGGCCAGGGCCTGGCCAATCTGATGACCAACCTGGGCTTGGCACCCGGCCAGAACTTCACCAGCAAGAACACCGCCTCGGTGATGGTGACGGCCACCCTGCCCGCCTTCACTCGTCCCGGCGAAGCCATCGACGTGACTGTCTCTGCGCTGGGCGGCTCCAAGAGTCTGCGTGGCGGCACCCTCTTGATGACGCCGCTGAAAGGCGCCGACGGCCAGATCTATGCGATGGCACAGGGCTCGCTGCTGGTCGGCGGCGCCGGTGCTTCGGGCGGCGGTTCCTCCGCCGTGGTCAACCATCTCTCGGCCGGGCGTATTCCCGGTGGCGGCACGGTGGAGCGGGCGGTGTCCATGCGGGTGGGGCAGGGCGATTTCATTACCCTGGAACTGAAGGAATCCGACTTCACCACCGCCAGCCGGGTCAGCGACGCCATCGAGCGCAACTTCGGCAAGGGCGTTGCCATTCCGCTCGATGCGCGGGTCATCCAGGTGAAGGCGCCGGCCGACCCGGGGCAGCGCGTGGCCTTCATAGCGCAACTGGAAAACCTCAACCTCAACCCTGGCCTGTCCACCCCCAAGGTCATCATCAACGCGCGCACCGGTTCCATCGTCATGAACCAGTTGGTGAGCGTGGACAAATGCGCCATCGCGCACGGCAATCTGTCGGTCACCATCACCTCCGAAACGCAGGTCTCGCAGCCCAATCCGCTGTCCGGCGGCCAGACGGTCGTCACCGAGAAGGCGGATGTGCAGGTGAAGAGCGAGAAGGGCGAACTGATGACGGTGCCGGCCACCGCCTCGCTCAATGACGTGGTCAAGGCACTCAACGCCCTCGGCGCCACGCCCCAGGATCTGCTCGCCATCCTCCAGGCCATGAAGGCGGCGGGCGCGCTCAAGGCGGATCTGGAGATCATCTGATGCTGGCAGTCGCCTTTGCCAACGACAGCCTCGCGGTCGATCTGACCGGCGCCCAGGCGCTCAAGGCCAGGGTCGCCGCCGGCGACAAGGGCTCCTTGCGCGCGGTGGCACAGCAGTTCGAAGCGCTGATGATCGGCATGATGTTGAAGAGCATGCGCGAGACGAAGTTCTCGGAAGAAGACGACCCCATGACCAGCGGCGAGGGCGTCAAGCTGTACCGCGACCTGCTCGACCAGCAATGGGCCGAGAAGCTCTCCAAAGGCCGTGGCCTGGGCTTCGCCGACATGATCGTGAAGAGTCTGGAGAAACACGCGCCTGCCCCCCCCGTAGGAGCGGGCTTGCCCGCGATAGCAACGGTTGCATCGCGGGCAGCGGAGTCGTTGCCGCTTCAGCGGCTTTACGAATCCGGCGTCCCCCTTGCGGGTGCAAGCCCGCTCCTACGGGTTGACGCACCCAGCGATTCCCATAAGGCGGTTTTGCCCGTCGCCTCCGACCGCAAGCGTGCCTTCCTGGAAACCCTGCGCCCGCACGCCGAAGCCGCTGCTGCCGCCACCGGCGTGCCGGCCGATTTCATTCTTGCCCACGCGGCGCTGGAATCCGGCTGGGGCAAGCGCGAAATCACGGGGGCCGATGGCCAGGCTACGCACAACCTGTTCGGCATCAAGGCTGGCGGCAACTGGCAGGGCGCGGCGGTGGAAACGCTGACCACCGAGTATCGCCAGGGAATGCCGATGAAACTCACCCAGCCGTTCCGCGCCTACGCCGATTACGGCGCCGCCTTCAGCGACTACGCCGGCCTGCTCAAGGCTCGCTATGGCGCTGCGCTGGAAAGCGGCGATGCGGGCAGCTTCGCCGAGGGCCTGGCGGCCGGCGGTTATGCCACCGACCCGGCTTACGCCGGAAAACTGAAATCCGTCATCGCCAGCGTGGCGATGGCGGGGATTTAAGGAATGTCGGCAGAAAGCCGATACTGAACGCAACAGGAGGTTGCCATGGCATCTGGACTTATCGGAATCGGTATCTCGGGTCTGTACGCCGCCCAGGCGGGCATCCGCACCACCGAACACAACATCAGCAACGTCAATACGACGGGTTATCGCCGCCAGGAGACGGTTTTTTCCACGCAAACGCCGTCCTTTACCGGCGCCGGCTGGTTCGGCAACGGGGTGTCCATCGAGTCGGTGCGCAGCCAGTACAGCCAGTTTCTCGATAACGAAGTGCTGCTCGATCAGGCCCAGTTGTCCCGCCATGAGACTTATGCGGCCCAGGCCGGCCAGGTCGACACGCTGTTGAGCGACAGCAACAGCAGCCTGTCCGGCCCGCTCAACAGTTTTTTCAACGCCGTCAACGAAGTGGCGAACGACCCTGCTTCGGCGGCGGCCCGTCAGACCCTGCTCGCTTCCGGCAGGAATCTGTCCGGACGCGTAAACACGCTCTACAACTCGCTGCAACAGAAGGTGGAAGACAGCAACAAGGCCATCGCCGGCCTGTCCACACAGATCAACACCTACGCCAATCAGCTTGCCACCCTGAACCAGAGCATTTCCCGCCAGGAGGCACTCAACGGCCAGCCCGCCAACGATCTGCGCGATCAGCGTGACCAGGCCATCGCCGACCTGAACAAGCTCGTGAACGTGACCACCGTGCAGCAAAGCGGTGGCGAGCTCAATGTCTTCGTCGGCAATGGCCATGTGCTGGTATCGGGTACGCGGGCCAACCAATTCACGACCCCGCAGACGGATCCCAGCGACAGCTATAACACCAACCCGGCCGCCAAATTCCCCGTATTGAATGTTTCCGGCGGCAGCCTGACCCTCGACAGCGGCCAGATCACCGGCGGCGAACTGGGCGGCTGGCTGGCCGCGCGCGACGAGGTGGTCAAACCGGCGCTGGCCGATCTGAACCGCATCGCTGTGGCCATTGGGGCAGAGGTGAATCAGGTGCATAACGGGGGGGCGTACTACGATTCGACGGCCGCCGCGATGGCGGTCGGAGGTGACTTCTTTTCCGGGGCGGTGACGCAGACCGGCGCCGCCATCGCCAACGACTCCTGGATCGCTATCGATTTCACTTCCAACCGTTTGGCCAACGAGAACTACACGGTTGGCTATACCGGCCCGAATTACACGGTGACGCGCGTCTCGGACGGTGCCTCTGCCGTCTTCGCCGCTGGAGCCGAAGTGACGTTTAGTGGCGTGCCGCAGGGCTTCAAGCTGGCGGCTGGAACCCCCGCCCCGGTGGCGGGCGATACCTGGACCCTGAATTTCCAGGACTACGCGCACACCCTGTCGGTGGCGGTGACCAATATCGACCAGATCGCCGCAGCCGACTCGACTGCCGGCGGCCCGGGCGACAACAGCAACATGCTGGCCCTGGCGGCGCTGCAAACCACGGGCATTCTCGACAATGGCGGCACCACCTTTTCCGGCGCTTACACCCAGTTGGTCAGCAACGGCGCCGCATATGCTGCGGAAGCCGACCTGAACAGCAAGGCGTTTGCCACCTTGACGGCCCAGGCCGAGGATGCGCAACAATCGCTGTCAGGCGTCAACCTCGACGAAGAAGCGGTGAACCTGATCCGCTACCAGCAGGCCTATCAGGCTGCCGCCAAGGCGATCAGCGTGGCTAACACCCTGTTCGACGAAATCCTTGCCATCGGGCGTTAGTGATGCGGAAAGCAAATGCCACGACCCGTCATTCCCGCCCCCGATCGGGTCGAGAGCAGTTCGTAGGTTGGGCACGCTTCGCTTTGCCCAACCTACGCCCTACAAATCAGGTTCCGGCACCGCCGGGGCTTAGGAGATAAGCCATGCGCATCAGCTCCCTGACCTATTTCACTGCCAGCCTGTCCGGCATGCAGGAGAACCAGTCGCAGATCGCCCGTCTCGGCGAGCAGATCGGCAGCGGACAACGCATGCTCGCCGCCAGGGACGACCCCCTATCTGCGGAAAAGGCCATGCAGTTGTCCAGCCGCGTCGCCGTGCGCGAGCAGTATCTGGCGAATCAGCAGAAGGCCGGTCTGGCGCTGAATTACGAAAATACCGTCCTGAAAGAAATGGAGAAAACCTTGACCGACGTTCGCGCGTTGGTGGTGCAGAGCAATGGCAGCGACACCCAGCCCTTGCGCGACCAGCACGCGGCAATGCTGAAAAACATGTACCTGCATTTCAAGGATCTGGCCAACAACCGCGACACCGAAGGGCATTACATTTTCGCGGGATTCAATACCAACCTGGATAGCGCTACGCCGCCGTTTCAGCACACCCAGGTGTATCCCACCGGGCCATCGGCCAGCGGCACTTATAGCGGCACGCCCGATGGCGCCCTGCTCAGCTCGCAGGGAGTTCGCTCCATCACTGTGGACGATGGACGCTCGGTTCAGGTGACCGACAACCTGGAAAACGTGATCAAGTTCTCCAGCCCGGTAGACATCAACGGGGTCAATACGACGGATATGTTGCAAGCACTCGACCAGATCGCCATCACCCTGAGTGACAGCAGCTTGACCACTGCCCAGGTGAATACGGCGGTCAACAATGCCGCCAACGCCCTCACCGATACGCTTGGCCGTCTGGGCAATGTTCAGCGGCGCGTCGCCGCAACGACCGTGGAAGTGAACGACATCACCAAGACCACGGAAAACCTGGTCTTGCTCGAAAAGAACGCCCTTTCCGACCTCACCCTGGTCGACAAGGCCGCCGCCATCGTCGAGATGCAATCGCGCCAGACCAGCCTGGAAGCCGCGCAACGCGCCTACGCGCAGACCAGCAAGCTGTCGCTGTTCAGTTATCTGTAATGGTGGTTGATTCCGACGAACGCCTGCGCGCCAAGCTCAATGCCGAAACCGGTCGCCTGGCCTGGAATGCGTTGCAGCGCCACTTTGCGCGCGGTTCGGTCATCAGCGTCGCGCCCGGCATGGATCTGGTGGAAGTGGCCTTGAGCATCGCCCGCGACGACCAGGTCGCCATCGCAGCCTGGCTCGCCGACCAGCGGGTCAAACGCGCCGACAACGAAGACGCCCTCGACTGGCACGAACGTGATGCCCAGTTCTGGGCCGTCGTCACCGCGCCCTGGGTGCTGGTGCAGGAAATGTAGCGCCGGCGTCTCGCCGGCTGCTTTAAAGACGCAGGCGAGACGCCTGCGCTACAGGTCGCCCCGCTCAGAACTTGTTGGTAAAGCGGTAGTCCTTGGGCAGCCCCAGCGTATCCGCCCAGATGTTCCTGGCCCAGCCGCGCATGTATTCAAACTCCAGTGCGCTTTCTTCGCTGGAAACGCCACCGCCCGGCTGTACCTCCATGCCTTTGTCTTCCGGGTTGTAACGGAACACCGTCGCCACATGGAAGGCGGTGTGATCGCTGCCGGCGGAATAGCAGGTGCTGGTGAGCACCGGCGCCGGGTCGGGCAGGCGGTCGTTGAAAATTTCCGACAGCGCCCAGGCACACAGCTTGCCGCAGTTGTTGGCCAGCGCGGCGGCCTTCGACAGGTTGGACAGGATGGAGTCGCCCAGGATGTGCACGTTGGGCACCTCGGTGGACTCGAATGAACGGTAGTCCACCGGGCACCAATTGCCGTTGTCGCCGGTGCGTGCGCCGACCAGGGCGGTAATGGCGGCGGCGCGCATCGGCGGCACCAGATTGATCACGTCGCCCTTCACGTCGTCGAATTCGCTGGTCACCTTCATCGCCGCCGCATCGACCGCCACGGCCACATTGCCGGGGCGATAGTCGATCAGGCTGTTTTCAGTGCCGTAGCCGTAGTGCTTTTTCCAGGCGGCCAGGAACAGTTCTTTCTTGGCAATGATTTCCTGGTTGCCGTCCAGCACAATGATTTTGCTGCGCGGTTTGGCCTTCTTCAGATAGTTGGCTACCAGACTGATGCGTTCATAGGGCGCGGGCGGGCAACGATAGGGCGCCATGGGAATCGCCATCACGAACACGCCGCCATCCGGCATCGCCTCCAGTTGCCGGCGCAGCACTCCGGTCTGATCCGGGCTGGCCTTCCAGGCATGCTTGATGACCTTGCGCGCCGCCATGTCATAGCCCTTTATCGGGTCGAACATCAGCTCGATCCCCGCCGCCAGAACCAGGCGGTCATAGCTGAAACGCTTGCCGCCCGCTGTGTCGATGCTGCGTTTGCCAGGGTCGATGGCGACCACGGTATCGGCCACGAAGTGGTCCACCACCGCCTTGAGGTTGTCGTAGGGGAAGGTGATGTCTTCCAGATTGTTCATGCCGGCGATGACCGTGTTGGACATGGGGCAGGATACGAAGCGCGGATTCGGTTCGATCAAGGTGATTTCGACCCGTGGTTCCCAGAGCTTCAGATAGCGCGCGCAGGCCGCGCCACCGTAACCTGCGCCGACTATGACCACGCGCGGCCGTGCCTGGCCGGCACTTGCGCGGCCACTCAGGGCGAAGATTCCGGCATTGGCGGCGAGGCACAGAAATTCACGGCGGGGGAGGGTCATGGCGGTGCTCCTGATTACTGTGAAACATGTGGCGGACCTTTCAATGCGTAGGATGTGGTGAGCGCAGCGAACCGCATCATGCAGCGTGTCCAGGTTGATGCGGTTCGCTGCGCTCACCACATCCTACGTCGTTAGTTTCATGGGGCGGGGGTGGCTCATCGAGCCATGAAGGGTGGCGGATGTTAGCGTGAAACAAGCTTGCGCCCAGTAGCGCCGGCGAGGCGCCGGCGCTGCTGGCGATGTATCGGGCACGCTTTCCGGCAGGGCATTTCCGATACCTTGACCCCAAAATTTTTTTATTTGCAAAGAAATAACACTGATTAGGGTGGCTTAGACCCCGGTGCTATCCTCGCCGCCCATTCGGTAGCCCAGCCTCCCCACCCTTACATCCCTTTAGGAGCGTTCATGTCCCGTCTTGTCAAACCCCACGGTGGTGGTGAACTCAAGCCTTTGCTGCTCGAAGGCGCCGCCCGCGAAGCTGAATTGGCCCGTGCCCAGAATCTGCCGAAGGTGAAGCTGTCTTCCCGCGAAACCGGCGACCTGATCATGCTGGGCATCGGTGGCTTCACGCCGCTGGAAGGCTTCATGACCCATGCCGACTGGGCTGGCGTTTGTGACGGCTACAAGATGGCCAACGGCCTGTTCTGGCCCATCCCCGTGACCCTCTCCAGCGACACCGCGACCGCCGGCAGCATCGGCCTGGGCCAGGACATCGCCCTGGTGGACGGCGAAAGCGGCGAGATCATGGGCACCATGACGGTCACCGAGATCTACAGCATCGACAAGGGCCACGAGTGCATGATGGTCTACAAGACCACCGACATCGAGCACCCCGGCGTCAAGATGGTGATGGACCAGGGCGCTGTGAATCTGGCCGGCCCGGTCAAGGTCCTGTCCACCGGCACCTTCAAGGAAGAGTACGGCGATCAGTTCATGACCCCCGCCGAAACCCGTGCCGCCTTCGAGAAGGCAGGCTGGGCCAAGGTTGCCGCGTTCCAGACCCGCAACCCGATGCACCGCTCGCACGAGTACCTGGCCAAGATCGCCATCGAAACCATGGATGGCCTGCTGGTCCATTCCCTGTTGGGCGCTCTGAAGCCGGGCGACATCCCCGCCGATGTGCGTTCCGAGGCCATCAGCACCCTGATCGAAAACTACTTCGCCCCGAACACCGTGATCCAGGCCGGTTATCCCCTGGACATGCGTTACGCCGGCCCCCGCGAAGCCCTGCTGCACGCCCTGTTCCGCCAGAACTACGGCTGCTCGCACCTGATCGTCGGCCGTGACCACGCCGGTGTGGGTGACTACTACGGCCCCTTCGACGCGCAAAAAATCTTCGACGAGATTCCCGAAGGC
Organism: Pseudomonadota bacterium; assembly: GCA_030690985.1. GTDB lineage: Bacteria > Pseudomonadota > Gammaproteobacteria > Burkholderiales > Thiobacillaceae > PFJX01. The sequence continues at coordinate 19,339 of JAUYFG010000246.1, forward strand.
GCGCTGGAAACCAAGAACATGAATATCGACTGGACCTTCTGGTGCAACAAGTGCGGCGGCATGGCTTCGCAGCGCACCTGCCCGCACACCAAGGATGACCGCATCCTGCTGTCCGGTACCAAAGTGCGTTCGATGCTGTCCGAAGGCCAGGATCTGCCGGTCGAGTTCAGCCGTCCCGAAGTCGCCAAGGTGCTGCAGAAGTATTACGCCGGCCTGACTGCGGAACAGAACGTCAAAGTGGAACTCAAGGGCCACTCGGCCGCGTAAGTTGTAGGTCGGCGTAGGTTGGGCAAAGCGTAGCGTGCCCAACACCAACGCCGGCGGAAGTTGGGCACGCTACGCTTTGCCCAACCTACGCACACACGCCCCGGTATGCGCCGGGGTGGAGAAATTCGGAACCGAGCCCGCCGGAAGCGGATTCGCGATACGCCCCCGGCCAAGGTTGGGCTCGGTTTTTCTGAATGGGCCGCGTGAACAGCGCGGATTGTTAGCTAACAAGGAGTGAATTAATGCCTACCTTCGTCCGTACCGACAAGTGCGACGGTTGCAAGGGTCAAGACAAGACCGCCTGCATGTACATCTGCCCGCACGACCTGATGACACTGGACCGTGATGGTTCCGAAACCGGCCACGCCATGCGCGCCTTCAACCAGGAACCCGAGCAGTGCTGGGAATGCTATTCCTGCGTCAAGATTTGCCCGCAGCAAGCCATCGAATGCCGCCACTACGCCGACGTCGTGCCTCTGGGTGGTTCTGTGCAGCCCCTGCGTGGTTCCGACTCCATCATGTGGACCATCAAGTTCCGCAATGGCGTGCTGAAGCGCTTCAAGTTCCCGATCCGCACCACCCCCGAGGGTTCC
>JAUYFG010000283.1 GCA_030690985.1 Pseudomonadota bacterium
AGCGTCACCCATACGCTAGCCCAAGCCATTCATGCCGCCCGTCAGGGACTGAGCGCTCCAGCCTTGCCACCCATCCCGGCTGAATCGCCTGGGCAACAGCTTACTTTGGTGGGGACTTGAGGTGGGGTCTAAACGATTACCTCGGCCGAGTGTCAAAACCCCATGTTTCGCGTCATCTCGGAAACCCTAAGTTGATGAATGACGTAATGAAACGAATCAAAATACAAATTCCTCCCAGCGCCACCGAACAAACCGCCATCGCCGCCGTCCTCTCCGACATGGACGCCGAACTGTCTCTGCTTACAGCCCGCCGCGACAAGACCCGCGACCTCAAGCAGGCGATGATGCAGGAACGATTAACTGGAAAGACGAGGCTGGTATGACAATGATCCGCACGCTACGCATTCAGGGCTTCAAATCCATCCACTCGGAAAGTATTACCCTGGGCCGGGTGAATTGTTTCATCGGCGCCAATGGAGTGGGCAAGAGCAATGTGCTCGAAGCGCTCGGGGTGCTGGGGGCAGCGGCCAACGGGGTGGTGGATGACGAGAGCCTGCTCCGTCGTGGTGTCAGGGCAGGCTTGCCCCGGCTTTACAAAAGCTCATTTGCTTCCGAACGCACGCCTGCCCATATCGGCGTGGCGGTGGAGGGAGAAGCAGGTGAAGCCTACCGGGTTTCCCTGCTCAACCCGCTCGACTCGCCCGAGCCAGCCTGGTCTTATAAAACCGAGGTGCTGACCGACGGCCAGCGGGAAGTAGTGTCCGATGGCGAACGCAACAAGAAGAACCTCAACCATCAGGCCGGCTTGGCCGCTTTGAAGTTGGTCGATCTGGAGCCAGACAATCTCGCCGCGCAACTCATGCAGCGCTTGCAGGAATACGCCATCTATTGCCCTAACACGCCGACCTTGCGCGGAATCGCGCCGGATATGCAGTCGCGTGCGCCGGTCGGGCTGAATGGCGGTCAACTGGCTGAAGGCTTCGCGGCCTTGAGCAAGCATCTGGGCAATAACGACGACGACCCGACGGCGGGAGAAAAGCTGGACGAGGTGATGGCCTTGATCGACTGGGTGGCCGACATACAGACCACCAGTCACGGTGCCGCGCTACTTTCCACCAAGGTGCCGCGTACCAAGTGGATGCTGAAATTCACTGATCGGTACATGGTGAAAAGCCGCAACGAGTTGACGGCTTACGATGCCAGCGAAGGTGCGCTGTATGTGATTTTCGCCGCCCTGCTGTGTCTGCTGCCGCAAGCGCCCAGGCTGTTCGCCATCGACAACCTGGATCAGGCCCTGAACCCCCGGTTGCTGGCACGACTCACCGCCAATTTGTCCGGCTGGCTGCGCCATAACGGTGAGGATCGGCAGTTGCTGTTCACCGCGCACAATCCCGCCGTGCTGGATGGCCTGGATTTGTCCGACCCCGAAGTGCGCCTGTTTGCCGTGGAGCGCAACAGCAATGGCCTGACCTGCGTTCGCCGCCTGGAGTTGACCCCCGAACTGGCCGCCCTGAATCAGCAATACCCCCTTTCCCGTCTCTGGTTGATGGGCCATTTGGGGGCTGTGCCCAATGTCTGAGTTGCGCATCGCCCTGGTCGCCGAGGGTGCGACGGACTACGAAATCATCAACGCGGCGCTGCGTGCGGTGCTGCCACAGAGTTTTGTCATGACGCTGTTGCATCCCGAAGCAACGCGTCCAGCCATGGGGAGTGGTTGGGGTGGAGTATTGAAGTGGTGCCTTGACGCGAACCAACGCCATGTTGGCCCCCTTGATACCGACCCCACTCTCGCCGGTTTCGATTTGCTCATCGTTCATCTGGATGTCGATGTAGCCCACAAGAAATATGATCAATGTGGAGCTGGAGTTGCAGCCATGGCGCAGGTGCGGCAGTGGCAGGTATTGCCTTGTGGGCAACCATGTCCACCGGTGGCCAATACCTGTAACCAGTTGGAGTCGGTGCTGAACAGTTGGCTGGGTCATGCCACCCCAGGCGAGAAAACCCTGTATTGCTTGCCCGCCCAGTCGTCAGGCACTTGGCTTGCAGCAGCTGTTTTACCCTCCGGGCATCAACGGTTGGCAGGAGCAGAGTGCAACGTCGACCTGGAATCGCAGTTGGCCCAGCTGCCAAAGAGTGAGCGCATCAGAAAGAGCGTTGCGGAATATCGCCGATACACCCCGCGCATTACTGCGGAATGGGCGGTTGTAAAACAGATTTGCTCCCAGGCCGCTGTTTTTGAGCAAAGGGTGCTGGCGAAAATGGAATTGTAATGGGCACCATGCCTGTATTTCCGCCCTCGCTGACGCTGGCCAGCCTGCGCCTGCCCCATGGCTCGGCGCCGTTCAACCCCTTGCTGGCATCGGCGTTTTTCCGGGCGGGGTATGTGGAGTCCTGGGGGCGTGGCATCGAAAAAATGCGCCGGGAATGCGCGAACCACGATGCACCGGCGCCGATTTTTGACACCAGCATGTCGGGGCTGATGCTGACCTTCAGGGCCAATCCGGCGCATCTGGCAGCTATTGGTGAGCACTCTGGTCCCACTACCCAAGAAACTACCCAAGAACGAATTTGTCGCTTGCTCCGGGGTGAGCCAGGATTGACTCGCCGCGAGCTTGGCGAGCGCCTGTCTTTGACGCCAGACGGAGTGAAGTACCACCTGGAAAAACTGAAGGCTGCGGGCCGGATTCGACATGTCGGGCCGACCAAGGCCGGACGCTGGGAGGTGTTGAAATGAATGCACTGGAAGCCGACCATGCCTGAACAACCCCGCTCCGAACGCCGCACACAGAACCGCGTCATCGACCTGTTCACCGACAAGGCGCGGGCGGGATTGCCTGGGTTATCGCTATCTCGGCGAGTGGAATAAAAAAGAGAACAACCGCCCCATCGAGACGGCGCTGCTGCGCGACAACCTCGCGGCGAGGGACTATTCCGCCGATCACATCAAAGCCGCATTGCTGAAACTGGAGACGGCGGCCGACGCGACCGGCATCACGCTGTACCAAGCCAACCTGCGCACGTATCAGCTCCTGCGCTACGGCGTGCCGGTGCAGATCGCTGCCGGGAAAGCCCATGAGACGGTGCATCTGATCGACTGGGATGCCCCGGAGAACAACGACTTTGCTTTGGCCGAGGAGGTGACGCTGAAAGGAGGCTACGAGCGGCGGCCGGACATCGTGCTCTATCTCAACGGCATCGCCATCGCGGTGATCGAACTCAAGCGCAGCTCGGTGGAGGTGGCCGACGGGGTGCGCCAGCTCATCACCAATCAGGAGGAGATTTTCAACAAGGGCTTTTTCAGCACGGTGCAGTTGGTGCTGGCCGGCAGCGATTCGCAGGGGTTGCGCTATGGCACCACCGGCACGCCGGAGCAGTTTTTCGTGGAGGCCGTAGGGGCGGGTTTGAAACCCGCCCCTACAACCACCGGGGCGTTGCTCGACCGGCCGCTGGCGTGGCTGTGCGACAAGGCGCGGCTGCTCGACCTGATGCGCAACTTCATCCTCTTCGACGCGGGCCAGAAGAAGGTGCCGCGCCCGCATCAATACGCCGGGGTGAAGGCGGCGCAGGAGCGTGTCGCCAAACGCGAGGGCGGCGTGATCTGGCATACCCAGGGCAGCGGCAAGAGCATCCTGATGGTGCTGATCGCCAAGTGGCTGCTGGAGCACGACCCCGAGGCTCGCATCCTGGTCATCACCGACCGCGACGAACTGGACCAGCAGATCGTGGGCGTGATGCAGAACGCCGGGGTGATCGGCGAGAACTCACCTTCGCCACGAATCACCTCGCGGGCGGAGTTCGTCGAGAAGCTGGGGGCGACCACGCCGCGCCTGCTCTGCGCGTTGATCCACAAGTTCGACGTGGCCGACCTGCAAGGCCCGCCTCCGAAGGTAGCAGGCCGCTTCTACGTGTTCGTGGACGAGTGCCACCGCACCCAGGGCGGCGACATGAACCGGCAGATGAAGCGCTGGCTGGAAGGGGCGATCTTCATCGGCTTTACCGGCACGCCGCTGCTGCGCCGCGACAAGCGGATGACGCGGGATGTCTTCGGCACCACCATCCACACCTACAAGTTCCACCAGGCGGTGGCCGACAAGGTGGTGCTCGACCTCAAGTACGAGGCGCGCGACGTGCCGGAGCGGTTGACCTCGCAAAAGAAGATCGACGAATGGTTCGAGCAGAAGACCAAGAACCTCAACAACTTCCAGAAGGCGCTGGTGCGCCGCCGCTGGGCGACGATGGAGGAGTTGATGAGCGCGGCGGGGCGCAAGCGCGAAATCATTGCCGACATCATCGGCGACTTCGCCCTCAAGCCGCGCCTGAACAACGACCGGGGCACGGCGATCCTGGTGGCGGCCTCGATCTACGATGCCTGCCACTACTTCCGGCTGTTTCAGAACACGAGCTTCGGCCCCTACTGCGGGGTCATCACTTCGTTCGAGCCGAATGCCAACGCGATTTCCAAGGAACCGCCGAACAGCGACGAACGCTACAAGTTCGATACCTACACCCAGCACGTCCTCAAGAACGGCCAGACGACCAAGCAATACGAGGACGAGGCCAAGCGCCGCTTCATCAAGGAGCCGGCGAACCTGAAGCTGCTGATCGTGGTGAGCAAGCTGTTGACCGGCTTCGATGCGCCAAGCTGCACCTACATCTACCTCGACAACGAACTGCGCGACCACAACCTGTTCCAGGCCATCTGCCGCACCAACCGGCTGGATGGCGATGACAAGGACTATGGCCACATCGTCGATTTCAAGAAGCTGTTCGGCGACGTGCAGCAGGCCATCGCGGTGTATAGCTCCGACGAACTGGATATTGAAGACGGCGGCGACCAGGGCACCGGCGGCGACAACAACGTGCACCTGAAAAACTGGCTGGAAGAGGGCAAGAAGCAGCTCGACACCAGCCGCCAGGCGCTGGCCTATCTGTGCGAGCCGGTGCCGTTGCCGCGTGAGGTGGAGCAGTTCCTGCACTACTTCTGCGGCTATGGTGAGCAACCCGGTGCGAACCCCAACGCGCTGAACGAAACCGAGGCGCTGCGCATTACGTTCTACAAGGCGGTGGCGATCTTTGCGCGGGCCTACGCTGATCTTGCCCAGGATTTGACCGAGGCAGGCTATTCGGACGCCGAGGCGGCGGCACTGCAAAAGGAAGTCGTGTTTTACGCCGAGATGCGGGCGGCGATCAAAAAGCACGCTGGTGAGGAACTGGACATCAAACCCTTCGAGGCCGACATGCGCCATCTCATCAACACTTACATCCAGGCCGATCCGGCAGAAGAACTGGGTGAGATTGGTGAGCTGTCGCTGACTGAGCTGATCATCAAGACCGGCATCCACGACGCCATCGCCAGGAAGCTCAACGAGAAGGGCAAGCTGTCGAAGAACGCCATCGCCGAGGGGATCATCAACAACGTCCGCAAGACGATCATCCGTGACCGGCTCACCGACCCGAGGTTCTATGCGCAGATGTCAGCGCTGCTCGACGACCTGATCAAGCAGAGCCGGGCGGATACGGCGGCGTATGAGGAGTTATTGCGCAAGGCCGAGGACTTGGTGAAGCGGCTGGCGGCGAAGCAGCCCGACGAAGGCATTCCTGTTGTGCTGCATGGCATGACCGAGGCGATTGTGATCTACAACAATCTGCCGGACATACTCGCTACGGCGGGTAGCGCGCCTTTCACTGCTGCGGAACCCCACGCCGAATACGCCGATGAGCGTCTGGCATTGGCGCTGGAAATTGACCGAACCCTGCGAGAACGCGCGCCGGCCGGCTGGAAGGGCGATCAGGCAAGAGAGGCGCAGGTTCTGAACGCGCTTTTTCCCTTGCTTGGCCGAAACGGCGCGGCGACGCTCGCACTGTTCGAGCTGGTGAAGAACCAGCCGGGGTATCAGTGACCGAAACGATTCGGCTCGGCGACATCGAGATCGCCGTGACGCGCAAGGCGGTCAAGAACGTGCATCTCTCGGTGCATCCGCCGGTCGGCCACGTCACGCTGGTCGCACCCACGGAAACGCGATTGGAAGTGGCCCGTGCCTATGCCATCTCCAGGCTAGGCTGGATTCGTGACCAGCAGGCGAAACTGTTGGCGCAGGCGCGGGAAACGCCCAGGCAGTTTGTCGAGCGGGAGAGCCACACCCTTTGGGGTCGGCACTATCTGCTGTCGGTCGTCGAGAAGGACGCGAAGCCCGCCGTAAAGCAGGATCACCGGCGCATCACGCTCACAGTGCGCCCTGGCAGCACGCTGGTGAAGCGGGAAGAGGTCATTGAAGAATGGCACCGCGAACTGCTGCATCAGGTTGTACCTGCGCTGATCGAGAAATGGGAAGCAAGGCTTGGCGTGAAGGTCGCCGGCTATTTCCTCCAGCGCATGAAAACCAGATGGGGCGGCTGCAATCATCGGGAGGGGAACATTCGCCTGAATACCGAGCTGGTCAAGAAGCCCAAGGACTTGCTGGAGTATGTCGTCGTCCATGAAATGCTGCATCTGACCGAGCCGACGCACAGCGAGCGCTTCATGGCGCTGCTGGAGCAGCACTATCCGACTTGGCGGGAAGCAAGGGCGGAGTTGAATGAGTTGCCGTTGGCGGCGGAGGCTTGGGCTGCACGGTAAGCGTATTTCGGGCGGCGGCCAGCAAAGTCGGCGCCGGCGGAACGGCGGCAGATACTGTCATGAGTTGTGGGATGCCGCCTACGGAGGCGCGCATTGCGCCGTATTGGACGGCTGCTTGACTTCGATCAGGCGACGGTCGAACGGCTTGGGTGGGATGTGGCTGCAGCCGAAAGGCGTGCCGTGAATTATCGAGAGGTTGCCGGAACAAATTTTCCGTGCCCCCACCAAGGATGTGCATAGCAGCAAATCGCGTAATCTCGGGCGCGCCCGGCCTGGGCGAGCGGCTAAAATCGCGGCTTTCTCAACCCATCTTCCCTCGCCATGCACAACCTCTTCGACACTCGCCAGACCTTCGACGCCGGTAACGGCAAGACCGCTTCCTACTATTCGCTGCCGCAACTGGAGAAGGCTGGTGTCGGCGCCATTTCTCGTTTGCCGGTGTCGATTCGCATCGTGCTGGAGTCGGTGCTGCGTAATTTCGACGGTCTCAAGATCACCGAGCAGCATGTGCGCGAGCTGGCCAACTGGCAGCCGAATTTGCCAAATAAGGCCAATCGCACCGAAGAGATTCCCTTCGTGGTCGCCCGTATCCTGTTGCAGGACTTTACCGGCGTGCCACTCCTGGCCGATCTGGCCGCGATGCGTTCCGCCGCCGAGCGTGCGGGCAAGGACCCCAAGAAAGTGGAGCCCCTGGCGCCGGTGGAAATGGTGGTGGATCACTCGGTTCAGGTGGATGTGTTCGGTCGCCCCGATGCCCTCGCCGAGAACATGAAGATCGAGTTCGAACGCAATATCGAGCGCTACCAGTTTCTCAAGTGGGGCATGCAAGCCTTTGATACTTTTAAGGTTGTGCCTCCTGGCGTGGGCATCGTCCACCAGGTGAACATGGAGTACCTGGCGCGCGGGGTGATGGAAAAAGACGGGGTCTATTACCCCGACACGCTGGTCGGCACCGACTCCCACACCACCATGATCAACGGCCTCGGCGTGGTCGCCTGGGGGGTCGGCGGCATCGAGGCGGAAGCCGGGATGCTGGGCCAGCCGGTGTACTTCCTGACGCCCGACGTGGTTGGCGTCCACCTGACCGGCCGCGCCGCGCCTGGGGTGACGGCCACCGACATCGTCCTGACCATCACGGAAATGCTGCGGCGCGCCAAGGTGGTGGGCAAGTTCGTGGAATTCTTCGGCGAGGGCGCCGAGGCGCTGCCGGTGACTGACCGCGCCACCATCGCCAACATGGCGCCGGAATACGGCGCGACGATGGGTTTCTTCCCGGTCGACGAGGCCACCTGCCAGTACTACCTGGCGACCGGTCGCGACGCCGCTCAGGTGGACGCCATACGCGCCTACTACCAGGCGCAGAACCTGTTCGGCATCCCGAAAGTCGGTGACATCGAATACAGCCAGACCCTGGAATTCGACCTCGGTGGCGTGAAGCCTTCGGTCGCCGGGCCGAAACGCCCACAGGATCGGATCAACCTGTACGCGCTGAAAGAATCGTTTGAGACCCTGCTGGAACTGCCGAAGGATCAGGGCGGTTATGGCAAGACCGAGCCTGCCCCGGCCGGGGGCCTGCGTCACGGCGACGTGGTGATCGCCGCGATCACCTCCTGCACCAACACCTCCAACCCCGGCGTCATGATCGCCGCCGGCCTGCTGGCGAAGAAGGCGGTGGAAAAGGGCATGGCCATGCCCAGCCATGTGAAGACTTCGATGGGCCCCGGCTCACGCGCGGTGAGCGAATACCTGAAAGCGGCCGGGCTCTTGTCCGCGCTGGAACAGATCGGTTTCGGCGTGGTCGGCTACGGCTGCACCACCTGCATCGGCAACTCCGGCCCGCTGCCGGAAGCCATCGAGAAGGAAATCCTGGATAAAGATCTGGTGGCCTGTTCGGTGCTCTCCGGCAACCGCAACTTCGAGGCGCGCGTACACCAGAACGTGAAAGCCAACTTCCTGATGAGCCCGCCGCTGGTGGTGGCCTTCGCCCTGGCCGGCCGCGTTGATCTCGACATGGCGACGCAGCCCATCGGCGATGGCCGCGATGGCCCGGTCTATTTGAAGGACCTCTGGCCCAGCCACGAAGAAGTCGCCTCCCTCCTCCACCACGCGGCCGACCCCGGCGCCTATCGCATCTACAAGGACGTCGGCGCCGATAACCCGTTGTGGGACGCCGTGCTCGCCCCGACCGGCCAGACCTACACCTGGGACGAGGCTTCCACCTACATCCAGGAACCGCCGTTCTTCCAGAGCGTTGGCAAACTCGCCACGAAGCCCGACCCGGTGATTCGTGGCGCCCGCGCCCTGGCGATCTTCGGCGACTCGGTGACTACCGACCACATCAGCCCGGCCGGCGGCATCAAGGCCGGTGGCCCCGCCGGCAAGTATCTGGTCGAGCATGGTGTGGCGCAGAAGGACTTCAACAGTTTCGGCGCCCGGCGCGGCAACCATGAAGTGATGATGCGCGGCACCTTCGCCAACGTGCGCATCAAGAACCTGATGATTCCCGGCTCGGAAGGCGGCTTGACTCTGTTCAATGGTGAGCAGACCAGCATCTATGACGCCGCCATGAGCTACCAGGCCGAGGGCACCCCGCTGGTCATCCTCGCCGGCGAGGAATACGGCACCGGCTCCAGCCGCGACTGGGCCGCCAAAGGCACCCAGTTGTTGGGCGTGAAGGCAGTCGTCGCCAAATCCTTCGAACGCATCCACCGCGCCAACCTGGCCGGCATGGGCGTGCTGCCGATCCAGTTCAAGGACGGCCAGGGTGCGGCCGACTTCAACCTCGACGGCAGCGAAAGCTTCGACCTGGTCGGCCTGGAAAACGGCATCACCCCGCAGCAGGACGTGACCCTGGTGATCCGTCGCGCTGACGGTTCCAGCCGGAACGTGGCGGTGAAACTGCGTCTGGATACCCCGATCGAGATCGAGTACTTCCAGGCCGGCGGCATCCTGCCCTATGTGCTGAAGCAGTTGCTGGGCTGATTTAGCTCAAACCCCATGAAAAAAGCCGGCGCGAGCCGGCTTTTTTCATGGGCATCCTGACTGCTCGATCCAACAGGGCGGTCAATCCTTGCCGGAACGCCAGATCGACAGGACGATCCAGACACTGTTGAAGAAAGCGACCACGAAGCCAAGCAGGCCGAACAGGGGCAGGTCGAACAGGGTCGGGCCGGTATCGATAGTCATGATGATGCTGGAGCCGACCACCAGGGAGGCGGTGAGTACGCCCATGGTCAGGCGGTTGGCGGCCTGGTTGAGCTGGAGGCCGAAGTGGTCGAGACGTTTCAGGTCGAGGTCGATGCGCAGGCGTCCGCGCCGGGCTTGGCGGAACAGGCGGGCAACGTCACGCGGCAGGCCGAACAGGACGTCCGCCAACTCTTTAAGCCCGTGCCGCGCGCGTTTGGCCAGCGCCTGTGGCGCATAGCGCGCCTCCAGCACCCGCTGCACGAAGGGGGTGAGGTGGTCGACCATGTGGAAATCCGGGTCAAGCTGGTAGCCCAGTCCTTCCAGGGTGATCAGCGCCTTGAACAGCAGGGTGAGATCGGGCGGCAAGGACAGGTTGTTTTCGCGCATGACGGCGGTGACATCGGCCAGCAACGGCCCCACCTGAATGTCTTTCAACGCCAGGTTGTCGTAACCGAACACGAATTCGGAGAGATCGTAGGCGAGGCGCGATTCGTCGATTTCGGCGTCGCCGGACCAGATGCTGAGCACATTGAGCATGCCCATCTCGTCCTTGCGGATGACCGCTTCCAGGAAGTCGATGAGTTGTTCCCGGCGCGCATCGGTGACCCGTCCGACCATGCCGAAATCCATGATTCCCAACACGTTGCCGGGCTGATAGATGACGTTGCCGGGATGCGGGTCGGCATGGAAATGGCCGTCGATCAGGATCATCCTGAGCACGGCGTCTGCGCCGCGCGCGGCCAGGAGCGGCAGGTCGTAACCTTCGTCGCGGGCACGGGCGAAGTCGTTGCCGGGAATGCCGACCAGTTCCTCCTGCACGTTCACCCCATCGCCGCAGTATTCCCAAAACACTTTGGGGATGTGCACGGTCGGGTCGCCCGCAAAGCGCTGGCCAAAGGTATCCAGGTTGCGCGCTTCCTTGATCAGGTCCAGTTCGCGCAGCAAGGAGCGGTGTAACTGGCCGACGATCTGCACCGGGTGGTAACGGCGCGCTTCGTGTACTTCGAGTTCCAGCAACTTGGCCAAGTGGACCAGCAGGCGGAGATCGGCTTCGATCTTCGCCTCGATGTTCGGCCGCCGCACTTTCACGACCACGCGGCTGCCGTCATGCAGGGTGGCGCGATGCACCTGGGCGATGGAGGCGGCGGCGAAGACTTCGGTGTCGAAGGTGGCGAACACTTCTTCCACCGGCTTGCCCCAGATGGCCTCCAGGTGTGGCCGCAACGCGTCGAATGGCACCGGCGGCACATGGCTGTGCAGGCGCTCGAACTCCGCGATCCAGGCCGGTGGAAATACATCCACCCGGGTGGCCAGCACCTGCCCCAGTTTGACGAAGGTGGGCCCCAGGTCGGTGAGCGCCAGGCGAATCCGCACCGGCAGATCGAGTTGGCTGATCTCGTTACTGGTCTGCCAGTGCAACAGACGTCCGGCACGCTCCAGCAACCGCGCCACGCCCATCAGACGCACGACATCGCCCCAGCCGTAACGAATCAGGACCGAGGTGATTTCGTGCAGGCGCGGCAAATCACGCACCATCGACAAGGTTTCACGCAGCATGGTGGGCCACCAATTCTTTATTCATCATGTACATACGAATTCTCGTTAACGTGCTTTGTCAGGACGGCAGCACGATAGTAGACAAAGCTATCGCTTTAATGGCCTAATCGCGCAACTTTTTTGTGTCAGATTTCCGACAGCCCGCCCTATGCGCACACTGCCGATTCTCCTGTTTCTGGCCACCGCCCTCTCGGTCAACTCGCTCTCCCAGGCAGAGGAAACGCTCTCCGATAGCGTTGTATCCAAGGCCAAGCCCTTGCTCAAGGCGCTCAGCATGATCGGCACTCCGTACAAATTCGGCAGCAACAATCCCGAGAAGGGGCTGGATTGCAGCGGTTTCGTCAAATATGTCTACAAGGAAACTGCGGACGTGAGCCTGCCGCGCAGCGCCAGGGACATGAGCAACGAAGGCAATGCGGTCGCCAAGGAAGCACTGGAGCCGGGCGATCTGGTGTTCTTCAACACCCGCAAGCAGCCTAATTCGCATGTCGGCATCTATGCGGGCAACGGCGAATTCGTCCATGCCAGCAGTACCCGCACTAAACAAGTGACGGTTTCGCGCATGGACCAGAAGTATTGGGCAACGCGCTTCAACGGTGCACGCCGTGTCTTGCCCGCCCTTCCGACGCTTCAGTAACACCGCCTTTCTGCTCGCCTTTCTGCCGCTGTCTGGACAGGCCGCGCCCAGCGAAGAAGAACTTTTCTTCAAGAACATTTCCGAAGTCAACGACGGCGATTTGCGCTTCCTGCCCAAGGCGCCGGACCGTCTGGTGCACCATCACCAGAATCGCATCACCCTGACGCCGGATAGCCTCGGCAGCGGCTGGGTCAGACTGGAGCAATGCCACCAGCATCTCGATCCGGTTCCGAGTTCCCAGATCGTTTACAGCCAGGATCGCATTCGCGCACTCCATATCGTCCGCACGGAAAACATCGAACGCGCCTGGGTGGACAAGAACAGCATCCAGATGGAAAACATCCGGCATGACGCCCTGATTTGCATCGAAGCAGAGTCACGCGCACTGCTGAGTGATGGGGCCAATGGCTATGTATTGCACAACGGCCCCTATATGCGCCGCTTTCTCGATGGCTATTACCCGATGCGGGTATCGATGACCGTCAGCCTGGGCGGTAGTGGCCTGCGCTTCGATTCATTGACCCCCACCGCGCAACCTGGCTTCAGCGTCCAGGTCGGCCAGACTGAAGTGGGTTATGACACCTGGTTCGAGGGCAGACTGACGACCGCCATCCGATTCGTCGAGATCGGCAGGTAGCCGATTCCGGCCTCCCATCGCCACCCTGCGGTTTCATGCTACGGGGCGGCTCAAAAAGAGCCATGTCGGGTTACAAACTTCCCAGCCAGAGCAGCCCCACGACCGCCAGCCAGAGCATGGCGGCACGCCAGACCAGGGCGACGGCACGCCCGATACTGTCCGGGCCGGCGGGCTCTTCGGTGCCCAACCTCGGACGCAATAATTCGCCGCCGGAGACGGCGATGTTGCCGCCCAGTTGTACGCCCAGGGCGCCGGCACCGGCGGCGAGCAGAATGCCCTGATTTTCGTCACCCCAGGCATGGGCCTGGCCGCGCCAGCTTTCCAGGGCGTCCTGGAAGTTGCCGACGATGGCAAAGCTGAAGGCGGCGGCACGCACCGGCAACCAGTCGAGGACATGGATGGCGCGCAGGGCGAAAACGGCGAACTCATCCTCGCCATGCCAGAGGTCGCGGCACAAGTACGCCAGCCGATAAGCCGCGGCGCCCGCCACGCCAAGCAGGAAGTACCAGAACAGGACGCCGAGCAGGGTGGAGAGCGAGGACTTCAGGGTCTCCTCGACCGTGATTCGCGAGATTCCATCGCTATCGCCGCAGGGCGGGACGCCGGGGTGCCAGTTTTCCAGCGTGGCGCGCGCGCGCGCGGTGTCTTCTTCCGAGAGGGCGCGGGAGACGCTGGTGGCATGGAAGGAAGCCTCACGAAATCCCAGGCAGAAATACAGCACCAGCACCTCGAAGGCCCAGCCCAGCGCGCTCACGGCATCGCCCAACAAGCTGGCGAGGAATCCCAGACCCAGTGCCGGCAGCAGCACGCCCGCCCCCCAGGCAAGGACACCCTGACGACGATGGCCCGCATTGAAGCTTTCCAGCAGCCAGGTATGCCATTGCCGCGCCAGCCGCTTCGGTATCGGGGATGCGTAGGGGTGGAAGTGCGACCAGATCAGCGCGGCCAGGGCAGCAAACAAACTCATGGTCGCGGCATCTCCACACTCAGCGAACCCATGCGCAGGGGGCTGTCGGAGGGCTCGTAGATTTCCACGGTCGGCATCCGGATGCCGCCGCCGCTTGCGTGGCAGCAACGATCCAGCGCCGGATAGGCGCGGCTGGGGGCCAGCAGGCGGCCGGCGCGCACCTGGGCGATCAGCACCGGACGCGCCGGTATGCTGTCGATCTGAAGCGGTGCGCGCACCTTGACGCCGACTTCAACCAGGTAGCCGGTGCGCGAGCGGCGCTTACCCACATCGACCAGATCCGGGTTGGAGTACAGCACGGTGATGGGCAGGCCATACGCCACCTTGCTGTCCATCAGCAGGCCGCGTACTTCGTTGGCTACATCCGGCAACTTGGAGTAATCGCCGCTGTGTTCCAGATAGGCATAGGTATAGGGGCCGCGCATGCCTTCCCTGATATCGACGGGGCTGAACCCGCCCCACCAGGCATAGATGGCAACAATGGGAAGCACAAAGGCCAACAGAAAAGGCAGGAATTTCTTGTAATTCACGGCGCTGACTTGGGGGCTTGGGGCGCCCGAAGATACACCATCTGTGCGGGGGCTCGCCTCCCTATAATCGGCCGCTCTGTTCCTGGAGACCGCCATGCGCACCCTGCTCGCTCTGATATTGTTCTCCGTCCAGGCGACGGCGTCGCCCTACCCGCCTGTCTCGGTCCAGGTCCGCGCCGAACAGGTGGCCGAACACAGCTATTACATTCCCGGACTCCCCGGCGCCGCCAGCCTGCAAAATGAAGGCTTCATGTCGAACGCCGGCTTTGTGGTCACCCAAGAAGGCGTGGTGGTGTTCGATACCCTGGGCTCACCTTCCCTGGCCTGGGAAATGCTCCAGCGCATCCGCGAAGTGACCAAGGCGCCGATCAAGCGGGTCATCGTCGGCCACTATCACGCCGATCACTACTACGGCATTCAGGTGTTCAAGGAGGCGGGCGCGGAAATCTGGGCGCACCAAGCCGCGAAGTTTGTAGTCGGCTCCGAGGACTGGCGCCTGCGTCTGGAGCAACGCCGCGATCTGCTGGGCCGCTGGATCAACGACAAGACACAACGGTTCCCGACCCCCGACCTCTGGCTTTCCGGCGATACCGATTTCGAGCTCGGCGGCATTCATTTCCGGATACGCCATGTCGGCCCCGCGCATTCGCCGGAAGACCTGGTGATGTTCGTGGAACAGGATGGCGTGCTGTTTGCCGGCGACCTGATCTTCAAAGGCCGCGTCCCCTTTGTCGGCGACGCCGACTCCAGGCTTTGGCTGAACGCCCTGGACACCCTGATCGCGTTCCAGCCAAAGTTCCTGGTGCCCGGCCACGGCGGCGCCTCCGACGACCCCATCGGGGATCTCACGCTGACCCGCGATTACCTCAAGTACGTGCGCGAACAAATGGGCCGTGCGGTGGAAAATCTGCTGTCGTTCGAGGAAGCCTATGCAACCACGGACTGGTCGATGTACGAAAATATGCCGGCATTTCGCGAGGCGCATCGACGCAATGCTTTCAACACCTACCTCCTGATGGAACGCGAGAGCCTGCGGAAATGAGGTGCGCCGGCATTACCGCTCGGACGCGCTATCTCCGGCTTGCTGCATCATCTGAGATGGTGCGCCGGCGTCTCGCCGGATTCGTTCTTCTGATCAGACCTACGAGCCGGCGAGACGCCGGCGCTACAAAAAAACGGGCCGGCAAAATGCCGACCCGTTCAACTACACACTACTTCGATCAACCAACGCTGGTTTCCGCAGTGTTCTTGTCACCCTTGTTGTCGGTCCAGGAAATCTGGACCTTGTCGCCGGCCTTGGCACCCTTGACCTTGAAAGCCAGGTAGGGGTTCTTGGAAATGCCACCGCCCCACTCGGCATCCATCACGGTCTTGCCATTCACGCTGGCAGTGACATTGGTGATGTGGTGCGCAGGCACCACGCCGCCAGTCTTTGCGTCTTTGCGCAGACCGGTTTCCATCGGGTGATTCATCAGACACTTGACATCGGCGGTATCGCCAGACATGGAAGCACGAATCTTCATCGGTTCAGCCATTTACTATCTCCTGTTCGTATTCAATAGGTCGATTACGGATTCAGCCGATCAGCCGCCGCAGCCGCCGATGGTGACCTTGACTTCCTTGTGGGCCTTGTAGACCTTGCCACCGGCCTTGACCACGGCAATGACGTTGGAAGTGGAGCCCATCTTGATGCGGGTGGAGACGTAACCTTGCCCGCCGTTGCTGAAGTTGAAAACGGCAATCAGCGGCATGGTGTTCTTCTCGCCGATGATGGCGATGGAATCCGTTCCCGCGATGCTGGAGGTGATTTCAACCGGTACCACGGCACCGTTTTCGGCGATATCAGGCGCTTTGACGTTGATGTCGCCGGAAGCGGCAGCAGAACCGCCGCCAACGGCACCCATCGCACCGCCCATATCCCTGGATTCGAAACCAGTCTTGTTCCAACCGGCAAAGGCGGCCGTCGGTGTCATCAGGCCTGCGGCGACTGCCACGCTCACGGCGCCGGCTGCGCCAGCACCTTTCAATACGTTCCTGCGCAGAATGTTCATATGCATTTGTCTCCTAAAAGATTCACTGCAAGGTTGCATTTAACACCGTCTTGTTCGTGGACCGCCCGGATGGCGGGCTCACTGTTCGGCGGTGCATCTATGCTAACGCCACTTACACCGCAAAAGACACACACAATCGTCTGATACTTTCGAGCTACCAAACAACCGTTCATACCATGCAGCGGCGCGCATCATGCCACTCCCATCGCTCCCATGTCCACGGAAGGATGCGAGAAAAAACAGGACCTTCGGCTCTTGTTTCACTGAATGGTTCAACCGAGATTGTTCATTGCGTGCTTATCCGGTTGTCTCCCTGAAGTGGACCCCTGCGTCAAGACAAAAACCCACCTGATTTAAGCTGTGCATTCGACTTGATTAGCAGCTGGACGGCGCTGCCCCGGTTTTGCCTTTGACTCGGCCGTTGCTGTGGCCTTTGACTTTGCTTCTGCGGTGG
>JAUYFG010000285.1 GCA_030690985.1 Pseudomonadota bacterium
GAGACGCTGTCAGTGCAGCGGAGTCGTTGCCGCTTTAGCGGCTTACGAATCCGGCGTGCCAAGAACTGGTGCAACGTCGGGTGACGGCGCGCTTTACCCAGAAGGATGGCCGCACCTTGAACGTGCGCAAGGCGACGGAACCGAAACTGAAGGCGATCTATGCGGCGCTGGGTCTGAATCCCTTGCCGGGTGGGACGAAAAAAATGGTCGCTTGAATCCTTCTCTCCCCACATAGGATCACGTGTAGTGACACTCGGGGAAATGGACTCATGTAACTTCATGTTTATTAATGGGTTGTTTGGCAGGGCGTTAAAGATGGGGTAATGGGTGAGCGCAATCGAAGGCGCTAACGTCAGCATCCATGCGGCCTCACAAGGGCTGGGGAGCGGTCAACTGAGGATTCCAGGTTCAAGGGCCGACGCGCACTGATTTGAACCGGCACGCCTCGTTCGAGTGCGTTAACCGCCGCGCACGCACCCGAATGAGGCGCACCTTGCCCGGTTATCGCCCATAAACCCCGTAATGACGCGGCTTTTGGTGCATGGCACGACTCCTGCTTTAACCCCTTCACTTATTTGATACATTTGGAGCACATGATGGACAAGGGATTCTGGCAATCCGGCCATACGCCGACACTATTGAGCGCGTTTCTCTATTTCGACCTGGCCTTCATGGTCTGGGTGTTGTTGGGGCCGATGGGCGTGCAGATCGCCGCCGACTTGCAACTCACCCCGGCGCAGAAGGGGCTGATGGTGGCCACGCCGGTTCTGGCCGGCGCCTTGCTGCGCATCGTCATGGGCGTACTGGTGGACCAGATCAAGCCCAAGATGGCCGGCATCGTCGGCCAGGTGATCGTGATGGCGGGCCTGGCCACCGCCTGGCTGGGCGGTATTCACAGCTTTCAGCAGGTGCTGCTGCTGGGGGTGGTCCTCGGTTTCGCCGGTGCTGCTTTCGCGGTGGCGCTGCCGCTGGCCTCGCGCTGGTATCCGCCGCAGCATCAGGGCGCGGCTTTGGGCATCGCCGGGGCCGGCAACTCGGGTACGGTGCTGGCGGCGCTGTTCGCGCCTGGTCTGGCGCTGGCCTTCGGCTGGGGCAACGTGTTCGGCCTGGTGCTGATTCCGCTGGCCATCGTGTTCGTGGTTTTCCTGGTGTTCGCCAAGGACGCGCCGGATTGCCCGCCGCCCAAGACCTATGCGGAATATGCCCGCATCCTGCAAGACAAGGATGCCTGGTGGTTCATGTTCTTCTATTCGGTCACCTTCGGCGGTTTCGTCGGCATGGCGTCCAGCCTGACCATCTACTTCAACGACCAGTACGGCCTGCCCCCGGTGCAAGCCGGCTACTTCACCGCCGCCTGCGTGTTCGCCGGCTCTCTGGTGCGGCCCATCGGCGGCGTGGTGGCAGACCGTATCGGCGGCGTGCGCTCGTTGACCGTGATGTATGCCCTGGCGGCGCTGTTCCTGGCGACGGTGAGCTTCGGCCTGCCCAACCAGTGGCTGGCCCTGGCCGGCTTCGTCGCGGCGATGCTGGCGCTGGGCATGGGCAACGGCGCCGTGTTCCAGTTGGTGCCGCAGCGTTTCCGCAAGGAAATCGGCGTGATGACCGGCCTGGTCGGCATGGCCGGCGGCGTCGGCGGTTTCTTCCTGGCCTCCAGCCTGGGCTTCTCCAAGGGCCTGACCGGCGACTATCAGGCCGGCTTCCTGATCTTCGCGGGCCTCTGCCTGGTCGCCCTGGTCGGCCTCACCTCGGTGAAGACCCGCTGGCGCACTACCTGGGGCGCGACGACTTTGGCGCGGGTCTGAGCGATTTCGGATTTCGGATTTCGGATTTCGGATTTTTTGCGCGGCTGCGCCGCGCCCACAATCCGCGATCATCCTGATTTATTCGCACCTACGAGCACTTCAACTACGGTTTTTAGTCACTTACGGCTCAAGTCTTCACATTTCGATGAGCCGATTGGTAGCCCGGATGCAGCGAAGGCGGAATCCGGGAAACGCGCCACACCCCTTCCCGGATTCCGCCTTCGCTGCATCCGGGCTACTTGTTGCGCCGCACCCGCAATCCGAAATCCACAATCCACAATCATGAATCTTTCCTTCGGCTACGCCTCTGAAATCGGCCCGCGTCCTCGCAACGAGGACTTCGGTGGCTTCGTCACGCCGCCGGCCGCCACGGCGGCACTGAAGGGCTGGCTGGCGGCGCTGGCGGATGGGGTGTCGGGCGGCTCGCATGGGCGCGAGGCGGCGGAGAGCACGGTGCGCAATCTGCTGGCGGATTACTACGCCACCCCGGAAACCTGGGAAGTGACGCACGCGCTGGATACTGTGATCCAGAGCCTGAACCGCTGGTTGTCCGGCCAGGTGGCCTCGCGCCGCGAACCGGGCGGCATGGCCTGCACGCTGTCGGCGCTGGTGTTGCGCGGGCGGCGTTGGGCGCTGGCGCATGTCGGCGATACCCGCATCTACCGTTTGCGCGGCGAGCACCTGGAACAACTCACCCAGGATCACACCTGGGAACAGCCGGGCATGGAGCATGTGTTGAAGCGCGCCGTCGGCCTGGATACCTATTTGCAGGTGGATTACGCCGAGGGCGATCTGGCGGCGGGCGATGTCTTCCTCATCGTCTGCGACGGCGTCTGGCAGCCGCTGGGGCAGGTCGAACTGCATCGCCTGCTGCGGCTCTATGACGACGCCGATGCCTGTGCCCGCAATCTGGTGGCCGAGGCGCTGCGCCAGGGCGGTGGCGACAACGCCAGCGCCCTGGTGGTGCGGGTGGCGGACCTGGGCGAGGATGCCGATCAGACCGAATTCCTCAGCCGTCGCCATCTGCCCCTGCCGGGCCGCCTGGCGCCTGGTTCGCGACTCGATGGCTACGTCATCGACGAAGTCCTGCATGACTCGCGCGAGACCCTGTTGTACCGGGCGCACGCGGCGGATTCCAGGCAGCCCTGTGTGCTCAAGACGCTGCAACCGCGCCTGGAGGGCGACACGGAACTGGCCGACCGCCTGCTCATGGAGGAATGGCTGGGCAAACGGGTGCAGTCGCACTACTTCCCGGAAATCCTGCCGGCGCCCGAGCGCAACTTCCTTTACTTTGCGATGAGCTGGCACGACGGCCAGACCTTGCAGGCCCGGCTGGACCATGGCCGCCACTTCGCCGTGCAGGAGGTGGTGTCGCTGGGGATACGCATCCTCAAGGGGCTGGGCGCGCTGCATCGTCTGGACGTGGCGCATCGCGACGTGAAGCCGGCCAATCTGCATCTGGGCGAGGACGGAAAATTGCGTGTTCTCGACCTGGGCGTGGCGCATTGTCTGGCCTACCCGCCGGCCTGCCCGCGCGGCAATGCCGAGGAAAACCCCGGCACGCCCAGCTACATGGCGCCGGAACTGTTCTTCGGCGAGGGGGATAAAAACGGCGCTGATCTCTACGCCACCGGCGTCACCCTGTATCACCTGCTCACCCGCAAGTACCCCTACGGCGAGATCGAGGCGTTCCAGCACCCGCGCTTCGGCGCCCCGGTGCCGCCGACCCGCTATCGGCCGGAAATCCCCGGCTGGCTGGAGAGCGCCCTGCTCAAGGCTTGCGCGCGCCTGCCGGAAGCGCGCTTCGAAACCGCCGAGGAGTTTCTCCTCGCACTGGAGCGAGGCGAAGCCAGCCGGCTGGCCCGGCCGCGTCCGACACCATTGGCGGCACGCGACCCCGTGCGTTTCTGGCAGACTGTCGCGTTGCTCGCGGTCGTTTTCAATCTGTTGTTCCTCTACCTGCTGTTGGCGGGTTAGTAGTCGCATGATGGGTTTCGCTATCGCTCAACCCATCCTACCGGGCTTGTTTCAAGTTAATCCAAGGAGAATTTCATGCTGGTCAAAGACATCATGAGCCGCAGCATCCGCACGGTTCGCTCGGATACCCCCCTGCTCGAAGTGTCGTCCCTGATGTGCCTGTACCGACTCTCCGGCCTGCCGGTGGTGGAAGACGGCCAACTGATCGGCTTCGTCGCCGAGAAGGACGTGCTCTCGCGCCTGTTCCCCACCCTGTCCGATTTTCGCGACGGCATGATGGGCGTGGACTACGACGCGATGGAGGCGCAATACAAGGAAGTCATGCACCTCAAGACCGGCGACCTCATGGCGACGCGCGTCATCAGCGTGTCGCCCGACATGCACGCCCTGCAGGCCGCCGCCACCATGGTGCGGCACAACTTCCGCCGCATCCCGGTCGCCAGGGACGGCGTTCTCGAAGGCATGCTCTCCCTGGGCGACGTACACAAAGCCCTGTTCCACGGCAACGTGTCCAGGGCGGGGCGCTGACACCGCCCAGGAATTTGTCCATGCCGCAGCGCCCCAATACAGCCGCCCCCCCCGAACTGCGCGTCATGATCGTGGACAGCGATGGTGAGCGCAGCCGCAACCTGCGCGGCGCGCTCACCCTGGCGGGCTACCACGTGGTGGCGGAACTGAAGGAGTCTCTGGCCCTGCCCGACGCGGTGAAGGGCTTGAAACCCCACATCGTCATCGTCGCCGCCGACTCGCCGGACCGGGACACCCTGGAACACATCAGCGTCACCACCCGCGACGCGCCCCGGCCGGTGGTCATGTTCACCCAGGATGGCGCCGGCGAGAGCATCCGCGCCGCAGTCCGCGCCGGGGTATCCGCCTATGTGGTGGATGGCCTGGCGCCGGAACGCATCCGTTCCATCCTGGACGTGGCCTGTGCCCGTTTCGAGGCGCACCAGGAATTGACCGGACGCCTGGCGGACACAGAACACCAATTGGCCGATCGCAAGCGCGTGGAAAAGGCCAAGGGGTTGCTCATGCAGAAGCGGGGCTTGAGCGAGGAGGAAGCCTTCCGCGAAATGCGCGACCTGGCGATGCGCACCGGCAAGAAGCTGGGCGAAGTTGCCGATACCCTGATCGCGGCGGCGCACCTGCTGTAAACGCGGCCAGTCGCCGCGCGGACAGGGGGCGCCGCGCGTATCGGCACGGCAGCCGTCGAGGTCGGAGCCGGTGAAGCAGGCGGCGTACTTGTTATTTCGGACCTGGGCATCCCAAACAAGTGCATGACGCACCACGCCTGGGCAACACCCTCAATGAGCAATTCAAAAATACCCTAAATCCATTAATTGTTCGTTTAAATACAATAAGTTATAAACAACAAACAACATGGCACGCATTCTGCTTGTGAAGGGCTGACACGATCCTCGATCGGGTTTTAAAAATACCGCACCAATGTCGGTGCAACTGGACAACGGCGTCCGACCCTGCGCAAACGCGCAGAGTCGGACGCTTTTTTTTGGAGATCGAAATGAAAGCCACCCCTTCACCCTTGATCCTTCCCGATCACTTCAAGCAAACCGAGGTCAATGCCGGCAAGCGTGACTTCCTGAAGAAAGGTGCGAGCCTTTCCGCCGCCGCCGCCCTGATGGCCATGGTTCCCCCCGGCGTCAGGAGTGCGGCCTGGGCGGCGGGCTCCGACGCCCCGGAAAAGACCGAGGTGAAGATCGGCTTCATTCCCCTGACCGACTGCGCCAGCGTAGCGATGGCCGCCGAGAAGGGTTTCGACAAGAAATACGGCATCAAGATCATCCCGAGCAAGGAAGCCTCCTGGGCCGGCGTGCGCGACAAGCTCAGCAACGGCGAACTGGACGCGGCGCATGTGCTGTACGGCCTGGTCTACGGCCTGCAACTGGGCGTCGGCGGGCAGAAGAAGGACATGGCCGTGCTGATGAACCTGAACCACAACGGCCAGGCCATCACGCTGAACAACCAGCTCAAGGCCAAGGGCGTCACCGATGGCGCAGGCCTGGCCAAACTGGTCAAGGCCGAGCCGAAAGAGTGGACTTTCGCGCAGACCTTCCCCACCGGCACCCATGCCATGTGGCTGTATTACTGGATGGCGAATTACGGCATCGACCCGTTCAAGGACGTCAAGGTGATCACCGTACCGCCGCCGCAGATGGTGGCGAACATGCGCGTCGACAAGATGGACGGTTATTGCGTCGGTGAGCCGTGGAACGCCCGCGCCATCCACGACAAGATCGGCTTCACCGCCGCCACCAGCCAGGAGATCTGGACCGACCACCCGGAAAAGGTGCTGGGTACCACGCTGGAATTCGTACAGCGTTACCCGAATACCGCACGCGCCATGATCGCCGCCATCCTGGATGCCTCGAAGTACATCGACACCCTGGCCAACCGCTCGGAAACCGCCCGCATCATCTCCGGCAAGGCTTACGTGAACACCGATTTCGACGTCATCGAGGACCGCATGCTGGGCCAGTACGACAACGGCATCGGCAAGAAATGGCAGGACGCCAACTACATGAAGTTCTTCAACGACGGCAAGGTCAACTTCCCCTATCTGTCGGACGGCATGTGGTTCCTGACCCAGCACAAACGCTGGGGCCTGCTGAAAGAGCATCCGGATTACCTGGCTGTCGCCAACCAGGTGAACCAGATCAAGCTCTACAAGGAAGCCGCCGCGATGACCCACACGCCGCTGCCGAAGTCGGAGATGCGTACTTCCAAGCTCATCGACGGCGTGGTGTGGGACGGCAAGAACCCGAAGGCGTATGCCGACGGGTTCAAGGTGAAAGCCTGAGCAAAACGTAGGGCGGATGCCCGAAGGGCGATCCGCCTTGAACCTCCGAAGCCATGAATGGCGGATCGCCCGTTGGGCATCCGCCCTACGCAAACCCAGGAGTCCGCCATGAGCGCAGTAACCCTGAACGAAAGCAGTTTGAAAGAAATCATGAACTCACCCGACACCACCCCGTTACCGGCCGCGCCCGAACTGAAGCCGCGCCCCACCCCCTTCCTGCCGCGCGGCCAGGCCTTTGCTGACGCCATCGGCAAATTCTTCCGCGCCGTGCTGCCGCCCATCCTGGGCATTGCACTGTTCGTCCTGCTCTGGCAAATCGTCTCCAGCAGCGGCGGCGACCAAGGTCTGCCCGGCCCGGCGAAGACCTGGGAGTCGGCAAAACTTCTTTTTGCCGACCCATTCTATGACAACGGTCCGAACGACAAGGGCATCGGCTGGAACATCCTGCATTCGCTCTACCGCGTCGGCATGGGCTTCGGCCTGGCCGCGCTGGTGGGCATTCCGCTCGGTTTCATGATCGGCCGCTTCCAATTCCTGTCCGGCATGCTGTCGCCGATCATCAGCCTGCTGCGCCCGGTGTCGCCGCTGGCCTGGCTGCCCATCGGCCTCTATGTGTTCAAGGAAACCGAGCCGGCTTCGCTGTGGGTGATCTTCATCTCCAGCATCTGGCCGATCATCCTCAACACCGCCGCCGGCGTCTCGCGGGTGCCGCAGGATTACCTCAACGTGGCGCGGGTGTTGAACCTGTCCGAATGGAAAATATTCACCCGCATCCTGTTCCCCTCGGTGCTGCCGTACATGATGACCGGCATCCGCCTGTCGATGGGCGTCGCCTGGCTGGTCATCGTCGCTGCTGAAATGCTCACCGGTGGTACCGGCCTCGGCTTCTGGGTGTGGGACGAGTGGAACAACCTCAACGTCGAACACATCCTGATCGCCATCTTCATCGTCGGCATCGTCGGCCTGGTACTGGAACAGGCACTGGTGATGATCGCGAATCGCTTCAACTACGAGTAAAGGACACCCTCATGAACGACTACCTGCACATCGACAGCGCCAAGATGGTGTTCGACACCAAGAAGGGCAAATTCACGGCGCTGACCGACATCAACCTCTCGGTCAAACAAGGCGAGTTCATCGCCCTGATCGGCCACTCCGGCTGCGGCAAATCCACTCTGCTCAACCTGGTGGCCGGCCTCAACGACCCGAGCGAGGGCGTGTTGCTGCTCAACAACCGCGAGATCAAGGGCCCTGGGCCGGAGCGCGGGATGGTGTTCCAGAACCACTCCCTGCTGCCCTGGCTGACCTGCTACGGCAACATCCACCTGGCCGTGGAGTGGGTGTTCGGCGCGAAGGAGTCGAAGAAACAACTCCGCGAACGCACCCATTACGCCCTGGAACTGGTGCACCTGACCCATGCCGCCGACAAGCGTCCCGGCGAAATTTCCGGCGGCATGAAGCAGCGCGTGGGCATCGCCCGCGCCCTCGCCATGGAACCCAAAGTCCTCCTGATGGACGAGCCGTTCGGCGCCCTCGACGCGCTGACCCGGGCCAGCCTGCAAGACGAGTTGATGCGCATCGTCGAAGAAACCAAGGCCACCACCCTCATGGTGACCCACGACGTCGACGAAGCGGTGCTGCTCTCCGACCGCATCGTCATGATGACCAACGGTCCGTCCGCCACCATCGGCGAAATCCTCGACGTCGATCTGCCACGTCCACGTGATCGTCTGGCGCTGGTGAAAAACGCGCACTACCACCACCTGCGTGGTCAGGTACTGGCGTTCCTCTACCAGAAACATCACAAGCAAGCGGCCTGATCTTGTTTTCGTCCCGGGAGATCAGCGCAATGCCCTCCGCCCCTTCCTCACCCGGTTGCAGCCGTATTCGCGTCGGCTTCATTCCCCTGACCGACTGCGCGCCCCTGGTCATGGCCGCAGCCAAGGGCTTCGACCGCAAACACGGTATCGAGCTGGTGTTGTCGCGCGAGCCCTCCTGGGCCGCCATCCGCGACCAGTTGCTCAGCGGTGGACTGGACGCGGCGCATGCCCTCTATGGCCTGGTCTACGGCGTGCAGATGGGCATCGGCGGGCCGCGCCAGGACATGGCGGTGCTGATGACCCTCAACCGCAACGGCCAGGCCATCACCCTGTCACGGCGCCTGCACGAGCGCGGCGTGCGCGATGGCGCCGACCTGGCCCGGCTGCTCCGCGCGGACCCGCGCCGCCACACATTCGCCCAGACCTTTCCCACCGGCACCCATGCCCTGTGGCTGTATTACTGGCTGGCCAGCCACGGCATCCACCCGTTCAGGGACATCAACAATGTGGTGGTGCCGCCGCCCCAAATGGCCGGCCATCTGGCCGTGGGCAACCTGGATGGTTTCTGCGCCGGCGAGCCCTGGAACGCCCTGGCCATCCACGAGAACGCGGGCTTCACCGTGGCCACCAGCCAGGACATCTGGCCGGATCACCCGGAAAAAGTGCTGGCTTGCCGGCAAGGCTTTGCGCGGGAACGCCCTGAATTGGCGCGTGCCCTGATCATGGCGGTGCTGGAGGCCGCCCGTTATCTGGATAGCGACCTGGGCCGCAGCGAAGCCGCCCGCATCCTGGCCGGCCCGGATTTCATCAACGTGCCGGTGGCCCTCATCGAAGGGCGCCTGCTCTGGCAATACCAGGATGGCCTCGGCCGCACTTGGCGGGATGCCCATCCCATGAGCTTTTTTGACGACGGCCAGGTCAACTTCCCCTGGTTGTCCGACGGCATGTGGTTCCTCACCCAGCAGCAGCGCTGGGGCATGCTGAGCAGCCACCCCGACTATCCGGCCGTGGCGCGCCAGGTGAACCAGATCGGGTTGTATCGGGATGCGGCCAGCCAGATTGGCGTAGCCGTGCCGACCGCGGATATGCGCGGCGCCACCCTGATGGACGGCCGCGCCTGGGACGGAAGCAATCCCGTCGCCTACGCCGAAAGCTTTGCACTGTCGGGAAGCGGGTTCCGCGAGGCGGCCTGACGGCAACACCAGACACGTCGGCGTCCCAAAGTAACTCGTCATGGCTCTTTATGAGCCGCCCCGCCCTGTGAAACAACTGCCGTAGGATGTGGTGAGCGCAGCGAACCGCATCAACCTGGCACACGCGGCATGATGCGGTTCGATGCCGGTTGTTTCACGGAAATGCTTGCCCCTTGTCTGCGGCAAAGTCGAGAATGCGCCCCGTTGTCGGCTTGATGGCTCAATATCAATCAATCCAACAACACATGCAGCAGTCGGCAGCCGCACGAGTACTCGGTTTTCGGTCTGTGTGGGTGATGATTGATGTGAGGTGGCTGGAGGGTGGAAATCCGGGTAGATCGCTTCGACTCCGGCAAGGCCCCCCTCTCCCCCTTGTAGCGAATTAACGCCGTTCAAGCCCGGGTGGTGAAACTGGTAGACACAAGGGACTTAAAATCCCTCGACTTCGGTCTTACGGGTTCGATTCCCGTCCCGGGCACCATGCTTAGTTCCGAAGACTTCCAGCAACATCCAGATAGCCCGCCGGGAATCAGCCTTGCGGGCTTTTTGCATTGCGCATGACTTGCAGGGGAGCCTCGACATGAAACCGCAGATAAAAAATCGCCTCTCTTGGATTCTTCTGGTTGCCGTGTCCGCTCTCTGGCTGGGGGGATGCGCTAGCGAGCCTTCTCGGGGATTCTCCGCCCACGTCGATGCGCCAGGCCTGGCCCGGGGTTCGATCGAAGGCCGGCATTTCCTGCATGCGGTCTTCTGGAAAAACCCGCATCCCAATGCGGCCCGATTGCATGTGTACCTGGATGGGGATGGCACGCCCTGGGTGGATGGCAGGCACGTGGCAACAGACCCCACCCCGCGCAACCCCCTTGCCCTGGATCTGATGGCCCGCGATCCCTGGCCTGCCGTGTACCTTGGCCGCCCCTGCTATCACGGATCATTTGCCGATACCGGCTGTGTGCCCTATCTGTGGACGCATGGCCGTTACAGCCCTCAGGTGGTGGATAGCATGGCTGAGGCGCTGCGGCGTGTGATTCGGCGAGCGGGTGCCTCTGAGGTCGTGCTGATCGGATACAGCGGTGGTGCCGCTTTGGGGAGGCTCCTGGCGCCAAGGATTCCGGAAGCCGTCGCTCTGGTCACGGTGGCGGGATTGCACGACACCACGGCCTGGGCACGCCACCACGGTTATCTGGAACTGGAAGGTTCTCTCAACCCTGCCCGACAACCCCCGCTTGCCGCCGAAGTACGCCAGACCCATTTTGTTGGCGGGCGCGATACCAACTTGCCAACCTCTCTGATTCCATCTGAATTGGCCGGCACAGTTGTCGTCCTGCCTGGTTTCGACCACGTCTGCTGTTGGGTGGAAAACTGGGCAAAGCTGATCGGAGACCTGGGCATCTAGTCACTAACGGCTCAAGTCTTCACATTTTATGAGCAGATTTGTAGCCCGGATGGAGCGAAGGCGGAATCCGGGAAGTGCGCCACATCCCTTCCCGGATTCCGCCTTCGCTCCATCCGGGCACCCTGTTTGGTTCCGGCTTCGCCGGCTAGGGTTCCTGGCCCGGTACGAAAAAAAGGGCGGCCTGACGGCCGCCCTTGTTTCTGAAACCATCACGGGAATCAGAACGCCATACGCACCCCGACCTGCAAGGAATGCGCGGTCGACTGCGCGTGGTCCAGCAGGGTGTCATAGCGGGCGAACACCTGGGTGTTCTTCTTGACCTCGCCCTTGGCATCCAGGCCCAGTCGGAAGTAGGTCCGATCCGTCCCGGGGACGGTGCTGGTGAGTGTGGTGCCGCTGGCGAGGCTTGTGGAAACCGTGCGGGCATTGCTGTCCAGTGCGTGAACCAGGGTGAGGTTGCCACCCAGCGTCAGCTTGCCCCAGTTCATCGACAAGTCCTTGCTGACCCGGCCGCCGGCTTCCAGCGTCCATCCGTCCACCCGTTGCCTGGCGACGTTGACCGCAAGCGTGCCGGTTTCGTTGTAGGCATCGACCGTGGTTTCACTGTAGCGCGCCCCGACAAACGGGCCGAAGGTCAGATCATTCATCTTGAAATCGCGTCCGGCATTGACGTGCAGTGCCAGCTCACCACTATTGGTGCTGCCCTTAGCCTGGCCACCGGTCACGTTACGCAGGGTTTTCATGTCGCCGAACGTATAGGTGAGGGTGCCATCCACGTAATAGTCGGATGGGAGCATCTTGCTGGCGTACAGAGCCAGCCCGTAGTTATCGATGTCCACACCGCCCGCATTGTTGGCGAGGTTGGAGTCGGTACGGTGATAGCTGAGGCTGGCGCCGACCACCACGTCATCCTTGAGCCGGTAGTCGGCTCCTGCGGTAAGTCCATGCACTTTGTAATCGAAAGCGGTAATCCCGGCGCTCTGGTCGAAATCACCCACCTCGACACGGCCGGAAATGAAGCCTGACAGACGATTATCGGCAATCACCCCGCTCGCATCGGCACTGGCGCCGCCGCCCAGCGGCATCCCCAGATCGCGGCGATCGGCTTCATTCATGGCATAGCCGTTTTGGATGAAGTCCAGGCCGGCGACCTGGATGCCCGGAAGGGAGGCACTCTGGCGCAATGCATGGATCCGGTGACCGATGGCGGAAAGCTGATAGTTGCTGATGCCCATTACAGTAGCCAGGCTGGCGCTCACCACGGGATGGGCGTGGGTCAGGATGGCCACTTCACCCCCGACAACCTGTTGCTGCACCACAACTTGCACGCAGTTGAGGAAGGCGGCGGCGAAGGAGGTGGCAGTCGCCCCACCGGCCCGCAGCAGATTCAGATCCGCCACGCAACCCGCATTGGCAATCGCCGGGTCGGAATAATCGGTCGTGGTGGCGCCGCCCGCAGCGCCAAAGACATAGCCCGCCTGGGTGGTAAAACCACCGCTCCCATCGGCGATGTAGCTGACGGTGCCGTCGGTGGCGATTGCGGTAGTGGAAATACCCGAAGTGATGCCCTGATTCAGGATGCCCGACATCGTCGCGCCCGCCGCGGTCAAGGCGGCTTGCACCGCTGCCAGGGTGGCGGCGGCATCGGTGTTGTCGCGGTCTTCGTCGGTAACGATAATCACCACGCGGCGGCTGAGGGGGTCGAAAGTCACGTTGTTCAAGCCATAGAGGATGGCCTCATAGCCGTCTTCGGTACCACCGGAGACTTCCAGATTGTTCGCCGCAGTGACAAATTGCGCCGCCGTGCCGAAATCGCCACCGTTGACCAGATGCTGGCGCGGGTTGCCGCTGTTGGCGGACTGGCCATAGCCGATCAGGCCGAAACTGGTGGTGAGGGGGGTCGCCAGCATGGCAAAAGCCGACTGCAGATCGGGCACAAATGTTTGCAGGAACGTTTGCTCACCGCTCATGGACCCGGACTCATCCACCACGAACAGAAAGTCGACATTTGCGGCATGGCCTTCAAGGGCGATGCCGCCGAACATGGAAGCAGCCACGGCCGCCAGCAAGGTTTTTCGAGCGATAAGCATGTTCAACTCCTATTGATTAGCCGAATTCACCAGATGGATATACCACGGGTGGATCGTATGAGCTTACAAGAAAGAAATCCAGGTTTGATGGTTGATTGGCCCCCTTTTTCATGGAGGCGCGGCTCGACTGTGGTAAATCCAGTCGATGGTTCCGCCACGACTGGAAAGGCAGGTTGCGTTATGAATTTGACGGACCGCCACGGTTTTTGCGCCACTTGGTTGTCAGTAACCCGGTCTTTCTTGGCACCTATTGCGTCGCACTCTTGCGGCGCCAAAAATACCCCTGATAACCATTATTTATCAATGGGTTGGATTTCCTGATAAGTCTGTGTGGCGTGCCGTTTCCTTGCCCGGAATGCCTTGCTTCTGTCATGATTCGCAGGTTTGCAGGCTGGTTTTCGGCCTCCTCTGGTTTTTCTCCCGATCCTTCCGCCCGCTTGCATCGCTTACGGCGTGGCCTTGTTTCTTGCAGAGATGTGTATGGACAACGAATCTTTGGACAACGATATCGCCCGCCTCGGCCAACCTACGCCTCCCGCCGCTCCTCGCTCGGTCAGTCCGGGGCGGATGAAGCGCATTCGCCAGATTAATTTGCAACTCGCCGCTTCGGGTCAACCGGTGCCGCGCGAGGGCGACGACGATCTGCTCGATGTCGCCGATGACCTCCTGCGCAATTACCGTCAGCACCGCCGCCTGTTGCGTGATTACCGCTGCCCGGCGGACCAGCGCATCCAGGACTTCGTCAACGACTACCTGGCGCGCAATGGCGTCGACACCCGGATTCGGCTGCCCGCCGCGCCGTTCATCCTGGATCGCCCCGGTCTGGCGGCGGAATTGTCCCTGCCGCTCGATGGCGACCACTTCGAGTCGCGCCATCTCACCTCCTATCGCGTGCGCCAGGGCGTGCTGCACAACCCGGGCAAGGATCGCCGCACCACCGAGGGCGTGTTCCACATCGCCGAAGGTGGCCTGCCGATTCCCTGGGACAAGAAGGCGGTGCCGGCCGCGACCTTCGCCGCGCTGCTGCGCGCCGCGCTGGACGCGCCGGATGATCTGCTGCGCCTGCCCTACACCAGCCAGCAGCCGGAAGGCGCGCACCTCTGGGTGTCGCTGCTGCTGCGCCCGCTGGTTTCCCCCGAGGTGGCGGAGGTGATGCCGGCCAAGTCCATGGAAACGCGTTTCTTCGCGCCGGGCGGGCTGGTGGCCAACCTGGATTTTGTCGAGCGTATTTTCGGCAATGCCGGCGACCCCTATCTACCGGAAAACGACGCCGGCCTCGACGTGGCGGGCTGGAGCGGCCACACCGGCTGCGTCATCCTGGCGCCCCACCTCACCAGCCTGCGCAAGAAAGACCTGGGCCTGCCGCACTTTGACGCCGCCAACGAGCGGCAACGCCGCGACGGCATGTGCTGGAAGGTGGCCGACGAGCTGTACAACGACGGCCAGGCCTTCAAGATCGTCTGCCGCGACATGCGCGGGGTGATCGTCACCCTGATCGCCGACAACTACTTCGGCTACAGCAAGAAGGAAATCAAGTCGCAGATCAGCTACGCCGCCAACCTGTTCGGCGGCAGCGAGGAAGAACACTCCGGCGGCGCCCTGGCCTTTCCCAGCTTCAACCTGGGCGAGATCTACGCGCCCGACAGCCGCCTGCCCGATCACGGCCACACCCTGGCCGAGGTGCTGGTGCTGTTGGGCGACCAGGTGGAAATCCACCCGGAAGGCCATGCCAGCGACCGGCGCTACACGAACATCCATTTCGTGCCGGAAGATGCGCGCTTCGACGTGAATACCCTGCGCGTGGCCTGGGGCGAGGACCACAGCATCAAGCTGCTGGCCGGGCACACCTACCTCTACCCCTGCGGCTACAAGATTCAACTGGAAAAGCATCCGCACGCGCCCACCTGGCGCCTGCTCGGCAGCGATGCGGAAGGCACCTTCTGCTACAAACCCTGCACCGTCTCCGGCGGCGGCAAGTCGGAAATTTCCAAGTCCCTGGTCGGTTCTCTGCTCTCCGGACCCTTCTTCGTCAAAGACATCAAGGACGACCTGGATCAGGTGGCCGCCATCTTCAACCGCGACTATTCCACCCGCTTCAAGGTGGACCCGATGGAAGGGCACGACAGCCGCAGCCTGCTCGGCGCAGATCGCTCGGTCGGCTCGGTGATCCGCCTGCTCACCCCCTCCAGCACCGAATACACCCCCGAATACAACGCCTGGCTGGAAGCGATTCCGCAGCACATCCGCGCCCTGGTGTTCGTCATCAAGCGCTTCTATCGCCCCGAGTGGCAAGACAACTGGCGCGAGCATTTTTCCGTCGACCTGGTCAACGGCCAGCCCGCGCATGAACTCAAGTACCACGGCCGCCGCCTGGTGGCGAGCTACCTGCGGGTCGGCCGGATGCCCGACGGCGCCTGGCGCGTGCACAAGCTCAGGCAAGACTTCGAAGGCGCCCGCAAGGTGCAACTGGCCGACGACATCGCCGTCGCCGCCACCCTGCCGGCCAGCCAGCTCAGCCACCTCAACCCGGCCTGGCCGCACCCCTCGGTCAAGCTGGTGGAGAACTGCGAAGCGCGCCTGTTCCAGCGCCCGGACGATGCCAAGCATCGCGGCATGGACCCGCAGAGCGAACTCGATCTGACCCTGCCCGACAACTTCATTTCCAACTTCGCCCCGCTCAACCGCCAGGACGCGCGCGACCTGGTCGACGACGTGGTGGCCTTTTCGCAATACAGCGAGCCGATGCGCCAGTTCATCCAGGCGGCGGCCGACGCCGTCGAAGACGGCTGGCTCGTCTCCTCCGCGCATCCGCGCATCGTCGGCGGCAAACCCAGCCCCAACATGCGCTACCTGCAAATGCGCCCGGACCTGGTCAACCCGCGCGAGCGCACGCTGGCGGAACTCGGCACCCGTTTGCAACGGCGCATTCCCGCCCGGCAGCCGGTGTATTTCCCGGTCAACGCCATGCTGCCGGGGCGCCGCAACAACCCGCAAGCCCCCGGCATCAAGCCGCTCGCCGTGTACGGGCCGATCCACTATCAGGAACTGCCGGAACTGTTCATGGACTTCATTGCCAGCCTTTCCGGCAAGTCGCCCTCGACCACCGGGGCCGGCTCCGAAGGCGCGCTCACCAAAGGCCCGTTCAACGCCCTGTCCACCACCGCCGACCTCAACAACGCCCTGGTCTCCTTCATCCTGTGCGGCTACCCCGGCTTCAGCTCCGCCGCCGGCTTCATCGGCCATGAGCGCCGGGTCGATCACGATGTCAGCTTCCTGGTTCCGGAAATCTGGAGCCGCCTCACCCCGCGCGAGCAAGACCCGGCCTGGCTGATCGGGCGCGGCTACCTGGAAGCGCTGGAAGATTTCGA
Source organism: Pseudomonadota bacterium (assembly GCA_030690985.1). Taxonomy (GTDB): domain Bacteria; phylum Pseudomonadota; class Gammaproteobacteria; order Burkholderiales; family Thiobacillaceae; genus PFJX01. Next base: position 16,465 of record JAUYFG010000285.1, read on the forward strand.
CCACAACGGCCAGCGCGTCCTCGCCAGCCGCCTCGGCTACCGCATCACCAGCCGCTTCGCGCACGCCTACCTGGGCAAGATCTTCGACAGCCCGATGGCGGTGTTCGACGAAGCCATGCTGAAACCGGAAACCCAGAACCTCGACGCCTATGTCGAAGGCATCCAGCACATCGTCGCTTCACAATGCCAGGTCGCCCAGGGCTATCTGGACGACGGCTCGATCGCCGACGCCTGCCCGCCGCTGCAAGCGCTGCTGCACATCATGGTCAGCGGCGAATTCCAGGGGAAAGGCCTCCAGCACCCGGTAATTCGCGCCCTGTTCACGCGCGAATTGCTGCTGGCGAGCGACTGGTATCACGAGCGCCTGGACCTCAAACAGCAACGCGACGTGGCCCTGGCCGCACGCCAGGTGGCCTACCTCAAGGCCTTCCTGGAAGCCGACGCGCGCGAACGCTGCGACCCCGACCAGCTTGCGCCCTGCCAGGCACTGCTGGCTCAGGCCGAAGGCGAACTCGCCCGCGTCAGCAGCCCCGTCTACCGGGAAAGCCTGTGGGGCAGCCTGGGCGCAGACTGGGTGCATCGAGGCAAGTAGCGCCGGCTTCCAGCCGGCGTCTTTTAAAACAGCCGGCTTAGCGTGAAACACGCTCGCCCCTTGTAGCGCAGGCGTCCCGCCTGCATTCAGCGCCGAGAGCAGGCGAGACGCCTGCGCTACAAGGGCGCCCGGTTTCATCATTCGGCGCTACAGGCCCTGCGACAATTTGCCGCATTCCCGAATCCATAAGCGCTTCCTAACATGCCGCGCTTATTTCGATAACGGAGTCCGGAAATGAAGTCGCGCCTGAAGCCCCGCCTGAAGCCCCTTATCGCCCTGCTCGCCGCCTGCCCTTGGTATGGCCTCGCCGCCGACATTCCGACCCTGGACGAGATTTCCGTCACCGCGCAGCGGCCCGGCTTCAGCCCGTTTGCCTCCAGTCGCACCACACCCACCCCGGTGCTGGCCGATCTGGCCGCTGCGCTGGCGGAACTGCCGGGCGCAGCCGTAGTGAAGAATGGCCCGCTCACCGGCATTGCCCAGGTGCGCGGTTTGAGCGGCGACCGCGTCAACATTCTGGTGGACGGCATGGATATCACCCCGGCCTGCCCCAACCACATGGACCCGCCGTTGCACTACACGGCCCCGTCCGATACCGAAAATCTGACCCTGATCGCGGGCGCCTCGCCGGTATCGGCGGGCGGCGACGCCCTCGGCGCCTCGATCCTGGTGCAATCCGCCCGGCCGGCATTCCAGGCCGATGCCGCCTGGCGGCAAAACGGCAAGATCGACGCCGGCTTCAGCGGCGCCAACGACGGCTGGAACCTGGGCCTCAACGCCGGCACGGCCAACCAGGACAACGCGCTGTCCTACGCCGGCAATTTTGCCCAGGGCAACGACCTGAAATACGCCAACGGCACGGTGAAAGACACGGGCTATGACAGCCAACGCCACAAGCTTTCCTTCGCCCGTGCCGGCGAATCCGGCCGCTTCGACGCCAGCGTCAGCCAGCATCGGGTCAAAGACGCCGGCAACCCGTCCCTGCCGATGGACATGGTCAAGGACGACGCCGACGCGGTGAACCTGGCCTGGGACGGCAAACTGGGCGACACCAGCGTGACCGGCCGCGTGTACTGGCACGACATCGAGCACCTGATGGACAACTACAGCCTGCGCGGCCTCACCACCGGCATGTTTGCCCCGGCCACCAGCACCGACGTGGGCCTGGTGCTGGGCGGCAAGCGGAACATGGCGGGCGGGCGGGTGAATTTCGGCGCGGAGTGGCTGGGCAACGAATTCAATACCTACCAGTGGAACGCCACTACGGGCGCTTTCGGCCAGGACATCCTGCGCGACGCCAGCCGCGACCGCCTGGGCGTCTATGGCGAATGGCAGGGCGTGTTGGGCGGCGCCTGGAGCGCCAACCTGGGGCTGCGCTCGGATACGGTGAGCATGATTGCCGGCCGGGTGCGGGAGGGGGCGGCACAGGCCGATGCCACCTCCGCATTGGGCGTCGCTTTCAATAATGCCGAGCGCAAGAAGACCGACCACAACTGGGACTGGAACGCCCTGTTCCAGTACGCCGCCGCGCCCGAACTGGGCTACGAGATCGGCCTGACCCGCAAGACCCGCTCCCCCAGCCTGCTGGAGCGCTATGAATACACGCCGCTTTCCGCCAGCGCGGGGCAGGCGGATGGCAACAGCTACCTCGGCCAACTGGGCCTCAAGCCGGAAGTCGCCCATGCCCTCAGCCTCGCCATACAGGGCAAGGTCGGCGGCCATGACTACAAGCTGGGCACGTTCTACCAGCGCGTCAGCGACTACATCGTCGGTACCCCCCACACCACCACGGGCGTCAACAATGTGCTGCGCTATGAAAACCACGCTGCCCGCCTGGTCGGCCTGGATGGTTCCTGGGGCTACACGGCCGGCGCCTGGCAGTTCGCCGGGGTGCTGAGCTACGTGCGCGGCCGTAATCTGGACAACGACAGCAACCTTTACCGCATCGCCCCGCTACGCCTGACCCTGCAAGCCGGCTACCAGGCCGGCGCCTGGGGCAACACCCTGGTGGCGCGCATGGCGCGAGGCCAGGATGACGTCACGCGCTACGTCAATGTCGGCACCGGCGCGACCCTGCTCAGCAACGAACAGACCACTCCCGGCTACGCCGTATTCGACTGGCACGCCCAGTGGCGCGCGGCCAAGGGCGTAAAAGTCAATTTCGGCATCGACAACCTGCTCGACAAGCTTTACTACGACCACCTCGGCGGTATCAATCGAGTCACCGGCGGCGATGTTGCTGTTGGAACCCGCCTCCCCAGCGCCGGCCGCTTCGCCTTCGCTCAACTGGAATGGATTTTGTAAAAGGAAACACCATGCAACGCACCCTGCTTACCCTGATTCTGGCCATGACCCTGGCCGCCCCCGCCCTGGCCGACAGCGTCAAGGTGGAAAACGCCTGGGTGCGCGCCACCGCGCCCGGCCAGAAGGTCGCCGGCGGTTTCATGAACCTTACCGCCGATGCCGACATGACCCTGGTGGGCGGTAGCAGCCCGGTTTCCAAAACCTTCGAACTGCATTTCATGAAAATGGAAAACGGCGTCATGGAAATGCGCCAGGTGAAGGAAATCGCGCTCCCCAAGGGCAAGACCGTGAGACTGGAACCGGGCGATCTGCACGTCATGTTCATCGGTCTCAAGGGCCAGATCAAACCCGGCCAGAAGGTGCCGCTGACCCTGGTGGTAAAGGAAGCCGACGGCAAGGAACAGAAGCTGGCGGTGGAAGCCGAGGTGCGCAAGGCGGGCGGCGGGATGCGCCACTGATATGTAGCGCCGGCGCCTCGCCGGCGTCTTTA
>JAUYFG010000293.1 GCA_030690985.1 Pseudomonadota bacterium
AGCGTCAACGTCCGCCTGCCCGCCGGCATCAGCGCCGACGTCAAGGCCTCGACCTCCAACGGCTCGATTACGTCCGACTTCGAAGTCACCACCCGCATCATCTCGAAGACGAAACTCGACGGCCGCCTCGGCAACGGCGGACCGCTCATTGAACTCTCCACCTCCAACGGCTCAATCCGCTTGATGCGGCGCTAGACCGAAGTTCCAGCGCTTGAAATAGGCTTACCCCTGTTGGTTCAATCGTTTGGCTCAGTTTCGAACTTCCTTTTGTAGCCACTACATATCTCAGATTGTGCTTGCATTCGTTTTTCGTGTCGCTTATAATCAGCTATGCCATCCAGGACTGGCCGAGTTCACGTGGCCACCACATCACGCACCTACAAAGGCAAGCTCTACCAGACCCACCTGCTCCGCCGCACCTTCCGCGTCGGTTCCCAGGTCCGCCACCAGACCCTCGGCAACATCTCCCACCTGCCGCCCGACCTCATCGACCTCATCCGCCGCTCCCTGGCCGGCGAGAAGTTCCTGCCCGCCTCCGAAGCCTTCCTGGTCGAACGCAACCTCCCCCACGGCCACGTCCAGGCCGTGCTCGGCTCCATGCACCGGCTGGGCCTGGACTCGCTGCTCGCCTCCAAACCCTCGCGCCAGCGCGACCTCGTCCTGGCCATGATCGCCGAACGCCTCCTCCACCCCTGCTCCAAACTCGCCACCACGCGGCTCTGGCATACCACCACGCTGGCCGAGGAACTCAGTGTCGCCGACGCCACCGAGGACGACTTGTACAATGCCATGGACTGGCTGCTGGCCCGCCAGCCCCACATCGAAAAGAAACTCGCCCAACGTCATCTCCAGGAAGGCGCCCTCGTGCTCTATGACGTCAGCAGCAGTTACTACGAAGGCCGTACCTGCCCGCTGGCTCGCCTCGGCCACAACCGCGACGGCAAGAAGGGACTGCCCATCATCGTCTACGGCCTGCTGACCGACGGCGAAGGCCGCCCGGTGGCCATCGACGTCTATCCCGGCAATACCGGCGACCCCACGACGGTCCCCGATCAGGTGGACAAACTCCGCCAGCGCTTCGGCCTGTCCCGCGTGGTGCTGGTGGGCGACCGCGGCATGCTCACCGAAACCCAGATCGGCAAGCTCAAACAACATCCCGGACTGGGCTGGATCTCGGCCCTGCGCGGGCCCGCCATTCGCGAACTGGTCGACGGCGGAAGCCTGCAACTGTCCCTGTTCGACGAAACCAATCTGGCCGAGATCCGTTCGCCCGACTATCCCGGCGAGCGCCTGGTGGCCTGCTTCAACCCACTGCTGGCCGACGAGCGCCGGCGCAAGCGGGGCGAACT
>JAUYFG010000248.1 GCA_030690985.1 Pseudomonadota bacterium
GACTTCAGCAGCAAGGACGGATCGGGGAAGGGGGCGCTCGCCATCCCCTTCTTATACCGTTCAGCATGGCGCTTGTCCAGCAACCTCGCTTAACCCGTTGTGTCACTTATGGATTTGGGATGGGGCAAATTAGCCCTGTCACTTATGTGCGTCAGCAGACAGACGGCGCCGAACGTGCTCCCCAATATCGAAGCATCGGAGCCAAATGCAACGTCCGCCGCGCGGCGACCCGCAATGGTCGCGGCAATGCGTTCCTGGCGAAGAGCAGTGTTGGCCCGGCATGACCTGCCTGACCTCACACCCAATCTCGTTACCCAAAGGATCAATGATGAAAACATTCAATATCAACGTACTCATCCTGGCACTCGGCATTACGTTAAACGCGGGTGCGATGGCGGAAGGCATTTCCAAATCCGACTACAAGGCTGGCAAGGACAAGATCGCGCTCGAGTACAAGTCAAGCAAGGCCAACTGCGCGCCGTTGGCCGGCAACCCGAACGATATTTGCGTGGCCGGGGCCAAGGGCCAGGAAAAAGTCGCCCTGGCCGAACTCGAAGCCAGCTACAAGCCCACCCGGAAGAACCACTACCTGGCGCTCGTCGCCAAGGCGGATGCCGACTATGCGGTGGCCAATGAAAAGTGCGACGACGTGGCCGGCAACGTGAAAGATGTTTGTGTGAAGGAAGCAAAGGCCGCGCAGACCAGCGTCAAGGCCAACGCCAAAGCTGAACTGAAGGCCTCGGACGCGAAAACCACGGCCAGGACCGAGACCAGCAAGGCCCAGAAGGACGCCGCAGCGGACACGCTGGACGCCCAATACAAGGTGGCGAAGGAAAAATGCGATGCCTTGGCCGGCAGTGCGAAGGAAGTTTGCGTGAATCAAGCCAAAGCGCGCTTCGGCAAGTAGCCACTCGGAACCACCCGGTACGGCGTACCGGGATGACAACCTTCAGATAGAGGTAATCACATGAAATCCATGCAGAAATTCGCACTCAGTGCCGCTGTCGCAGCCATGCTGCTTGGTGGTTGTGCCGGGATGTCCGCGCAGGACAAGAACACCGCCATCGGCGCCGGAGTCGGTGCCATCGGCGGTGCCGTTCTGACCGGCGGCAGCGCGGTCGGAACCGTGGGCGGCGCGGCCGTCGGCGGTGTAATCGGCCACGAAGTCGGGAAATGATGTAAGCCCACCGCCGCTCGCCTGCAGGCAAGCCTGCGTAGCCCGCGTAGGATGTGGTGAGCGCAGCGAACCGCATCAAATAGCGCAACCGTGGTTGATGCGGTTCGCTGCGCTCACCACATCCTACGGCCCTTCGGCGTCCCGCCGCGTGCCGCAACTACCGGGTTGGGAGAATTGATTGAGAGCAGCGTGGATAGCGGGCAATACGAACTTCTTCGGCCATTGGTGGGGTCGGATTCGGACACAGCTAGCGGGCGTGTCCCCGGACGGCAGCGGCGTTCCGGGCAAATCCGGCGACGAGGAGGCGCCGCTACGCGCGAAGTTGTTCAGCAGCGATCAGATGGCGCAACACGGCGTGCGTCTCGCGTCCGCCCACCGCCTGGCGCCGGGGCGGGTGTCGGAGCAGTTGCTGTCGCGCCTGGACGCGAACGAGGGTGTGCTGATCGAAACCTGCGAACGGCTGAAGGCGGTGGTCGCGGCGAAGCACCGCATCACGCCCGCCGGGGAGTGGCTGCTCGATAACCTCTATCTGGTCGAAGAGCAGATTCGCACCGCCCGGCGCCACCTGCCCAAGGGTTATAGCCGGGAATTGCCGAGTCTCGCCGAGGGGGCTTCGAGGGGGCTGCCGCGCGTCTATGACATCGCCCTGGAGACCATCGCCCATGGCGATGGACGGGTGGACCCGGACAGTCTCAGCCGTTTCGTCACGGCCTACCAATCGATCACCCCATTGCGGCTGGGCGAGTTGTGGGCCATCCCGATCATGCTGCGTCTGGCGCTGATCGAGAACCTGCGCCGCGTCGCGCTGCGCATCGCCGGCGGCAGGCTGGACCGGGACCTGGCGGTCGACTGGACGGACAAACTGACCGAGATTGCTCGCCAGGACCCGAAAAACCTGATCCTGGTGATCGCGGATATGGCGCGCTCGCAGCCGCCCATGACCCCGCCGTTCGTATCGGAACTGGCACGTCGCCTGCAGGGACAAGGCCCCACCCTGGCACTGCCGCTGACCTGGATAGAACAGCAACTGGCCGAGTCAGGTCTGAGCATCGAGCAGTTGGTGCGCGCGGGGAACCAGCAACAGGCCGCCGACCAGGTCTCCATCAGCAACAGCATCGGCAGCCTGCGCTTGCTCGGGACCATGGACTGGCGCGAGTTCGTCGAGTCCATGAGCGTGGTCGAACGGACCCTGCGCACGGACCCGGGCGCGACCTACGCCGGGATGGACTTTGCCAGCCGCGACCGTTACCGGCACGTCGTCGAGAAAATTGCGAAGGCGAGCGGGCTCAGTGGACTCAGCGAGGAAGCGGTGGCCAGCCGTGCCATCGAGCTGGCGCAGGCGGGTGCGGCCCGAATCGGCCAGGCCGACAGAACCGCGCATGTGGGCTACTACCTGATCGACCGTGGCCTGCCCGAACTGGAAAACGCCACGCGCGCGCGCCCTCCCCTGGCCGCGCGGCTGCGGCGCAGGGCAAGCCGATCTCCCCTGCTGCTGTATCTGGGTGCGGTCACACTGCTCACGCTGCTTTTGGCTGCGGGATTCCTGGCCGAGGCGCGCGGGAGCCTGGCGGTTTGGGCACTGGCTCCGCTGGGCCTCCTCGCCCTGCTGGCCAGCGGCCAACTCGCGGTGGCACTGGTGAACTGGCTGTTCACCTTGCTGGCATCGCCGCATCCGCTGCCGCGCATGGACTTTTCCACCGGCATTCCGCCGCAATCGCGCGCCCTGGTGGTGGTTCCGACCCTGCTCACCAGCCCGCGCAACATCGAGCGTCTGGTCGAGGCGCTGGAAGTCCGCTTCCTGGCCAATCGCGACGCGAACCTGCATTTCGCCCTGTTGACCGACTTTTGCGATGCGGCCGAGGAAACATTGGCCAATGACGAGCCGCTACTGCGTCTGGCCCGGGAGCGGATCGAAGCCCTGAATGCGCAGTACGCGCCTGGTGGCAACCACGACGATGTCTTCTTCCTGTTGCATCGCCCGCGCCGCTGGAATCCCCACGACCGAATCTGGATGGGTTACGAGCGCAAGCGCGGCAAGCTGGCGGACCTGAACGCCCTGCTACAAGAAAACGACAGCGCTGGCTTCTCCCTGCTGGTCGGTGCCGTCGCGCGGCTTGCCGACGTGAAATACGTGATTACCCTGGACACCGACACGCAACTGCCGCGCGACGCCGCGCGCCAGTTCGTCGCCACCATGGCGCACCCGCTCAACCGTCCGGTCTACGACGCGGTCCTGGGCCGGGTCGTCGCCGGCTACGGCATCCTGCAGCCACGCGTGAGCGTGAGCCTGCCCGGCACCAGCCAATCGCGCTATGCCCGCCTGAATGGCGGCGAGCCGGGCATCGATCCGTACACCCGCGCGGTCTCCGACGTCTACCAGGACGCGTTCCAGGAAGGTTCGTTCATCGGCAAGGGGATCTACGACGTCGCCGCCTTCGAACAGGCGCTCAAGGGGCGCTTTCGCGAGAACCGCATCCTCAGCCACGACCTGCTCGAAGGCTGTTATGTCCGCGCCGGGCTGTTGAGCGACGTGCAGTTGTATGAGGAATACCCGGCCCGCTACGGCGCCGACGTCAACCGCCGCTACCGCTGGATACGCGGCGATTGGCAACTCGTCGGCTGGCTGCTGCCCTGGCTGCGCGGTCCCGATGGGCGGCGTGGCGGGAACCCGCTGTCTTTGCTGGCACGCTGGAAACTGTTCGACAACCTGCGCCGCAGCCTGGTGCCGGCGGCGTTGACGCTGCTCCTGGTGCTGGGCTGGACCGTGTTTTCGGCAGCCGCTTTCTGGACTCTGGCGGTGCTCGGCGTCCTCCTGATTCCGCCGCTGCTGGCCACCTTGCTCGATGTATTGCGCAAACCGGACGACATGCGCCCAGGCCAGCATTTCGCCGCCAGCGCCAACGCCGCCGGCCAGCGTAGCGTCCGGGCGGCCTTCGCTCTGGTGACGCTGCCGCACGAGGCGTTCTACAGCCTGGATGCGGCCCTGCGCACGCTCTGGCGCCTGCTGGTTACCCACAAGCGGCTGCTGGAATGGAATCCCTCCGGCGACCAGGAATTGCTGAGCCGTGGCGATCTCGTCGCCTCGTTCCGCACCATGGGGTTCGCCCCCGTGCTTGGCGCCGGCACCACCCTCTGGCTGGCGGCCTTCGCTCCGGCCGTGCTGCCGGTGGCGGGGCCCATCCTGATTCTGTGGCTGGCCGCGCCCGCCATCGCCTGGTGGATCAGCCTGCCGCTGGCCCGTCGCGAGGTCCGCCTGAGCGCCGAGCAGACCCGTTTTCTCGGCCGCATCGCGCGCAGGACCTGGGCCTTCTTCGATACCTTCGTTGGCCCGGAGGACCACTGGCTGCCCCCGGACAACTACCAGGAATACCGCACCGGCGCGCTGGCGCATCGCACCTCGCCGACCAACATGGGGCTGGCACTGCTGGCGAACCTGTCCGCCCACGACTTCGGCTACATCCCGGCCGGGCAACTGGTCGAGCGCACCGGCAACACCCTGGAAACAATGGCGGGAATGGAGCGCCACCGTGGCCACTTCTACAACTGGTACGACACGCAAACACTGCAACCGCTGCATCCGGCTTACATCTCGTCGGTGGACAGCGGCAACCTGGCGGGCCATCTCCTGACTTTGCGCCCGGGCCTGATCGCGCTGCTCGATCGGCCTATCCTGGAACCGCGCTGGCTGGATGGCCTGGGCGATACGCTGGGGATACTGGAGGAGGCTGCGGGTGACTCCGTGCCGGCCACGCTGGCGCAATTCCGCAAGCAGTTCGATAGCGCATCCCGTCCGGCAACGATCCCGGCGCTGTGGCATCTGCTCGACCGGCTGCTCCAATCCGCCACGGCGATGCGCGAGAACCTGGGGCAGGTGCCCGAGAGCCGGGCGTGCTGGTGGTTGCGGGCGCTGATCCGGCAATGCCAGGCCATCCGCGACGATCTGATCTTTCTCGCACCCTGGATCGGGCAGCCGGATGCCCCGGACGGGCTCGTGGAGCGGCCTGAACTCGACCCCATCCCGACCCTGCGCGCCCTGGCGGGGCTGGCGCTGACGACCCCTCGCGGCAACCCTGGCAGGACGCCCGCCGAGGACGCCTGGCAGGCCGAACGGCACCGCCATATCGAACTGGGCAGCGAACGTGCCCAGGCCCGCATCGCCGCCATCCAGCGCCTGGCTCTGCAGGCCGGCGAACTCGCCAACATGGAATATGGCTTCCTCTACGACAAGTCGGCGCGCCTGTTGAGCATCGGCTACAACGTGGACGAGCGGCGGCGCGACGCGAGTTTCTACGATCTGCTGGCTTCGGAAGCACGCCTGTCCGTGTTCGTCGCCATCGCCCAGGGGCAGTTGCCCCAGGAAAGCTGGTTCGCCCTCGGGCGCCTGCTCACCCGCGCCGGCGGCGAGCCGATCCTGCTGTCCTGGAGCGGCTCGATGTTCGAATACCTGATGCCGCAACTGGTGATGCCAAGCTACGACCACACCCTGCTCGACCAGACCACCCGCGCGGCGGTGGCGCGGCAGATCGAGTACGGCCAGCAGCGCGGCGTGCCGTGGGGCATTTCGGAATCCGGCTACAACACGGTGGACGTGCATTTCAACTACCAGTACCGCGCCTTCGGCGTGCCCGGCCTGGGGCTGAAACGCGGACTCGGCGAAGACCTGGTGGTCGCCCCCTATGCCAGCGTGATGGCGCTGATGGTGGCGCCGGAGGCGGCCTGCCTGAATTTGCAACGCCTCGCCGCCGTCGGCGCGGAAGGCTGGTTCGGCTTCTTCGAGGCCATCGACTACACCCCGGCACGGCAACGGCGCGGCGAAACGCACGCCCTGGTGCGCTCCTACATGGCCCATCACCAGGGCATGAGCCTGCTCGCACTGTCCCACCTGCTGCTGGACCGGCCGATGCAGAAGCGCTTCGCCGCCGACCCGCTGTTCCAGGCCACCCTGCTGTTGCTGCAGGAACGCATTCCCAGGGCCTCGGCTTTCTATACCCATACTGCGGAACTGACCGGCATCGAGGCCGGCGCGGGCAGCCCGGAGATGCCGATCCGCGTGCTGAACAATCCCGATACGCCGGTCCCGGAAGTGCAGTTGCTGTCCAACGGCCGCTACCACGTCATGATCAGCCACGCGGGCGGCGGCTACAGTCGTTGGCAGGACCTCGCCGTGACCCGCTGGCGCGAGGACGGCACCCGCGACGCCTGGGGTACGTTCGCCTATCTGCGTGATGTGGAAAGCGGTGCAATCTGGTCTACCGCGCACCAGCCCACCCTGCGGCACGCGGAACACTACGAGGCGATCTTCTCGGAAGGACGCGCGGAATTCCGCCGCCGCGATCGCGCAACCGGCAAAGGCGGTGATTTCGATTTCGACACCCATACCGACATCGTCGTGTCGCCGGAAGACGACATCGAACTGCGCCGGGTCCGCATCACCAACCGTTCCGGCACCCGTCGCAGCATCGAGCTCACCAGCTATGCGGAGGTGGTGCTGGCGGTCCCCGCCGCCGACGCCCTGCATCCGGCGTTCAGCAATCTCTTCGTGCAGACCGAGATCGTCGCGCCGAGCCGGGCCATCCTGTGCACCCGCCGCCCCCGCTCCCGCGACGAGCAATCGCCCTGGCTGTTTCATTTGCTGGCCGTGCATGACGCCGATGCCGAGGAACTGAGCTATGAAACCGACCGCGCGCGCTTCCTCGGTCGCGGCCGTAGCGCCGCCGCACCCCAGGCGATGGACACGGCCGTGGCACTGTCCGGCAGCCAGGGTTCGGTGCTCGACCCGGTGCTCGCCATCCGCTGTCGGATCACCCTCGATCCCGAGCAATCGGCCAGCGTGGACCTGGTTTACGGCATCGCCGACTGCCGCGCGGCAGCCTTGAACCTGGTCGAGAAATATCAGGATCGCCGCCTCGCCGACCGCGTCTTCGAACTGGCCTGGACCCACGCCCAGGTGGTGCTGCGCCAGATCAACGCCGACGAGGCGGACGCGCAGCTTTACGGGCGCCTGGCCAACGCCATCCTTTATGCCCATGCCGCACTGCGCGCCGAAAGCAGCGTGCTCATGCGCAACCGGCGCGGGCAATCCGGCCTCTGGGGCTATGCCATTTCCGGCGACCTGCCCATCGTCCTGCTGCGCATCGCCGACCTGGCCAATATCGAACTGGTGCGCCAACTCATCCAGGCCCATGCTTACTGGCGCCTGAAGGGGCTGGTGGTGGACCTGGTGATCTGGAACGAAGACCGCGCCGGTTACCGGCAGGTGCTGCAAGACCAGATTCTGGGCCTGGTGGCGGTGGGCGTGGTGGGCGTGGAAGGCCAGGTGATAGACCGGCCAGGCGGCATTTTCATCCGCTCGGCGGAGCAGATATCGGAAGAAGACCGCATCCTGTTCCAGACCGTCGCCCGGGTCGTCCTCAGCGACAGCCGGGGAACCCTGGCGGAACAGCTCAACCGCCCCGGCGCGCCGGAACTGCGCGTGCCGCGCCTTATTCCCAACCTCATGCCCAGCCGGCCCCGGCAGAACGAGGCGCCCGCCGCCTTCGCATTGCCGCAGCGCGATCTGATCCTGGCCAACGGCCTCGGCGGCTTCACCCCGGATGGCCGCGAGTACGTCATCACCACCACGCCGGCACAACTCACCCCGGCGCCCTGGGTCAACGTGCTGGCCAACCCCCAGTTCGGCAGCGTTATCTCGGAGAGCGGCCAGGCCTATACCTGGGGCGAGAACGCCCACGAGTTCCGCTTGACGCCCTGGCACAACGACCCGGTATCCGACGCCGGCGGCGAGGCCTTTTACCTGCGCGACGAGGAAAGCGGCCAGTTCTGGTCGCCCACACCCTTGCCCCGGCGCGGCGCCACCCCCTACGTCAGCCGGCACGGCTTCGGCTACAGCGTGTTCGAGCATGCCGAGGCCGGCATCCGCTCGGAGTTGTGGGTCTACGTGGCCGTGGACGCGGCGGTGAAGTTCTCCGTGCTCAAGGTGCGCAACCAGTCCGGGCGGCCACGCCGGCTTTCCGCCACCGGCTATGTGGAATGGGTGCTGGGCGACCTGCGACCGAAATCGGCCATGTATTTGACCACCGAGGTCGATGCCTACAGCGGCGCGCTCTACGCGCGCAACCCCTACAACACCGAGTTCCCCGACCGGGTCGCCTTCTTCGACGTGGACGACACGAACCGCACCAGCACCTGCGACCGCAGCGAATTCATCGGCCGCAACGGCAGCCTGGAGAATCCGGCGGCGATGCGTCGCACCCACCTGTCCGGCAAGGTGGGCAGCGGCCTCGACCCGTGCGCCGCGATCCAGGTGGGTTTCGCGCTGGGCGACGGAGAGGAGCGCGAGATCGTGTTCCGGCTCGGCCTGGGCGGTACGCCCGGTGGCGACGATGGCAACCGCCTGGTGCATCGCTTCCGCGGCGCCGACGCCGCGCGAAGGGCGCTCGAAGAAGTCTGGCATTTCTGGAATCACAGCCTCGGCGCGGTCCAGGTGGAGACCCCCGACCAGTCGCTCAACGTGCTCAGCAACGGCTGGCTGCTGTACCAGACCCTGGCCTGCCGCATGTGGGCGCGCAGCGGCTATTACCAGTCCGGCGGCGCCTTCGGCTTCCGCGACCAGTTGCAGGACGCGATGGCGCTGGTGCACGCCGAACCCCAGTTGCTGCGCGCGCAACTGCTCCTGTGCGCGGGCCGCCAGTTCCGCGAAGGCGATGTCCAGCACTGGTGGCATCCGCCCTCCGGTCGCGGCGTGCGCACCCATTGTTCCGACGACTACCTGTGGCTGGCCCTGGCCACCTGCCGCTACGTGCTGGGCACGGGCGACACCGGCGTGCTGGAGGAACCGGTCGCGTTCCTGGAAGGGCGTCCGCTCAACCCGGACGACGAGTCCTACTACGACCTGCCCGGCCGTTCCGAGGGCACGGAGAGCCTGTATCAGCATTGCGTGCTTGCCCTCCGCCACGGATTGCGATTCGGCGAACATGGCCTGCCCCTGATCGGCTCCGGCGACTGGAACGACGGTATGAACCGGGTCGGTATCCAGGGCAAAGGGGAGAGCGTCTGGCTGGGCTTCTTCCTCTATGAAGTGCTGCGCCAGTTCGGTACGCTGGCACAGCGTCACGGTGATGCTGCCTTCGCCGAATTCTGTGCGGTCGAAGGCGAACGTCTGCGC
>JAUYFG010000297.1 GCA_030690985.1 Pseudomonadota bacterium
TGTTCTGACCTTCAGCCGTCATTCCCGCGCAGGCGGGAATCCAGTTTCCTCCGTCTAATCAGGCCTTTAAAAAACTGATTTGATGAACGCACTGGATTCCCGCCTGCGCGGGAATGACGGTAATTCAAAGGGTTATCGCCATAACAAATTTGCCGTGCCCCCGACGGCATCGCGGTTGACCTGTCCGGCAGGCACGGGGAGAATGTGCCGCCTCATTCCCACCCCGCTGAAGGCCGTTGCATGGACAACCCGGAATCCAGCGCTGAACTCTCCAAGGAACAGCAGATCATGCGCGCCATGCGCAAAACCCTGACCTCCATCGTGCGCGACACCGCGCCACGCGACGGCGATCCCAGCCCGTTGCGCACGGATACGGTGGAGAACATCCGCATGTGCCTGGGGCTGATTTCCGCGCGCGAGGCCGAACTGGCCGAGCAACTCGGCCTCGCACGCAATGAGCGGCCGCATTACAGCGATGAGACTGCTCCGGCGCAGGCAATGCAGTTCGTGGCGCCGGGCAAGAAGCTGAACTGATGGCCGAAGCGATTGCCGGCCTGATAGCGGATACCGAATCGCCACCAAGGGTGGAAGCTTGCCTATCCGGTTGATTGCCAAAACCCGCTACGGGTTTGCCGTGGCAGGCGGATTCGCCCGATAGCATGATTGGCAACAAACCGGATAGGCAAGGGTGGAAGTTAGTGCCCGGCGGGGGCAGGTTTCCTGAAAAAATACCCGCTTGGTGCCTGTGGCATAATCCGCCGGCTTTTGATCCTCCGCGAGGAACCCCCTTATGTATCGTGTCCTGCTTCCCCTGTTGTTGGCCGTGTTGCTGTCGGCCTGTGCCAACAAATCACTCTACCCGCCGGCGCCCGCCAAGGCCGATGGCGCCTCGGAATGGACCTATCTTCTAGGGCCGGGGGATAGCGTCAATGTGTTCGTCTGGGGTAACTCGGAACTATCGGGATCGTTCCCGATTCGCCCGGACGGCAAGATGACCATGAACCTGGTCGAGGACATGCCGGCTACCGGGAAAACACCGACTCAGTTGGCGCGCGAAATCGAAAAGATGCTGGGCAAGTACATTCAGGATCCCATTGTCACCGTGATCGTGGGGGGGGGGGTCGGTCCCTATAGTCAGCAGATTCGCGTGCTGGGGCAGGCGACCAAGGCGCAGACGCTCACTTACCGCGAGCACATGTCGTTGCTCGATCTGATGATCGCGGTCGGCGGCATTACCGATTTCGCCGCCGGCAATCGCGCCAGCATTCTCCGTGTGGTCGATGACAAACCGCAGCAGTTCGGGGTGCGGCTCGATGACCTGATCAAGGATGCGGATGTCTCGGCGAACGTGGAATTGCGTCCCGGCGATGTCCTGATCATTCCCGAGCGCTGGTTCTGAGCGATGAACCATCGCTTTATATGGGCTGACGGGAGGGGCGCATGAATCCAGTTGTCGAACAGATTCTGGGTTACGCGCGCAGCATCTGGCGCCGCCGCTGGCTGGTGTTGATCATCGCCTGGATGGTCGCCGTGGTCAGTTGGGTGTGGATCTACTCGCTGGAAAATCGTTACCGCGCCCATGCGCGGGTTTATGTCGACACCCAATCCTTGTTGAAGCCATTGCTGGGTGGGTTGGCGATCCAGCCCAATCTGGGGCAGCAGGTGACCATGATGACCCGCACCCTGGTCAGCCGCCCCAACCTGGAAAAACTGGCGCGCATGACCGACCTGGATTTGCGCGCGAAAACGCCGCAGCAGCAGGAGGCGCTTTACAACGGCCTGGCGGGCAAGGTCAGCCTGGAAGTGGCGGGGGAGAACCTCTATGTCATTTCCTTCGTGGATTCCAACCAGGATTTGTCGAAACGGGTCGTACAGGCCTTGTTGACCATCTTTACGGAAAGCAGTCTGGGTGGGACGCGCAAGGACCTGTCCAAGTCTCAGAAATTCATCGATGACCAGCTTCAGGGCTACGAGCAGCGATTGCTGGAGAAGGAGAAGGAACTGGAGGAGTTCAAGCGCCGCAACATGGGCAACATGCCCGGGTCGGGCGGAGGGTTCTACAGCCAGTATTCGCAGGCATCGGCGGCGCTGGATCAGGCCAAGCAGGAATTCGAGGAAGCCAGCCATCGCAAGCGGCAACTGTCGCTGCAACTGGAAGATCAGGAAGAAACCCTGGTTTCCGTGGTTCCCGTCACCCCGACCACCACGGCGCTGGATGCGCGCATTTCGTCCTTGCAGCAGCAGATCGACAACCTGCGCCTGAAATATACCGACCTGCATCCGGAGATAGCGCGCAGCAAGAACCTGATTGCCCGCCTGCTGGAGCAGAAGAAACAGGAAGAAGATACGACTCGGGTGCAGAGCAAGGAAATGGTCAAGGCGCAGAACCCGATCTATCAGCAGCTCACCATTGCCATAGCCGAGGCGGATGCCACGGTCGCGGCACTCAAGTCACGGGTGGCGCAACTCACCAAGAAGCGCGACGAACTCTATCGCACAGCCGACAGCGTGCCGCGCATCGAGGGGGAATTCACCCAGATGATGCGCGACTATGACATTTACAAGCGGAATTTCGCCGCGCTGCTCGAACGCCGGGAAACTGCGGCCATGACCAGTGAAGTGGAGACCAAGACCGACACCGTGGACTTTCGCGTCATCGATCCGCCGCGTGTGGGGGGCAAGCCGGTCTGGCCGAATCGCCCCCTTCTGGTCACGGCAGCCCCCTTTGGTGGTCTCGCGATCGGTGTAACGCTGGCTTTCCTGCTTGGGCAATTGCGCCCCACGGTGCTCGGTCGCCGTCAGTTGAACGAACTGACCGGGTTGCCGCTGCTGGGCGCGGTTACCATGATTCAGACCGACGCGATGCGGCATCGCGCGCGCAGGCTGAACTATGTCTATTTTGCCGCGACAGGGGCGCTGTTCATCGCTTATCTGGGGCAGATCGTCTATTACCTGCTGCTTTCGCCTGCGGCCTGATGAGGAGAATGCCATGAGCATCATCGAGCGCGCGGTGGGCAGGATAGCCAGTACTCTGACACCCAATTCAAGGGGGCCGGAATCGGCGGCCGCTTCCATGGAAGGGCCGCGCGAGCGGGGAACCCGCAATCTGATCGAGGAATCGATCGACCGGATCGAGGCCTCTTTTGATCGGCCGGGAAAGCGTCCCTCCCGAATGCAGATCGAAGATGATGGCCCGGCGACGGTCGTCGGCAGCCAGCAGGGCGATGTCGACATCGGCCGTCTCAAGGAAATGGGTGCGGTAACCCCCGATTCCGGGCGCAGCAAGGTTGCCGAGGAATATCGCCTGATCAAGCGCCCGTTGTTGGCCAATGCCTTCGGGCATGGTGGGGCGGAGCGGGTACGCAACGGCAATCTGATCATGGTGACCAGTTCCCTGCCCGGCGAAGGCAAGACCTTCACCGCCATCAATCTGGCCATCAGCATGGCAACCGAACTGGAACACACGGTCTTGCTGGTGGATGCCGATGTATCCAAGTCCACAGTCATGCGCTATCTCGGCTTGAACGCGAAGCGTGGCCTGATCGATGTGCTGCAGAACCCCGACTTGCCGTTGTCGGATGTGCTGATCAAGACCAACATCGCCAAGCTCACGGTATTGCCGGCGGGCGACAGCATCTCGCATGCGACGGAACTGCTGGCGAGTTCGTCGATGAAGCATTTTGTTCGCGACATCGCCAGCCGTTACCCGGACCGCATCATCATTTTCGATTCCCCACCGCTACTCTCCACCAGCGAGGCTTCCGTCCTGGCCACCTACATGGGCCAGGTCGTGTTCGTGGTGGAGGCGGAGCGCACCCCGCAGGATGCAATCACGGATGCGCTCGCGCATCTGGCCGATTGCGAACATATCGGCCTTGTGCTCAACAAGGTCGCGTCCGGCGGTAGCGGCGGGGATTACGGTTACGGTTACGGTTATGGTGGTTATGGCGAGTACGCTCCTGAGCAATAACGCCTTGTCACGACCTCTCTGGATACTGGTCTGGCTGCTGCCGGCAACCGTATTCGCGGCCAGCGACTGGAAAGTCACATCCGGTGTGGGGATTTCGGAGCGCTATACCGACAACGTTTCCCTGGCCGCGAGCGGAGGCCAATCTTCGTTCATCACCCAGGTTTCACCGTATATCGGCATGGCCCGACGGGGCAAGCGGGGCGATGTCAAGCTTGCCTACGCCTTGAACGGCCTCTTGTACGACCACGATTTCAGCCGGAACAGCCTGAGCCACGATCTCAACGCCAGCATGCAGGTCGAACCGGTTACCGGCATCATGAAGCTGAAGGGCAGCGCGCGAGTGGCCCAGCAGTCCGCCTCGCAGTTCGGTCCCGTCGGCTCGACCAACCAGGATGCCTACCATACGGTGGCGAACCGGGTCGAGACCCGCTCCGTTTCGCTCACGCCCAGCCTGCATAACGAGTTTTTCGAGCGCAGCCTCATCACCGATGCCAGCCTGGGCTTGAACTACGCGAGTTCCGATTCGAGCGTACTCGCCAGCAGCACCAGCAATGACCTGAAATTCTCCCTGCGCAATGGCGCGCGACCGAATCGCCTGACCTATTCCGCCAGCTACCAACGCAGGAGAGGTAATTCCAATGGCGCCACCAGTTCGGTGTTCAGCAATGAGAGCTACAACATCGGTTATGCCGTTCATCAGAAGGCGCGGGTTTTCCTCGCGGCAGGAAATGACAGCAGCCAGGGCGTGTCCAGCCTGCAAGGAAAGGGCGGTCGCTATCTGAGCGGCGGTGCCACCTGGAGTCCTGTCAGTTATTTCAGTCTGACCGGCACGGTGGGGCAAAGTGGTGCCGACCCCTTGGTGAGTCTGAGCGGCAACTGGTCGCCTTCCCGCAGAATCAACATTGCCGCGACGGCGGGCAAGCGCAACAACGCGTCTTCCTACAATCTGAGCGGCCGTTGGGCGCTGTCCGATCTGACCAGTCTGTCCGCGTCGGTGCAGAATAATTTCAACAACGCCGCATTCGGCAGCGATGCCGCCACTACCGGTCTCTCCTCCTACGGAGCCACTTCGTATGCCCTTGATTTCAGCCACCGGCTACGGCGTTCCGCACTGAGCCTGCGCTATGCCGAGTCCATCGTGGATGCCTCGCAGCAACTCAATCAGAAATTCACTTCCACGCTCTATCTTTGCCCCAATGGCGCGGGTGGATTTACCGTCGAGGCCACGTCGATTGCGGCGGACTGTATCCCGCCGGGCACCGAGATTCCGACCACGCAACTCCTCAACCAGACCACCCTCAACAAGACCTGGGCGGGAACTTACAACTACTCGCTGGGCAGGAGTTCCCTCGCCTTCACGCTGAGCCAGAGCCAGCGCCAGTATCTCGGCACGGCCGCAGGCGGCGGGGACACGCAGACCAGGGTCACGGCGAGTTGGTCGTTGCCCTTGTCCAGCCGCACCGCCAGTACCCTGAGCACCGCCTGGGGCACGGCGGAGGCCGCGGCCCAGACCAGCGACACCTGGTCGCTCAACTGGTCGCTGGCGCACACTATCAGCCCGCATGTAAGCAGTAGCCTGAACGCACGCCATTCGGAGCAGAAAGCCAATGGCCCCACCGGCAACGTCAAGGAAAACACCGTCAGCGCCCAACTCGGCATGACTTTCTGAGCACACCATGTACGAGCGCTACTATCAACTACGGGATCGACCGTTCCAGCTCAATCCCGACCCCCGATTCTTCTATGCCAGCCGTGGCCACAAGCGCGCCTTTGCCTATCTGGAATACGGCTTGTCGCTAGGTGAGGGATTCATCGTCATCACCGGCGATGTCGGCGCCGGCAAGACCACACTGGTCAAAAGCCTGCTGCGCAAACTGGAGAACGGCCAGTACCTGGTCGCGCAACTGGTCAGCACCCAGCTCGACGCCGACGACACCCTGCGCAGCATCGCCACGGCCTTCGGCCTGCAAGTCGAGGGCAGCAACAAGTCAGGCGTATTGAAGGCGCTGGAAGACTACCTGCGCATGGCCGTGCGCCAGGGACAACGGCCATTGCTCATCGTCGACGAGGTACAGAACCTGGATCGTCGCGCGATCGAGGAGCTGCGCATGCTGTCCAACTTCCACGAAGGCGACAAGCCGCTGCTGCAATCTTTCCTGCTCGGCCAGCCGGAGTTTCGCGACACCCTGCAAAGCCCGGAGATGCTGCAACTGCGCCAGCGGGTGATTGCTTCCTACCACCTCTGCCCGCTGGATCGCGCGGAAACCATGCAGTACATCCTGCACCGGCTGAAGACCGCCGGCTGGAATGGTTCACCTTCGTTTGCCGAGGATGCCTTCGACCACATCTTCCAGTTCACCGATGGCGTGCCGAGGCGCATCAACACTTTGTGCGACCGTATTCTCCTGTTCGGCTACCTGGAAGAGCGGCCGCACATCGATGCAGATGTGGTGCGGGAGGTGATCAGCGACCTGCGCCAGGAGGTCCACCACCAGCCGCTGCGGCCGACCGGGTCGGCTTCAGCGGAGCCGGCGCGGACCGCCCCCGAGGCCCATGCGCCCGTTGCCGCCGAGGGAGGGCAGGCGGAAGACACGGGAGCGCGCCTGGAAGCCATCGAACGTTCCATCAACCGACTCATTCCCATGATGCGCAAGGCGCTCTACGCCATCACCACCGGTAAGGAACACGAATGAGCGAAATTCTCTGCGTGGTCGGCGCGCGCCCCAATTTCATGAAGATCGCCCCGATCATGGCGGCCTTCGCGGCGCAACCGATCAGCGCGAAACTGGTGCACACCGGCCAGCACTACGACCCGGCGATGAGCGACAGCTTTTTCGAGCAACTCGGCATTCCGCGCCCGGACGTCAACCTGGAAGTAGGCTCGGCCAGCCACGCGGTGCAGACCGCCGACATCATGCGTGCCTTCGAGCCGGTGCTGGATGCCGAGCAGCCGCGCGCCGTGCTGGTGGTGGGAGACGTCAACTCCACCATCGCCTGCGCCCTGGTCGCTGCCAAAAAAGGCATCAAGGTCATCCATGTGGAAGCCGGCCTGCGCAGCTATGACCGCGGCATGCCGGAAGAAATCAACCGGGTGCTGACCGATCAGTTGGCCGATCTGCTCTACACCACCGAGCGTTCGGCGTTGCCGAATCTTCTGCGCGAAGGCATCGCCGAGGAACGTGTCCAGTTCGTCGGCAACGTCATGATCGACACCCTGCGCGCGCACCTGGAACGGGCCGTCCCGGCCGAGCGGACGCTGGGCGCGAAACCGGCTCGCGGCCATGCCGTGGTGACCCTGCACCGGCCCGCCAATGTCGATGACCCCGCCACGCTGAAAAGTCTTCTGGAAACCCTGGCCGTGCTGGCGCGCGAGGTCGATGTGGTCTTCCCCATCCACCCACGCACCCGCGCGGCGGCCGAGCGGCAGGGTCTGGCGGCGCTGTTGGCGGCGCCGGGCATCCGTTTGCTGCCGCCGCAGGGCTATCTGGAAATGCTCGGATTGATGGTTGAAGCCACCCTGGTGCTCACCGATTCCGGCGGCTTGCAGGAAGAAACCACGGCCTTGGGCGTCCCCTGCATCACCGTGCGCGAAAACACGGAACGCCCGATCACCCTGAGCGAAGGCACCAACACGCTGACCGGAGCGAACCCGGACGCCATCCTCGCCTGCTTTCGCGATATCCGCGCCGGCGGCGGCAAACGTGGGCGGATTCCGGAATATTGGGACGGCCATGCCGCCGAACGCATCGCCGCACACCTGCGCGGCTGGCTGGATAGCGTCTGATCGCATGAAGGGCATCACCAACGTGATGAGCGTCGACGTGGAAGACTACTTTCAGGTCGGCGCCTTCGAACACACCATCCCGAGAGATGCCTGGGAACAATGGCCGTGCCGGGTGGAAGCCAATGTCGAGCGCATCCTTGCCCTGTTCGCGCGGCATGGCATCCACGCCACTTTCTTTACCCTGGGCTGGATCGCCGAACGCTATCCCGGCGTGGTACGCGCCATCGTCGCCGGTGGCCATGAACTGGCCAGCCACGGCTATGGCCACCAGCGTGTCGGCGATCTTTCGCCCAGCGCCTTTCGCGAAGATGTGAGTCGCGCCAAGGCGCTGCTGGAAGACCTTTCCGGTGTCTCCGTCGCGGGTTACCGCGCGCCCAGTTTTTCCATCGGCCGCGCCAATCTGTGGGCGCTGGATGTCCTGGCTGAAGCCGGTTACCGCTACAGTTCCAGCATTTATCCCATCGCCCACGACCACTACGGCATGGCCGAGGCGCCGCGTTTTCCCTACCGGCCGCAAAGCTGCCCGGCCTTGCTGGAAATGCCGCCCACCACGGTTCCCCTGGCCGGGCGCAATTTTCCGGCGGCGGGCGGCGGCTATTTTCGCCTGCTGCCGTATGCCGCCTCGCGCTGGCTGATTGGGCGGGTCAACCATCTGGAGCGGCGCCCCGCCATGTTCTATTTCCACCCCTGGGAAATCGATCCGGGGCAGCCGCGCGTATCGGGCGCCCCACTGAAAAGCCGCTTCCGCCACTACGTCAATCTGAATCGCATGGAAGACAAGCTCGACCGCCTTTGCGCCGACTTCCCATGGGGCCGCGCCGATCAGGTCTACGCAACTGAACTTGCCCGATGACCCTGACTGTCAGAAACGCCAATACCGCTGATGCCGCCGCCTGGGATGCCTATGTGCTGGGCACGCCCTCGGGGACTTTCTTCCACCGCTACGGCTGGCGTCGGGTGATCGAGGACTCGCTCAGGCAACCCTGCCATTTTCTGTTGGCCGAACGGAATGGCCGTATCGAAGGCGTGCTGCCGCTGGGCGAAGTCAAGAGCGCGCTGTTCGGCCATACCCTGATTTCCCTGCCTTTCTGCGTCTACGGCGGCATCGTCGCCGAAACGGAGGAGGCTGCGCGGGCGCTGGACCTGGCCGCGCAGGAATTGGCTGGCAGCCTGGGTGTGGGGCATCTGGAATACCGTGATCGCGATGCGCCCGCTCACCCCGAGTGGCCCGGCACCGATCTCTATGCCACTTTCCGCAAGGCGCTGGACCCGGAAGTCGAAAAGAATCTGCTGGCCATTCCGCGCAAACAGCGCGCGATGGTGCGCAAGGGCATCAAGGCCGGCCTCAGGAGCGAGATCGACTGCGATCTGGAGCGTTTCTACCCCGTTTTCTGTGAGAGCTGGCATCGCCTGGGCACGCCGGTGTTCTCGCGGCGCTATTTCCAGGTGCTGCTGGAGGAGTTTGGTGGCGACGTCGATATCGTCACCGTCACCCAGGAGGGCCGCGTGGTCTGCGCGGTCATGAATTTCTACTTCCGCGACGAGGTATGGCCGTATTTCGCGGGCATTTCCGCCTCGGCACGCGCGCTCGCCGGCAGCGACTTCATGTACTGGGAAGTGATGCGGCTGGCGGTGGAGAAGGGTTGCCGGTTGTTCGATTTCGGCCGCAGCAAGAAGGGAACCGGTTCCTGGGACTTCAAGCACAACTGGGGTTTCGAGCCACAACCACTGCATTACGGTTACCACCTGGTACGAGCCGACGCGGTGCCCCAGAACAACCCCAACAATCCCAAGTACCGGCTGTTCATCAAAGCCTGGCAACGCTTGCCGCTGTCGCTGGCCAATTTCATCGGCCCGCACATCATCCGACACCTGGGATGATTTCGGATTTCGGATTTCGGATTTCGGATTTGGAAGGTTCCCCTGCGCAGACTGCGGGTGGAACAAATCCGAAATCCGAAATCCGAAATCCGAAATCCCCCGACCTGCTTTTTCTCGCCCACCGTATTCCCTATCCGCCGGACAAGGGCGACAAGATTCGTTCCTGGCATCTGCTGGAACATCTGTCGCGCCGCTACCGGGTGCATCTGGGCGCTTTCGTGGATGACCCGGAGGATTGGCGCTACTGCGACAAAGTTCGCTCGGTCTGCGCCTCGACTTATTTCGCCGACTTGAATCCCCGTCTGGGCAAGCTGCGCTCGCTTGCCGGCCTGCTCACCGGCGCGCCCCTGACCCTGCCGTATTACCGTCATGCGGGGATGCAAGGGTGGGTGGATGCGCGGCTGAGTAGCGGAGTCGATCGGGTTTTTACCTACTCTGCGGCGATGGCGCGCTTCGTCATGGACGCCGGCCATGCCCGGCGGGTGATGGATTTCGTCGATATCGACTCCGACAAGTGGCGCCAGTATGCGGCGGCCAAGTCCTGGCCGCTGTCCTGGCTTTACCGGCGTGAAGGCGAGCGCCTGCTGGCCTGGGAGCGCAAGGTGGCGGCAGCGTTCGATGCCAGCCTGTTCGTCTCGGCGACGGAAGCGGCGGACTTCCGCAAACTGGCGCCGGAATCAACGGCCCGCATCGGCCATTACAACAACGGCGTCGACGCCGACTATTTCTCACCCGATCACGAATACGCCGATCCCTATCCGGCGGGGGTGGAAGCCATCACCTTCACCGGCGCGATGGATTACTGGCCGAATATCGATGCCGTCGACTGGTACGCGCGCGCGGTATTGCCCGGCCTGCGCGCGTCCCGGCCGAACCTGCTGTTCGCCATTGTCGGCAGCCGCCCGTCGCCACAGGTGCGGGAACTGGCCGCGTTGCCCGGCGTGCTGGTCACCGGCCGGGTGGAAGACGTGCGGCCCTGGCTGGCGCACGCGCGGGTGGTGGTGGCGCCGCTGCGCATCGCCCGGGGTATCCAGAACAAGGTGTTGGAGGGCATGGCGATGGCGCGCACCCTGGTGGCGACGCCGCAAGCCCTGGAGGGCATAGCGGCGCGCCGGGGCGAGGAAGTGTACTGTGCCGCCAGCGTTGACGACCTGGCACGCGCAACCCTGGCCGCGCTGGACGGTCCCCGCCTGGGGCCGGCCGCGCGTGCCCGGGTGCTGGAAGATTTCGCCTGGGATAACGCGCTGGCGCGAGTAGACCGATTACTGGAGACATGATGCTGCCCTCACCCACCCCGAAATGGGGCCCACCCCTGTCGTTTCTGGTACTGGCCTGGCTGGTGACCGCCGCCACGCTGCAACCCACCTTCATGTCCATGGTTGACATCTGGGACCGTTCGGAAACCTATGCCCACGGTTTTGTCATCCTTCCCATCGCCCTTTGGCTGCTCTGGCGCGACCGCCGGCGCCTGGCGGCGGTGCCGGTAGCCGGCGATGCGCGCGCCTTCCTGGTGATCGTGCCGCTGGCCCTGGGTTGGCTGGCGGCGCGCCTGGGCGGGGTGCTGGTGGTCGAGCAATATGCTTTCGTCGCCCTCTGGATCGCCGCAGTCTGGCTGGTACTGGGGCTGAAGATGTTGCGGGCCGCCATGTTCCCGCTGGGTTATCTGCTTCTCATGGTGCCCAACGGCGAGGCATTGATTCAGCCGCTGATCAATTTCACCGCCGATTTCACCGTCGGCGCGGTGCGCCTGATCGGCATTCCGGTTTATCGCGAAGGCACTTTCTTCACCATGCCCACGGGCGAATGGAGCGTGGTGGAAGGGTGCTCCGGTCTGCGCTACCTGATCGCCTCCATCACCCTGGGCGTGCTCTACGCGTACCTGACCTATCGCAGCCCCTGGAAGCGCATCGCCTTCAGTTTGGCCGCAGTGATCGTGCCGGTATTCGCCAACGGCATGCGCGCCAGCCTGATCGTGTTCATCGCCCACTATTCCGACATGAAGCTGGCTTTGGGCGTGGATCATTTCATCTATGGCTGGGTCTGGTTCGGCATGGTCATGCTGGCCATGTTCTGGGTGGGGCTGATCTGGCGCGAGGACCTGGACGAAGAGGCGCCCCCCCCCGCCAGCGACAAGTTGCGCGCGGCGCCACTGCACACCGTCGCCCTGGCGCTGCTGCTGGCGGCGTTCCCGCTTTACGAAGGGCATCTCGCCAGCCGTCCCGTGCCGAATCCCGCCATGGTGTTGCCCGCGCCAACCGCCGGCTGGCAATACCGCCAGACTGCTTTCGCCTCGTGGCTGCCGCAATGGCATGGCATGGACATCCGGCGGATCGCGAACTACCAACGCGGCGAGCAGCAGGTCATGCTGTTCCTGGCCTGGTATGGCACCCAGCGCGATGACGCTGAACTGATCAACAGCCGCAACATCATGGTGCGGGAAAAGCACCCGGAATGGCGCCAGGTCGGGCGAAACATCCTGACCAGGAGCGTTGCCGGCCAGGCACTGCCACTCTATGAGGCCAGCCTGGCCGCCAACGATGAACATCAGCGCATCCAGGTCTGGCAGTGGCATCGTATCCGGGGGGAGGATGGCATCAGCCCCTATCGCGCCAAGATCGACCTCGCCGTGGCCAAGATTCTGGGCCGGCAGGATAGTGGTGCCGCGATCCTCATCGCGACCCCCTATCGTGACAAGCACGATGCGGACAAGGCCAATGCCGTGCTTGCCGAATTCCTGGCCGCCCACAAGCCGGCGCTCGACCGCTTGCTCGATCAGGCCGACGCGCCGAGCAGGTCCGCCCGGCAGTGACGGGCCACTTGATCGCGCGGGGTGAGCCGGCTACTCTCGCCGTCGCCGTGGGCCGACGTCGGTGCAAGGAAGGCAATACGGCGCGGGCGCGCAACACGGCCGAGTGCTCCTGGACTCGCGCTACTACGCGTGCCGCTGAACCATAAATAACAACGGACCCCACCATGTGCGGCATTACTGGCGTATTCGACCTGCGTGAAAAGCGCACCATCAATCGCGATGTGCTCGCCCGCATCAACGACATGCAATGGCATCGCGGCCCCGATGAGGCCGGTTTGCACCTGGAGCCGGGGCTGGGCCTGGGCCATCGCCGCCTCTCCATCATCGACATCGCCAGCGGCCAGCAACCCCTGTTCAACGAGGACGGCAGTGTCGCGGTGGTGTTCAACGGCGAGATCTACAACTTCGTCGACCTGATCCCCGAGCTCACCGCGCTCGGCCACACCTTCAAGACCCGTTCCGACACCGAGACCATCGTCCACGCCTGGGAGCAATGGGGCGAAGACTGTGTGCACCACTTTCGCGGCATGTTCGCCTTCGCCCTGTGGGATCGGAACAAACAGACGCTGTTTCTGGCGCGCGACCGTCTCGGGGTAAAGCCGCTCTATTACGCGGTGACCGACGACGGCTATCTGGTGTTCGGCTCGGAACTCAAGACGATCACCGCCTGGCCCGGTTTCCGTCGCCGGATCGACGACCACGCGGTGGAGGAGTATTTCGCCTACGGTTACGTGCCGGAGCCGCGCACCATTTACAGCACCGCCCTGAAGATGTCGCCCGGCCACTGTCTGCTGATCAAGCGCGGCGAACCGGTGGGGCCGCCACGGGAATACTGGGACATACCGTTCGAGCTGCATCTCGGCCTGTCCCTGGAGGATGCCGAGGACGAACTCATCGAGCGACTGCGTGAAGCGGTGAAGATCCGCATGATCGCGGAAGTGCCGCTTGGCGCCTTCCTCTCCGGCGGCGTCGACTCCTCCGCCGTGGTGGCGATGATGGCCGGGCTCAGTGGCCAACCCGGGGAGCAGCCGGTGAAGACCTGCTCCATCGCCTTCTCCGACCCGAAATACGACGAATCGGACTACGCCCGCCAGGTCGCCCTGCGCTATCACACCGACCATCATGTCGAAAGCGTCGAGGCCGACGATTTCAGCCTGATCGACGAACTTGCGCACCTTTACGACGAGCCCTACGCCGACTCCTCCGCGATGCCCACTTATCGCGTTTGCCAACTGGCGCGCAAGACGGTGACCGTGGCGTTGTCCGGCGACGGCGGCGACGAAAACTTCGCCGGCTACCGCCGTTATCGCTGGCATTCCTACGAAGAGCGGATGCGCCGGATGATGCCCTACAGCATCCGCAAACCGCTGTTCGGCTTCCTCGGCGCCACCTATCCGAAGGCCGACTGGGCGCCCAAGGTGCTGCGCGCCAAGACCACCTTCGAGGCGATGGCGCGCGATACCGTGGAAGGCTATTTCCACGGCGTTTCGCTGATGGGCGATGGGCTGCGCGCGCGGGTGTTCAGTCCCGAGTTCAAGCGTCGCCTGAACGGCTATTCGGCGGTTGAAGTGCTGCGCCGCCACCATGCGCACAACCCGGCGCGGGACATGGTTTCGCAGGTGCAGTACCTGGACATGAAAACCTACCTGGTCGGCGACATCCTCACCAAGGTCGATCGCGCCAGCATGGCCCACGCCCTGGAAGTGCGCGTGCCCTTCCTCGACCACCAGCTGATGGAATGGGTGTCCGGCCTGCCGGTGGATTACAAGCTGCGCGGCACGGAAGGCAAGTTCATGCTGAAGCGGGCGCTGGAGCCGTACCTTCCGCACGACATCCTGTACCGCCGCAAGATGGGTTTCTCCATCCCGGTCGCCGAATGGTTTCGCGGCCCGCTCAAGGAAAAGCTCAGCCGCGCCGTGAAATCGCAGCGCATGGCCGATACCGGCCTGTTCGACACGGTCTATCTGACGCGCATGCTGGACGAACATGCGCGCGGCGTGCGTGACTACAGTTCACCGCTGTGGGCGCTGCTGATGTTCGATGCCTTCCTGCGCAATCAGGAGATTCAACCTTGATTCCTCGGTCGACCGCTGGTCATCCTTTGGGACGCCCCATGTCGGGTAGGGCGGATGCACGAAGGCGGTACCGCTTCGCGTTCCGCCCTGCGTTAGAATTTTTCTCTGAGAAGAGCAAACCATGAACCAAATCTACACCGCTGTAATTAAGCAAGATGCCAATTGGTGGATTGGCTGGGTAGAAGAAGTGCCTGGCGTAAATTGCCAGGAATCTTCACGAGAGACTTTATTGCAATCTCTGCGCGTAACCTTGATTGAAGCAATTGAGCTAAATCGAGCAGATGCGCTTGATGCCGCTGGCAATGGATTTGAAGAGATGGCAATTGCCGTATGAAACGGCGCGATTTACTGTCACATTTGTTGGCGCATGGTTGCGTGTTGTTGCGCGAGGGTGGCAGTCATTCCTGGTGGTGTCACACAAGCACAAACAAGCGAAGCGCAGTTCCAAGGCACAACGAGATCAGCAACCATTTATCCGTCAAGATTTGCCGTGACCTTGGTGTTCCGGAGCCAAAAAAATTCTGACGTGGCGATCAATCCACCGCCCCGCATGACGCCCCGCGCAGGAGGGCCCGCAAGCGGGCTCTCCTGCGGGGGGGTGTTTCACGCTAACGAGAAGCAGCCATGACGCTCCGCATCCTTCACGTCTTCGACCACTCCCTGCCGCTGCACTCCGGCTACACCTTCCGCAGCGCCAACATCCTGCGCGGGCAACGTCGATTGGGCTGGGAAACCTTTCATCTGACCAGCCCGAAACAAGGCAAGGTCGAGCAGGCAGAGGAAACGGTCGATGACCTGCATTTTTTTCGCACGCCGTTGCCCACAGGGCTGATGAGCCGGCTGCCGCTGTTCAACCAGTGGGCTTTCATGCAGGCCACCGAGCGCCGCCTGCTGGCGTTGGCGCGGCAACTCAAGCCGGACCTGCTGCATGCGCACTCTCCCGTACTGAACGCCTATCCGGCCCTCCATGTCGGCCGCCAGCTCGGCATTCCCGTGGTCTACGAGATTCGCGCTTTCTGGGAAGACGCGGCGGTGGACCACGGCACCCAGTCGGAATGGGGCTTGCGTTACCGCCTCACGCGCGAGATGGAAACCCGCGCCGTGCGCCAGGCGAGCCAGGTGGTCACCATCTGCGGCGGTCTGCGTGGCGACCTGGTCGCGCGCGGCATCCCGCTGGACAAGATCGGCGTCGTTCCCAACGCCGTCGATATCGAGCAGTTCAGCCTCGGCGGCGAGCCCGACCCGGCCCTGAAAGCCCGCCTGGGATTGGCCGACAGCCGGGTGATCGGTTTTCTCGGCTCGTTCTATGCCTATGAAGGACTGGATCTGCTGATCAAGGCTTTGCCCCTGATCCTGGAGAAAGCCCCCGACGTGAAATTGCTGCTGGTCGGTGGCGGCCCGCAAGAGGCCAATCTCAAGGCCCAGGCCGCCGCCCTGGGTTTGGCAAACAACGTCGCGGACAAGGTGGTATTCGTCGGGCGCGTGCCGCACAGCGAGGTGAACCGTTATTACGACCTCGTCGACCTGCTCGCCTATCCCCGCCATGCCATGCGTCTGACCGATCTGGTGACGCCGCTGAAACCCCTGGAAGCGATGGCGCAAGGGCGTCTGCTGATCGCCTCCGATGTGGGGGGGCACCAGGAACTGATCGAGGATGGTTACACCGGGATACTGTTTCGCGCCGGCGATGTCGCCGATCTCACCGACAAGGTGCTGGCCGCCCTGAATTTTCCGGATGGCGGCGCCACGCTGTGCAGCAATGGCCGCCGCTTCGTGGAAAACGAACGCAACTGGACCAGGAGCATTGCCAACTATCCAGCCATATACGGAGCCGCGCTTGGCCGTGCGCCCTAACGGTCATGGCGGCCAGGCCACCCCGAATGATGAAACCAGGCGCCCTCTGTAGCGCAGACGTTATGTCCACGGCGCCGATAGCGCCGTGGACGGTATCCCTTGCGGGCTCGCCTGCATCCAGCGCCAAGGGGCAGGCGAGACGCCTGCGCTACAGGGGCGGCTTGTTTCACCCCAAGCCTGTCCCGGCCAGATTGACGGTCGGACTGATCGGTCCTTTGCCGCCGCCATCCGGCGGCATGGCCAACCAGACCATGCAACTTTCCCGCTTGCTCGGTGAAGCGGGCCTGCGCGTCGAACTGGTACGGACCAATGCACCCTATGCGCCGGCCTGGGTTGGCCGTGTGCCATTGCTGCGCGCCGGATTCCGGTTGCTGCCCTACCTGTGGCGGCTGTGGCGCACTGCGGGGCATTGCGACCTGTTCCATGTCATGGCCAATTCCGGCTGGTCCTGGCACTTGTTCGCCGCGCCGGCAATCTGGATCGCGCGTGCGCGCGGCATCCCGGTGGTCGTCAATTATCGCGGTGGCGAGGCGGAGCAATTTCTGCGCGGCGCCGCCGCAGTGGTGCGTTTCAGCATGCAGCGTGCGGCGCTGCTGATCGTTCCCTCCGGCTTCCTGCAACAGGTATTCGCGCGCTACAACATGCCGGCGAAGATCGTGCCCAACATCATCGACCTGGAGAAGTTCCATCCCGCCGATCACCCGCCGGCTTCTCCGCATGTGGTGCTGGCGCGCAATCTGGAGCGCCTTTACGACATCGACAGCGGCCTGCGCGCGATGGCCACGTTATTGCGCGGCCATCCACGGGCGCGCATGAGCATCGCCGGTTCCGGCCCGGAACGCGAGCGTCTGGAGGCACTGGCGGTTGAACTCGGCATTGCCGCGCAGGTGTGCTTCACCGGTCGGCTCGACAGCCTGGAGATGGCCGCGCTCTATCGCGATGCCAGCCTGAGCCTGAATACCGCCCTGGCCGACAACATGCCGAACTCGGTGTTGGAGGCGCTGGCCTGTGGCTTGCCGGTGGTCAGCAGCGACGTGGGGGGGGTGCCGTTTCTGGTGCGCCATGAGGAAACCGCGCTGCTGGTCCGCCCCGGAGACGCTGCGGCCATGGCCGCAGCCATGGCGCGCCTGATCGAGGACGAGAATCTGCGACAGAAACTGATCCGCAATGGCCGTGACCATGTGCGGGCGTTCACCTGGGCGCGGGTGGGCGCGCAATGGCTGGATTCTTATCATGAGGCTTTGCCATGAATCTTAAAACCGCAGTTAACTGCGTCTTGGTCACCGGGATGCCGTATGGCTACAGGTGCCTGAGGCCATGAGGACGCTCACCGTTTGGGTGAATCTGCGTGGTGGCCGTAGGAGCGGGCTTGCCCGCGATTGGCGGCGCCTATCGCGGGCAAGCCCGCTCCTACGACCCGGCCAACTGCGGTTTTTAGGATGAATCTCCCTCACTTCCTCGCCGGGCGGGTGGTCTACCCCTTGCAGGAGCGCGCCTTCAAGCGCCCGACCTTCACCTATCTGGCGGAACTGGAAAAGAGCCAGTGGTTGTCGCGCGCGGAGGTGGAAGCCTTGCAACTGGACAAGCTGCGCCGCCTGCTCCAGGTCGCCCATGCCCATTGCCCCTGGCATCGCCAAAGGATGGACGCCGCCGGCCTGTCTCCGGAGCGTTTGTCCAGCCTTGCCGACCTCGCCCGTCTGCCGCGCATGGACAAGCAGGATGCCGCCGCCAACCGGGAAAATCTGGTCTGGCAAGGGGTACCCGGCGGCACCTTCAAATACAACACCGGCGGCTCCAGCGGATCACCGCTGATTTTCCATTTCGGCCGGACCCGCCAGGCTTCCGATGCCGCCGGGCGGATGCGCGCACGGCGTTGGTGGGGCGTCGAAGTGGGCGAGCCGGAGGTCTACCTGTGGGGCGCGCCGGTCGAGCTGAACAAGACCGACTGGGTCAAAACCGTGCGCGACCGTCTTATCAACCAGTTGGTGCTCAATGCCTTCGCCATGTCGCCGACCAGCATGGACGGCTATCTCGACGCGATGGAGGCCTTTCGCCCGCGTTGCGTCTACGGCTACGCCAGTTCTCTCGCCCTGCTCGCGGCGCATGCGAAAGAACGTGGCCGGCGCCCGCGCTTGCCCGAACTCAAGGTGGTCTGCGCCACCGGCGAACCGCTCTATACGCACCAGCGCGAACTCATAGGCGAAGTGTTCGGGGTGCCGGTAGCGAACGAATTCGGCAGCCGCGATATCGGTTTCACCGCCCATGAAACCCCACAAGGCCAGGTGCTCCTGATGAGCGAGAGCATCCTCCTGGAAGTGCTCGATGAAGCCGGCCAACCGGTGGCGCCGGGCGAAATGGGCGAGGCGGTGATGACCGGCCTGTGTTCCGAGGCGCAGCCCTTCATCCGTTATCGCAGCGGCGACATGGTGCGCTTGTCGCCGGAACCGGATCACGCCGGCCGAGGCCTGCATGTGATCGGCGAAGTGGTGGGGCGCAGCACCGATTTCCTGGTACGCGCGGACGGCACCATCATGCATGCCCTCGCCGGCATCTATGTCCTGCGCGCTACCGAAGGCCTGGCCGAATTCAAGCTGATTCAGCACAGCACGCGGGAACTGGAAGTGCTGGCCGTGCCCAACGCGCGCTGGAGCGATGCGGCCGTCCTCAGCATCCAGGCCGGGTTGCGCCGGCGCCTGGGCGACTCGGTGCAGATCGCCGTGAAGCTGGTCGCCAGCATTCCGCCGGAAGCCTCCGGCAAGCATCGTTATGTGGTGAGCCATGTTCGTCTTGGTGGCGAACTGGATCGCGCCAAATCGAATCAACCCAAGCCCGGTAGGATGGGTTGAGCGATAGCGAAACCCATCACGCGACGGTGCGGATGGAATTGATGGGTTTCGCTATCGCTCAACCCATCCTACGACTACTACGACTTGTTTCACGCTAAGGCCCCCCAGGAAAAGGAACCCCATGGACATCGCCGACCTTCTCGCCCTGCCGTTCCGCTACAAGCCCTGGCGGCCGCGCCACCTCGGCCTGATTGTGGACAGCCTGCGCGCTGTGCGCGGCGAAGCAAAACCCCACGCGGAACATCTCGGTGCGGCCATCGACTGGCTCTGCCGTGCTCAGGACGTGCGCGACGGCCAGAGTGATGCCGGCGGCGTCTCCGCCGGCTGGAGTTTCGAGGATGGCTGGCTGCCCAGTTATCCGGAAACCACCGGCTACATCATCGAAACCTTTCTCGCCGCCGCTGAACTGTTGCGCCGTCCGGAACTGGTGCAACGCGCGCGGCGCATGATCGACTGGGAACTTTCCATCCAGCAGCGTGACGGCGCTTTTCCCGGCCACTTCGGCGAACCCGGCAGCAAGCCGGTGATCTTCAACACCGGGCAGATCATGCACGGCATGGTCGCCGGCTACGTGCAACTCCAGCGCCAGGATTGCCTGGCAGCCGCCGTGCGCGCCGGCCATTGGCTGGCCGAGCAACAGGACGACGATGGCTGCTTTCGCCACTTCGAGCACCACGATACGCCGCACGTCTACAACACTCGCGCCACCTGGCCGCTGCTGTCCACCGGCCTGCTTGCCGGCGAGCAACGGCTGATCGACGCGGCGAAACGCCATATGGACTGGGCGCTGGCGCAGCAGACCGACTCCGGCTGGTTCGAAGCCAATGCCTTCGTACCCTGGCGCTCGCCCTTCACCCACACCATCGCCTATGCCATTCGCGGCTTCCTGGAAGCTGGCGTGCTGCTCGGCGAGGAACGCTATCTGAATGCCGCGCTCAAGGCCGGGCGCGGCATCGCCGGCGCGCAACGCCAGGATGGCTGGCTGGCCGGCACGTTCAAGGATGGCTGGGTGGCGGACGCGCGCTACTGCTGCCTCACCGGCGCCGCCCAGATGAGCATGAACTGGACCCGCCTGGCGCAGGCCACCGGCGCCGAGGCGTTGCGGGAAAACGCGCGCGCGGCGATTCGCTACCTGAAAACGCAACAACGGCTGGATCACCCGGCGGCAGAGGTGCGCGGCGGCATCGCCGGTTCGGCGCCGATCTGGGGCGACTATTCCCGCTTCGAATATCCCAACTGGGCGGCCAAATTCTTCGCCGACGCCCTGATCATGGACATGGCCGACATCGCCGTGCCGCCGGTTCCGAAGCGGCAAGGAGCCACGCATGGCTGAGCGTTTGCGGATCATGCTGCTGTGCGGCCGCAGCCCGCGCCACCTCCACGTCGCCAACGCGCTGTGCGAAGCGGCCGACGTGGTGGCCATCGTCAACGAGACCGGCTCGGCGTTTTCCTGGAAGAAGCTGTTCAAGACGCTGCGCCCGGACAACCTGCTGCGCAAGGTCTGGCGCTGGCTGCGCGACCGCCGCCGCTACACCGGCAACCCGGAGGGCCGCTTCTTCTTCGCCGATGGCGTGGCACGTCTGAATCATCCCGAGTTGCTGCGCGAATTTCCGCACATCAACCATCCCGACGTGGTGGCCCTGGCGCGCGAATTGAAGCCCGATCTCCTGTGCGTGTTCGGCACTTCGTTGATTCGCGGCGACCTGCTCAAGGAGGGCCGCCTGGGGATCGCCAATCTGCACGGTGGGCTCTCGCCGGAGTATCGCGGCGCCGACTGCACCTTCTGGGCGCTCTACAACGGCGAGCCGGAAAAGGTCGGCTGCACCCTGCACTGGATCGACGCCGGCATCGACACCGGCGGCCTGATCGCCCACATCAGCCCGGAAGTCGGCGCCGACGACGATGAGTTGAAGCTGTTCTGGCGCGCCGTGCAAACCAGCGCCGAGGTCTATGCCGAGTTCGTGCGCCGTTTGGGCGAAGGCGAGGGCTTCGGCCAGCGGCAGCCGCACAAAGGGCGCCTGTATCAGGTCAAACAGCGTGGCCTCAGCCAAGAGCGCCAGGTGGACCGCAGCCTGCGCGACGGCCTGTTGCGCGATCTCACCCTGCCGCGCCGGGTCACCTGGTTTACCGCGCCGGCACAGAA
This sequence comes from Pseudomonadota bacterium, assembly GCA_030690985.1. Lineage (GTDB taxonomy): Bacteria > Pseudomonadota > Gammaproteobacteria > Burkholderiales > Thiobacillaceae > PFJX01. The sequence goes on from JAUYFG010000297.1 coordinate 21,363, forward strand.
GGACCGTTCACGGTGAGGGATCTATTCGTCGCCATTGTCGTGTTCGGGTTGCTGCCCATGGTCTTGCGGCGTCCGCAGGTCGGCATCTACCTGTGGTCCTGGATCGGTTACCACAACCCACACCGCCTGGCGTTCGGCTGGGCGCGCGACTTTCCCTGGGCCATGATCATTGCCCTGGTGACCTTCACCAGCATGTTGTTCAGCAAGGAACCCAAACGCATTCCCTGGACCCGCGAATCGGTGCTGTTGCTGATCTTCGTCCTGTGGATGGGCATCACCACCTACTTTGCGTTTTTTCCGGAACTGGCCTGGGAGGGCTTCGTCAAGGTATTCAAGGTGTTGCTGATGACCTTCGTCACGCTCATGGTCATCAACAACCGGGAGCGCCTCAATGGCCTGATCTGGGTCATCTGTATCTCGCTGGGCTTCTACGGCATCAAGGGCGGCATTTTCACCATCTCGAAAGGCGGTGTGCATCGGGTACAGGGACCGGACGGCACCTTCTTCGGCGGCAACAACGAGATGGCCCTGGTCCTGGCGATGACCATTCCCTTGCTGGCTTATCTGCGCCTGCAGGAAAAACGCCGCTGGATGCAACTGGGCCTGGGCGCGGCGATGATGCTTTCGGGCATCGCCGCGATCGGCAGCCAGTCGCGCGGCGGTCTTGTAGGCCTGGCCGCGATGGGCGTGTTTCTCTGGTTGAAGAGCCGCAACAAGTTCATGACCGCATTGATGTTGGTCAGCAGCGTCCTGATCATCGGCAGCATCATGCCGCAGGCGTGGTTTGATCGCATGAACACCATCAAGACCTACGAGCAGGACCAGTCTTCCCTGGGCCGAATCAACGCCTGGTGGACCGCCTTCCATGTCGCCAGGAGCAATATCACCGGCGGCGGCATGGATATGTTTCGGCCAGCGACTTTCGCGCAATACGCGCCGGAACCCAGCCGGGTGCATGACGTGCACAGCATCTATTTCGAAATCATGGGTGAACAGGGCCTCATCGGCTTCGCCATGTTCATGACGCTGGGCCTGATGACCTGGATGCGCTGCAATCAGATCATTCGCCTATGCAAAAAAGACCCCGGACGAAAATGGGCCGCCGATCTCGCCGCCATGATCCAGGTCAGCATGGTGGGCTATGCCACGGCGGGGGCGTTCCTGGGGCTGGGGTATTTCGATCTCTACTACCATTTGATCGCCATAACGGTCATGACCTGGGTATTTATCCATCAGGAACAGTCGGAGCCCTCTCCCGTGAAGGTTGCTGCGCGGCGCACTGGTTTCACCCGGCGCAAGACGATCAAACAGCCCTGACCGCTTCAGCCTGCTGCTGGCGGTCATCCTCTTCGGCGGCAGCAGCATCGTCGCCCGCCTAGACGCGATCAAGGATCACGCCTCGCTGTTGCGCGCCCTGCCACGGGTGATTCAGGCCCATCCCAACGCCACCTTGTTGATCATCGGCGACGGCCCGTTGCGCGCCGACCTGGAACGCCAGACCGCCGAACTGGGGCTGGGACGCCATGTCCGCTTCCTCGGGATGCGTGACGACGTGCCGGAATTGCTGGTCGCGCTCGATGTAGTGGTGTTGTGTTCGCTCAGCGAAGGGCTCTCCCTGACCCTGCTGGAACAGAGCGCGGCGGGAAGTTCGATGGTGGCCACTGATGTCGGCGGCAATCCGGAGATCATCGAGGATGGCATAACCGGCCTGCTGGTGCCCGTGGGCGATGAGGCGGCGCTGGCCGGCGCCATCAACCGCCTGCTGGACGACCCGGAGCGCGCCCATGCCATCGGCCAGGCGGCTCGCCTCCAGTTCATGCGGGAATTCACCCTGGCGCGAATGGTTTCGCGTTATGTGGAAGTCTATGAAGGCTGCGCGCCGGCGTCGTTTCCTCGCATGCCCAAAGATGCCGACGCGCCCATGCCGGCGGGGGCACCCGGGGTTGAATGCTAAAATCCTCCCCTTTTCGACCCCGGCCGCCCCCCATGTCCGACCGCTCCGCTGAACTCCGCGCCCTCGCCGCCCACCGCATCCTGATTCTGGATGGCGCGATGGGCACCATGATCCAGCGTCACGGCCTGGCCGAAGCCGATTATCGCGGCACGCGTTTCGCCGACTGGGCTAGCGATGTCAAAGGCAACAACGATCTGCTGGTGCTGACCCGGCCGGAAATCATCCGCGACATCCACGCGCAATACCTGGCTGCCGGCGCCGACATCCTGGAGACCTGCACCTTCAACGCCAACAGCATTTCGATGGCCGATTACGGCATGGAAGCGCTGGTGTGGGAGATCAACTACGAAGGGGCGAAGCTGGCGCGCTCGGCGGCGGATGAATACTCCACGCCCGACCAGCCGCGTTTCGTCGCCGGGGTGCTGGGGCCGACTTCGCGCACCGCCACCCTGTCACCGGACGTCAACGACCCGGGTTTCCGCAACGTCACGTTCGACGCGCTGGTCGCCACCTACTACGAAGCCACCGATGCCCTGGTCAAGGGCGGCGCCGATCTGCTCCTGATCGAAACCGTGTTCGACACGCTCAACGCCAAGGCGGCGGTGTTCGCGGTGATGAAGTATTTCGATGATGTCGGCAAGACCTTGCCGATCATGATTTCCGGCACGATTACCGATGCTTCCGGGCGCACCCTGTCCGGGCAGACGGTGGAAGCGTTCTGGAATTCGCTGCGCCATGCCGACTGTTTCTCGTTCGGCTTCAACTGCGCGCTGGGCGCCAAGGAGTTACGCCAACACATCGACGAACTGGCGCAGAAGGCGGATTGCCTCACTTCCGCCCACCCCAACGCCGGCCTGCCCAATGCCTTCGGCGGCTATGACGAAACGCCGGAACAAATGGCGGAACAGATCGGCGAGTGGGCGCGCTCCGGCCTCCTCAATATCGTCGGCGGCTGCTGCGGCACTTCACCAGAACATATCAAGGCCATCGCCGACGCCGTGGCCGGCTGCGCCCCGCGCGTGCCACCGACACCGGAACCGTCTTTACGCCTCTCCGGCCTGGAACCGTTCAACGTCGGTGCCGATTCGCTGTTCGTCAACGTCGGCGAGCGCACCAATGTCACCGGCTCGGCCAAGTTCAAGCGCCTGATCATCGACGGCAACGATGACGAAGCGCTGGCCATCGCCCTGCAACAGGTGGAAGCCGGCGCCCAGATCATCGACATCAACATGGATGAAGGCATGCTCGACGGCGAGGCGGCGATGGTGCGCTTCCTCAACCTGGTCGCCGGCGAGCCGGATATCGCCCGCGTGCCGATCATGATCGACTCGTCGAAATGGAGCGTGATCGAAGCCGGCCTCAAGTGCGTGCAGGGCAAGCCGGTGATCAACTCGATTTCCATGAAGGAGGGCGAGGCCGAGTTCCTGGAACGCGCCCGTCTGGCGCGGCGTTATGGCGCGGCGGTGATTGTCATGGCCTTCGACGAGGCCGGCCAAGCCGACACCTACACGCGCAAAGTGGAAATCTGCGCGCGCGCCTACAAACTCCTGGTGGAACAGGTCGGCTTCCCGGCGGAAGACATCATCTTCGACCCCAACGTATTCGCCATCGCCACCGGCATCGAGGAACACGCCAATTACGCCGTCGATTTCATCGAGGCGACGCGCTGGATCCGTAGCCACCTGGCGCACGCCCACATCTCCGGCGGCGTGAGCAACGTGTCCTTCTCCTTTCGCGGCAACGAGCCGGTCAGAGCGGCCATCCACACCGTGTTCCTCTACCACGCCATCCAGGCCGGCATGGACATGGGCATCGTCAACGCCGGGCAGTTGGGCGTGTACGACGAAATCCCCGCCGATTTGCGCACCCTGGTGGAAGACGTGGTGCTCAACCGCCACCCGGAGTCCGCCGACCGCCTGGTGGCCGCCGCCGACAGCGTCAAAGGCAAGGCCCGCGATGCCGTGGAAGACCAGGCCTGGCGCAGCGAGCCGGTGGAAGCACGGTTGACCCACGCGCTGGTGAAGGGCATCACCGCCCACATCATCGAAGACACCGAAGAAGCGCGCCTGAAGTTCGACCATCCGGTGAAAGTCATCGAAGGTCCGCTGATGGACGGCATGAACGTGGTCGGCGACCTGTTCGGCGCCGGCAAGATGTTCCTGCCGCAGGTGGTGAAATCCGCCCGCGTCATGAAGCAGGCGGTGGCGCATCTGCTGCCCTACATCGAAGCCAGCAAGTCCGCAGGCGCCCGCGCCAAGGGCAAGATCCTGATGGCCACGGTGAAGGGCGACGTGCACGACATCGGCAAGAACATCGTCGGCGTGGTGCTCGGCTGCAACAACTATGAAGTCATCGACCTCGGCGTCATGTGCTCGGCCGACAAGATCCTCACCACGGCGCAAGAACAGAACGTCGACATCATCGGCCTGTCCGGCCTGATTACCCCGTCGCTGGAAGAGATGAGCCACATCGCCAAGGAGATGCAGCGCCTCGGGCTGAAACAGCCGCTGCTGATCGGCGGCGCCACCACTTCCCTGGCGCACACGGCGGTGAAAATCACGCCGCATTACCAGGGCACCACCGTCTACGTGAAAGACGCCTCGCGCGCCGTCGGCGTCTGCTCCAACCTGCTGTCGAAAGATTTGAGCGCGGACTATGTGGCCAAGATCAAGGCCGATTACATCCTCGTTCGCGAACGCCACCTGGCGCAACGCAGCGAGAGCAAGCGGGTCAAGCTGGCGGAAGCGCGGGCGAACAAGTTCAAGACCGATTGGGTAAACACGGTCCCACCCGCACCCAAGGTGCTCGGCACCCAGGTGTTCCACCACTACCCCCTCGCCGAACTCGCCGAAATTATCGACTGGACCCCCTTCTTCCACTCCTGGGAACTGCACGGCCGCTACCCGAAAATTCTGCAAGACGAAGTGGTGGGCGAGGAAGCGCGCAAGTTGCTCGCCGACGCCCAGGCCATGCTGAAGCTGATGATCGACGAGAACTGGATCGAAGCCCGCGCGGTGATCGGCCTGTTCCCCGCCAACACGGTGAATGACGACGACATCGAGATTTACGCCCCAAACCGTCATTCCCGCGAAAGCGGGAATCCAGGTCGTTCATCTGATCAGAGGTTGGCACTGGATTCCCGCCGCAGCCTGCCCTCGGCCATGATCGGGGGCGGGAATGACGGAGATGTGCTGATGACCTGGCACAACCTGCGCCAGCAGATGGCGAAACCGGCAGATCAACCCAACTGGTGTCTGGCCGACTTCGTGGCGCCCAAAGACAGCGGCGTGCAGGACTGGATCGGCGCTTTCGTGGTCACCGCCGGCATCAACGAAGAGGCGAAAACCAGGGCCTTCGAGGCGCAACACGACGATTACAGCGCCATCCTGTTCAAGTCGCTGTGCGACCGCCTCGCCGAAGCCTGCGCCGAGCATCTGCACCAGCGCGTGCGGAGCGAGTTCTGGGGCTATGAAGCCAGCGAGAAGCTAACCGCCGCGCAACTGGCCAACGAAGAATATCGCGGCATCCGCCCCGCCCCCGGCTACCCGGCCTGCCCGGAACATAGCGAGAAAGGCGCGCTGTTCCAGTTGCTCGACGCCACGGCGCAGATCGGCGTCTCGCTCACCGAAAACTACGCCATGCTGCCCGCCGCCTCGGTCTCCGGTTTCTACTTCAGCCACCCGAACGCACGCTATTTTGCGGTCGCCAAGATCGCCCGTGACCAGGTCGAGGATTACGCCCACCGCAAGGGCTGGAGCCTGGTCGAAGCGGAACGCTGGCTGGCGCCGAATCTGGGCTATTCGACGTAGGAAAACCACACAACCAAATGGTGCGCCGGCTTCCTTGTTGCCATCCACATCCGAGACTTCCGGCCCCAGCAGCAGGTCGGCCTGCATCCGGATTGGGTGCGAAGTGCGGTAATTGATGTGCAGGGTGCGCGAACGCCCGCGTATGTCCACGCCGAGCGACTTCCAGGAAAACGGTTGCTGGAAAATCCGCTGTCCCAGGTCACCGGCAAAGAAAAGGCTGTTCGGCCTATCCAGGCCCATCGTTGCGCCCATGTCGGTGAAGGTATCGGCGATGCGAAAGTCCATGGGCCGTTTCAGCCGGGGAGAAATTCGGGGATGGCGCGAATCATGAATTCATCGAACAGCGGCACCGTGAACGCCATATCGCCGTGCGCCGGGCTGTAAATCATTCCCTTCTTGATCAGCTTGGAACGGACCGGGCCTATCCCCTTGACCGACAACCCCAATGCGGCGGCGATGTCGCCGGTGCGATGGTGTTCGGGGCCAAGATGGGCCATCGCGCGCAGAAAATTTTTCTCACCCGGCGTCAGGCGATCGAAACGCACCCGGAAGAAGTTCTTGTCGAGCCGGCGAATCACCTCCGGCGTGGCGGCCTGCACGGTGTGCAAGGTAATCGGGCTCGCCGCCGCGATATTCCATGATTGGTAACCCCATTCCTGAATGAAGTAGGGGTAACCGTGGGTCAGGCGGAACACCTCTTGCAGCGCATCCTCCTGAAATTCGACGCCGGCTTCGCGGGCGGGCTCGCGCAATGCCTGGGCCGCGTCCGCTTCCGACAGCGCCCCGATGTCCGGAAAATTGAACAGCCGTTCGGCATACGACTTCGATTCTCCCGCCATGCCGGGAAGCACCGGCAAACCGGCAGCGAGCAACACCAGCGGCAACTGCTTCTGCTGCATCTTGCGCATGGCCATGATGAGGGCGCCCAGTTCTTTCTGGCTCAGGTACTGGATTTCATCCATCAGGATGGCCACGGCGCTGTGGCGCTCTTCCGCCGCCTCGGCGATGGCCACAAACAGATTCGGCAGGTCGATTTCCAGATCGCCGCTATCGGCTGTGCCCTTGGCCGGCTCGATATCCAGGCCCAACGCCACATCGCCCACCGTCAACTTGATGCTGCCGATAAAGCTGCGCAACACAGCCAGCCCGCGCTTGACCTTGTCGCCCGCTCCAGCCACCCGGTCCAGCTCGTACAGCAGGCCGCGCAGCGCCGGATAGATGAGCTCGCCCAACGGCTTTTCCTCGTGGGCTTCCAGCAATATCGTCTGATAGCCGACGGCCTTCGCCATCCGTTCGATGTCATTCAGCAGCACCGTCTTGCCCACACCGCGCAGCCCTGTCAGCAGCAGGCTCTTTTCCGGGCGTTTTTGCTTCACGCGCCCGAGAAGGATGCGAGCCTGTTCGAGCAGCGGGTCGCGCCCGACCAACTCGGGCGGTGGCGCGCCCGCACCGGGAGAAAAGGGATTTTTGATCGGGTCCATAGGCACCTCCAGCAAGTTCTAAGCGATTCTACCGAGAAACAGATAGACGTCATTAGACATTGTTAGACATTGCTAGCCCATCTTTAACGCCCCGCCAAACAACCCATTAATAAACATGTAGTTACATGAGTCCATTGCCCCGAGTGTCACTACACGTGATCCTATGTGGGGAGAGAAAGATTCAAACGACCATTTTTTTCGTCCCGCCCGGCAAGGGATTCAGACCCAGCGCCGCATAGATCGCCTTCAGTTTCTGTTCCGTCGCCTTGCGCACGTTCAAGGTGCGGCCATCCTTCTGGGTAAAGCGCGCCGTCACCCGACGTTGCACCAGTTCTTGGCACGCCGGATTCGTAAGCCGCTAAAGCGGCAACGACTCCGCTGCACTGACAGCGTCTC
>JAUYFG010000249.1 GCA_030690985.1 Pseudomonadota bacterium
TCGCCGGATTTCTGCTGGTGGTCGGCCTGAAGGCGTTTTTCTCGCATCTGCATGATGAACTGGGTGCGCGCAGCGCCAACGAGCGTGCCCGCCTGTTCATCGGCGAAGAGATCGTGCGGGCGATCCAGGCGGTGGAAAAAGACGTCTATCACATGACCACCTTGGCCGGCGAAGCGGCCCAGGCGCGGAAAGCGCGGGAAATTCGCGGCCATGTCGAAAAACTGGAACATGACCTGAATGTCCTCAAGGTCGGTGGGACGGTGATGCGGGAGATCGACCTCAACATCGAGGGCCATGACCGGATGGTGCGCAAAGTGCGCTATCAGCCCTCCGCCGATGCGCAAGGCTACGTCATGGAGTTGATCGAAATCGCTCCCCTGCTCAGGCAGATCGATGAAAAAAGCCATGAACTCAGGCTGCTGCTCGGGCAGCGCATGGCACTGCGGGACAATCAGAACATCACCGGCTTCTTCGCGCTTGAACAACAGATCAGCTCGTTTCTCAAGCATCTGCCGCCGTTTTTCCTGCGCCTCAACGAAAACGCCAATCGCCTGTTCTTTGAAAGCAATGAACACCTGAACAAGCTGGAAAACCAGCTTGCGCGCGAGCGCGAGCGCTATCAGCTCATGGAAAACCTGCTGGTGATCCTGGTGATCGTGCTGACCACCGTGGCTGGCGTGCTGTTCGCCAACCAGATACGAGAATCCAATCGGCGCCTGCGCCTGGCCTGGGTTGAAATGCGCGCGGCCAAGGAGGAGGCGGAACGAGCCAGCCGTTCCAAATCCGAATTCGTCTCGCGCATGAGCCATGAATTGCGCACCCCGCTGAACGCCATCCTCGGTTTCTCGCAGTTGCTGGAAGGCGAAAGCCTGAAGGCGGAACAGCGTGACTTCGTCAACGAAATCAACCGTGCCGGCGTGCATCTGCTGGAACTCATCAATCAGGTGCTGGACCTGGCCAAGATCGAAGCCGGCGGCATGACGCTGGAAAACATCCCGTTCGACCTGATGAAGACCGTCGACGAAGTGGCCACCCTCGTCGCCGACCGCGCCCGCGCGCAAGGTCTGAGCCTGCGCTTCTTCGCCTCACCGGATTTGCCGACGCAGGTCATGGGCGACCCCACCCGGCTGCGCCAGGTGCTCATCAACCTGATCGGCAACGCCGTGAAGTTCACCCACCAGGGCGGCATCGACCTGCGCGTGGCACCCACCGCCGACGGCGAGCGCATCGAATTCAGTGTGAACGACACGGGCATCGGCATGGATGCCGCCACCCTGGCACGCCTGTTCCGCCCCTTCGCCCAGGCCGACGAGTCGATCACCCGCAGATACGGCGGCAGCGGCCTCGGGCTGATGATTTCTCGCGATCTGGTGCGGGCGATGTGTGGCACAAGCGGCGGCGATATCGAAGTGGAAAGCACGCCGGGGCAGGGCAGCCGCTTCTGGTTCAGCCTGCCCGCGCGCCCGGTCCCGGACGCCCCCGCGCGCCCTCTGCCCCTGGCCGGCTACCGCGCCATGATGACCTGTAGCGAAGCGCATCAGGTGGAGGCGCTCAGTGCCCACCTTGCCGCCCTCGGTGCTGAAGTGATAGCGGCTTGTGGGCTCGATTTCCTGCAACAGGCGCTGAACGATGAACCGCAGCGGCCCTGGGTGTTCATTGGCAAGAGCGGTTGCCTGTCCACCCAGGGCTAATTTGCCCCATCCCAAATCCATAAGTGACACAACGGGTTAAGCGAGGTTGCTGGACAAGCGCCATGCTGAACGGTATAAGAAGGGGATGGCGAGCGCCCCCTTCCCCGATCCGTCCTTGCTGCTGAAGTC
>JAUYFG010000250.1 GCA_030690985.1 Pseudomonadota bacterium
CTGGCCGGATACTTGATCCCGATGGGCCGGCCAGAGTAAAAACCAACCCCCGCGTCGCTGCGCTCCGACTGTCCAGATTCACGTGGAATGGCTGTCCAGTTTGCCGTGGAATGGGTGTCCAGGTTGCGTGGAATACGCACCTCAGCACAATTCGCCGCCGCTGCGATGGCGGCAAGTACCCCGGCGCCTACAAATCCACCATGAACGGCGGCGACGGCTGGATGATCCCGCCCGAGGCATTGAGCCGCGAGGCGCGAAAGAAGCTATTGGCTGAAATCATCCCGGCGCCGGCCCCCGATGCCGCGCCCGTGGCGGTATCCCGCGAGGAATACCGCACCATGATGGACGCCTACGAGCGCAAGCCGTCCGGCCTCAAGCGCCGGGCCGAACAGGCCGCCGTCGCCGTTGCGGCCTTCCTGGAATTGCGCGAGTCCGGCCTATCCGTGGCGATGGCGGAAAAGTCCATCGCTGACAGCCACGGCATGAGCAAGGCCACGCTCTGGCGGGCGCGCACAGACGTTTCCGGCGTGGATCGCCAATACTGGGAAGTCATCCTTTGCCCGCGTTACCACGGCGGGCGCGGCAAGACGGAATTCACCCCGGAAGCTTACGACTGGATATTGGGAAAGTACCTGAGAAAGACCGAACCGCCCCTATCCGCAATCATGCCGGATGCCCGGAAAGAGGCCGCTAAACAGGGCTGGATCATCCCCAGTGACAAGACCGTCCAGGCCCGCATAAACGAGGAACCGGCTTGGAAAATCCTTGCCGGCCGCAAGGGTGAAAAGGCGCTTGAGCGCAGTTTCCCCACGGTAGAAAGGGATTACACCTCGCTTCGCCTGCATGAAATGTGGGAATCCGACGGGCGCCGGATGGATGTGTGGTGTGTGTGGCGGGATGGCAGCATCGGCCGCCCTCATTCCGTCATTTGGCGTGAATGCCGTACCCGGATGCCGCTTGCCATCCGGGTTTACAAAAGCGAGTCGGGAGAATTGGTCATTAACTCCCTGGCATCCGCCTTTGAATTGACCGGAACGCGCCCGGAAAACGCCAAGATTGACAACGGCCGCGCCTACGCCAATAAGGCAATGACCGGCGGCCAGCCCACCCGCTATCGCTTCACGGTCAACCCGGATGAACCCATCGGCATCATGACCCGCGCGGGAATCTTGGCGCGATGGTCGAAGCCGGGGCAGGGCAGGGATAAGCCCGTTGAATCATTCTGGAACTACGTCGCCAACCATTGCGACAAGGCGCCGGAGTTCGAGGGCGCCTATTGCGGCCGGAACCCCGTAGAAAAACCGGAAGGGTTTGACGCGCGCAAGGCGGTTCCCATCGCCGCCTACCTGGAAAAGCTGAAACAAGTGGTGTGGCGCCATGCCAGCGAGAAGTCGCACCGGGGGCAGGGCATGGACGGCAAGACCCCGCTTGCCCTGTACGAAGAACTTTCCCGCGATTACATCCCCAACCCCGTAGACCCCGCCATCCTTCGCCTATGCCGCATGGGGGTTGCTACGGTGAAGCCCGACAAACGGGAAAACAGCCTGAAATTCAAGATGGATGGCTATGGTGAGGTTCGTTACTGGGATGAAGCCATCGCGGCCCTGCCCCAGCGTTACAAGGACAAGAAATTTAGCATCTATTACGACATCGGCGACCCGCTCAAGCCGGTAGTTGTCTACGACGGCGATAAATTAATCTGTGAAGCTCGCAACATCGGGCGTATCGAATTCAACGAAGCCGGCGGTGAGAAAACCGGCGCCCACATGAAAGCCAAGGGCGCCTATCTCAAGCCGCGCCGCGCCGCCCTCAAGGATGCCAAGGCCGCCGCGCCTTCCTCTCTGCCGGCCCTGATCGCGGCCGGCGCCGGCATGACGCAACCCCCTTTTATCGCCATCAACGAACCCGCCAAGCTCCCCGCGCCCCCGCCAGCACTGCCGGCGCCAAGCGAGGAAGTCATCCCGCACCCCGGCCACCCCGGCGAATTCATCAACCAGGCCACGAGCAAAATCTACCGGGGCACCGCCCCGGCCCTCCCCACCCCGGCAAACGACGAAAGCGAGGAAGACCGCCTAGCCGAAATGGCCCGCCGGCAACAGGAAAAAAATTTGCCGGACTGGGTGCGCGGCAACGCACCCGCCCGGCTTGGTTCAACAGACTGAGGAATCGCCATGTTACCCAAACCCACCCAGGAACAACTCGACAATTTCGTCATGCCGAAATTCGTCATGCCCCCGCCCGTAGACCCGGCCCGCTGGGAGTCCATCCGAAACCGCGTCATTGACGCCGTGCAAACCAATGGCCACACCCTCGCCCGGCTTGCCGTTGAAATAGGCTATGACGCCGACCGCCTGGAAGCCTGGCTAATCCGCCCTCAAGATTTCAGCCCCTGGGGCGTGAGGGTAGGGGAGAAAAGCACGCCCGAAAAAATCGCCGATGCCCTGGAAAAACGCCTGGAACAACTCGACCAAGCGAACGCGCAATGGCGTGAGCCGGGCAGGGTGGAAACCAGCGTTACCCGCGCCATCATGGAAGGCATCGCCACCTTCCGCGATATGTGCGTCATGGGCTTGATCGAAGCCGCGTCCGGCCTGGGCAAGAGCGCCGCCATACGGGAATACATCGCCCGCGCCATGAAGGCGGAAGGCTACGATTGCCCGGTCTGGTTCATCACCCTGGGCGAATTCAACCTGACCGGCAAGGCGCTATTGCTGGAAATGGCCGAACAGTGCGGCGCCACGAATTACAAGGCCGGCAACGATCACGAATTGAAGCGGGCCATTCATGACGCAACCCGAGACCGCAACGGCGTTTTTATCGTCGATGAAGCGCAGCAGCTCGCCGAAGCCAAGCGCCTGAGCGGGATCAACCTGCTCAACGGCCTGCGAGAGTTTGCCGACGGCGGTTATTTCGGCTTGGCCCTGCTCGACAACGGCGAGGTTTACCGCCGCCTATCCGCCGGGAAACATACCCAGATACGCCGCCGCGTGGAAACCTGGCGAGTCGAAATCGCCGAACTCGGGCGCGGCAAGAAAGGACAGCCCGCACTGACCAATGAAGATGTTTGCCTCATCATGGCCGCCTGGGGTGTCCACGGGGAAAAAGAGGTGGCTTACTGCCTCAAGGTCGCTTCCCTGCCCGGCGCACTGGGCACCATGACCGATATTTTCCGGGCCGCCCGGCGCCGTTTTGGGCATATCGACGCCGCCACCATGAACGCAATCCGGCGGCTGACATGAACCGCGCCCGCCTGATTGCCCTGATCCATGCCGGCGCCCGTGCCCTGGGCATGGATGAAGCCACCCGCCGCGACTGGATCGAGAAGCACACCGGCAAGCGTAGCTGCAAGGATTGCAGCGAGGCCGATTTATCGCGCCTGGGTGACGACCTGCGCGCCAACGGCTTCCAGCCCGGCCCCGCCACCAAGGCGCCCGGCGGCAACGGGCCGGGGCGCCCGACCAAGGCGCAATGGGGGCTGATTGCCAAGCTGGCGAAGCAAAAGGGCATGACCGGCTTGGACGATGCCGGCCTGGCCACCCTCGCCAAGAAGGTTTGCAAGGTGGACTCCCTGCGCTTTCTCGACCAGCACGGCGCCCGCGCCCTGATTCTCGCCCTGGAACGCTGGATAGCCTGGGGCAAGGCCCATCCCGAGAAGGCCGGCAAGGCTGCGAAGTAACCCGGCGAACTCGCGTCAAACCCAGCAACGGCGCGGCTTCCAGGGCGATTCAGGGGGCGAAAATGACCCCCGAGGGGGTGGCAAGGGGAGAAAACCCCACCTGAGGCGAGAGCCCGGAAGCCCGTAGAAGCCCTACGGGCGATCTTGTGGGGTGAGTGGCTACCTTGACCCTCCCAAAAAAGTTTGACGCGCCCTGCGCGAAATTGACGCGGGTTATGGGGTATTACTTTGACCTTGGAAGGGTGGGAGCGGGGAAAGCGGGGGCGAAACTGGGGAAGGGCTGAATTTCTCAATAAATTGGGGGGGCGGCGCCCGGATTCGAACCGAGATCATGCGCGCGGCGAACCGCTCGCAACCATTACCCATTGGAAACAGCCGCCCGCCCGCATGATAACCGCTTGACACACCCAAAACACCGGGCGCAATGTACGACCCAGGGCTAATTTGCCCCATCCCAAATCCATAAGTGACACAACGGGTTAAGCGAGGTTGCTGGACAAGCGCCATGCTGAACGGTATAAGAAGGGGATGGCGAGCGCCCCCTTCCCCGATCCGTCCTTGCTGCTGAAGTC
>JAUYFG010000251.1 GCA_030690985.1 Pseudomonadota bacterium
GACTTCAGCAGCAAGGACGGATCGGGGAAGGGGGCGCTCGCCATCCCCTTCTTATACCGTTCAGCATGGCGCTTGTCCAGCAACCTCGCTTAACCCGTTGTGTCACTTATGGATTTGGGATGGGGCAAATTAGCCCTGGCCCGCAGATCGAGCGCGGCGACTTCTTCGCCATCGTGCAAACCGTGCTGGAAGAAACCGGCTGGCCGGCCGAGCGTCTGGAACTGGAAATCACCGAAAGCTTTTTGCTGCGCAATGCGGAACAGGCCATGGCCGTGGTGCAAAAACTGTCCGAACTGGGCGTGAAAGTCGCCATCGACGACTTCGGCACCGGCTATTCCTCGCTGTCCTACCTGAAGTACCTGCGCGTGAACAAACTCAAGATCGACCAGAGCTTCGTGCGCGGCCTGCCCGGCGACCGCGACGATGCCGCCATCACGCGCGCGGTCATCTCCCTGGGCCACAACCTGGGTTTCAGCGTCATCGCCGAAGGTGTGGAAAGCGATGCCCAGCGCGAATTCCTGAAACAGGAAGGCTGCGACCAGGCGCAAGGCTATTTCTACAGCCGACCGCTGCCGGCGGCGGAATTCGAAAATTTTCTGCGCGCGCGAAGCGCGGCAGTGACGTAGGTTGGGCAAAGCGAAGCGTGCCCAACGAACCGCCGCGATGTTGGGCACGCTTCGCTTTGCCCAACCTACAGCGCTTACGGCTCAAGTCTTCACATTTCATGCGCCGATTGGTAGCCCGGATGCAGCGAAGTCATTGGCGCGTAGCGCTTACGACTTCGCTGCATCAGGGCTACCTGTTTGGTTCCGGCTCTGCCGGCTTAGGGGGATTGAGCGACGCTCGCACTTGCGTAACCTTTGCCCTGCTTGCTGCACCGCACAAACCATGGCAATCTGACTGAAATTTTCATCCGCCGATAGCCGTGACCCACTCCGCCCCCCTCTCTACAACGCCGCCCCCCGAAACCGTGCCGGTGGACCCGCTGGCCACGCCACTGTCCTCCCTGGTTCGGCGCGGGCCGGTGGTCTGTTCGCAGGACAGCGCGGTACGCGAGGCGCTGGAAATCATGCGGCGCGAGAACGTCGGCTCCATTCTGCTCACCGATGACCAGGGCGGCCCGGCCGGCATGTTCACGCTCAAGGATCTGCGCGACCGTGTGGCTTTGGGCGCCTGCGACATTGCCCAGCCCATGCGCCGGGTGATGACGCCCAACCCGTTCTCCCTCCCCGCCGATGCGCCCGCTTTCGAGGCAGCTTTGGCGATGGCACGGAACAACTCACCCGGCTGATTTCCCAGCTCAACGACCAGCTCACCCAGCGCATCCTCTATCTGGCCTTTGCCGACCTTGGGGACCTTTCCTGGTGCTGGCTGGCGCTGGGCTCGGAAGGCCGCTTCGAACAGACCCTCCATACCGACCAGGACAACGGCCTGATCTTCAGCGTGCCGGAAGGTGAATCAGTGACGTAGGTTGGGCAAAGCGAAGCGTGCCCAACGAACCGCCACGATGTTGGGCACGCTTCGCTTTGCCCAACCTACGGCGCCATGCCGCGAAATCACGGGC
>JAUYFG010000252.1 GCA_030690985.1 Pseudomonadota bacterium
CGTAGGTTGGGCAAAGCGAAGCGTGCCCAACATCGCGACGGTTCGTTGGGCACGCTTCGCTTTGCCCAACCTACGCCACTGAGTCGTTACGAATCGGGGCGTGGCCGGCGATGATAGACCCCGGCGTGTTACCGCAACATGCACCGGGCGTATAGTCAGTATTGCTTTTCCCCCCCGAACCTCATGCATACCGCCTACATCACCCATCCCGAATGTCTCCGGCACGACATGGGCCACCAGCACCCGGAAAGCCCGTCCCGCCTCAACGCCATCAATGATCGCCTGCACGCGGCGCACCTGTTCGACTATCTGGTTCATTACGAAGCCCCGCTGGCACATCGCAGCCACCTCGCGCGGGTGCATGACCCCGCCTATATCGACGCCATCGAGGCCGCCTCGCCCTACGAGGGCATCGTCGAACTCGATGGCGATACCGCGATGAACCCGCACAGCCTGGAAGCGGCCTATCGTGCGGCCGGCGGCGCGGTCATGGCGGTGGACCGGGTGTTGCATGGCGAAGTCGAAAGCGCTTTCGTCGCCGCCCGCCCGCCCGGCCACCATGCCACCCGCAACCGCTCGATGGGTTTCTGCATTTTCAACAACGTCGCCGTCGCGGCGGCGCATGCCCTGGCAGCGCACGGCCTCAAGCGCGTCGCCATCGTCGATTTCGATGTCCACCACGGCAATGGCACTGAAGACATCTTCAAGGACGACCCGAGGGTGATGCTTTGCTCCACCTTCCAGCACCCCTTCTACCCCTACAGCGGCGCCGACACGGTGAGCGAGCACATCGTCAACGTGCCCTTGCCGGCCGGCACCACCGGCAAGCGTTACCGCGAAGCCTTCGAGGAAAAGGTGCTGCCCAGGCTGGCCGCCTTCGCACCGGAAATGCTGTTCTTCTCCGCCGGTTTCGACGGCCACCGCGAAGACGACATGGGCCAGTTCGGCCTGATGGAAGCGGATTACGTCTGGATCACCGAGCAATCCATGGCCGTGACCCAAGCCCACACCCAGGGCCGTGTCGTCTCGGTGCTGGAAGGGGGGTATGACCTGTCATCGCTGGGGCGCAGCGTGGCCGAGCACATTCGGGTGCTGGCGGGGTTGTGAACCTGGAAGCCTCGGTTGGTAGCATCGTAGGATGTGGTGAGCGCAGCGAACCGCATCATGCCGCTTGCGTCTGGTTGATGCGGTGCGCGGCGCTCACCACATCCTACGTTCCTGGCTGGCGATCTTCGATTTGCGGAACGCGTGTACCCCGTTCCCGCGCGAGGCCGATTTCCAGCGCGGTTTCCAGGCGGATCACCCGTTCCGTCAGGCTTTCGATTTTCAGTTGTTGCGACTTCATCGCCTCGGCCATGCGCTCCACCTTGTCGTTCATCTTGATGACGGTGGCGATGGCGTCCCACATTTTGTCCGCAACGCCCATCACGCGGCCCTCTGCGCTTCCAGCGCCTCGATGCGTCGGTTGGAGGCTTCGACGAACGCCAGGGCGTCGTCGATGGCGATATTGGCCTGTGCGGTGGTTTTGGCCATCTGTCCGATCATGCCTTCCAGCAATTGATCGTCTTCGGAAGGGTGAAACGAAGCTGCCGCCCGGCGCAGAAATTCACCCATCGACAAGCCGGCTGCCTTGGCCATGCCGGCGATTTGCCCCTTTTCCTGATGAGTCACCAGTACGGGAATCCGTTCTGTAGCACCTGCCATGATGATCTCCTGCGAACATGTGCATGACATGTGCATGATAGTGAGAAAACTTCATGGCATCTACCGCTCAGGGCGCAATGCCAGGCGAACGGTGAAACAACCAGGAACGTAGGATGTGGTTACCGAAGGGTATAAGCAGGGACTTGGCCGCCGTCTTTTGGCGGCTTAGTCCTTCGCTTAGGGGCTTTATCAGGGGCTTCATCAGAGCGCAGCGAACCGCATCAACCTGACTTACGCGGCATGATGCGGTTCGCTGCGCTCACCACATCCTACGATGCCTCTCAGCGTGCAGGCCAGGCGTGCTACCGATACGCCAGATCCAGCGCATACCCGGTGGCCGCCAAGGTGCCGGTATCCAGGTCGAGGCGGATTTCCTGTTCTTCTCCGGCGGCCATGCCGGCCGCCAGTCTGGCGTCTTTGGCCAGGTATTCCTTGGGCGCGAAGACGCGCTGGGCAACCGGGGCGTCGCGCACGTCGGTGAGGGTGAGCACGATGTGCGGCCAGGTCTGGATCTGGCCGCTGCGGTTGGCGAGCAGCAGGGAGAGCCGTGCGCGCGACTTGTTTTCGGCGTCGTGCTCCAGCGAAGAAGCCGTGATGGCGGTCTTGTCGAGCTGACGCGGTAGTGGCACCACGCAGTTCAACGGCTGACACAGCGCATGCAGGAGCGGGCGCGTGGCGGGCAAGACGGCGGCGATTTCGGCGCGCAGGAAAACGGCTGTTTGCAGCAGAAGCAGGCCGCCCAGGAGCAGCGCCGCCAGGCGTTTCAGGATGAAGCGCGGGCGCCCGGTCGGCGTTGCCCGCTTGATTCGCGTGGGGAGTTCGGAAAGCAGAATGGAGTCCGAGGTCTCTTCGTCCGCCATTCGGCTCTCGCGCGGGACTTCCGACGACATGGCGGCGGAAGGCGCGATAAAGCCGCTTTTCCGCCCTACGCGTTCTTCCTCGACTTTGTCCGGCTCGTCCGGTGGCGTCTCCGGCATGTAGGTTGGAAAAGCCGGCGTTATGTCCCCGGCGCCGACAGCGCCGGGGACGGTATCCCTTGCGGGCTTCATGCCGGCGCCTTCCGACGACATGGCGGCGGAAGGCGCGATAAAGCCGCTTTTCCGCCCTACGCGTTCTTCCTCGATCTTGTCCGGCTCGTCCGGCGGCGCCACCAATTCCGCCAGCAGGCTGTCGTAGGCGTTGAATACCACCGTGCAGTGTCCGCACCGCACCAGCCCGCGCCGCAATCCCAGGTGTTCCTGAGTGACCCGGAAGGTGGTGTGGCATTCGGGGCAGGTGGTCAGCATGGGCGAGGTGAGGGGTGAGGAACGTAGGGTTGATTCATTGGCGGCGACGTCATGCCTTCACCCCTTCCAGGCAGACCCATCCCTCTTCTTCTTTCCACTGGCGCATGGTGAAGGCTTGTCCATAGAGGGCCATGACTTCCTCGGCCTGCTCGGCGAGGATGCCGGACAGGGCGATGCGGCCGCCTGATTTCACGCGCGCGGCGAGCAAGGGCAGCAGCGCTTTCAGCGGATTGGTGAGGATGTTGGCGACCAGGACATCGAATTGGCCGGTCGGGGCGGTATCGGGTAGATGGAAGCTGGCTTGCACCTGATTGCGCTCGGCGTTGTCGCGCGAGGAAGTGACCGCCTGGCTATCCACGTCCACCCCCACGACCGTGCCCGCGCCCAGTTTGACGGCGGCGATGGCGAGAATGCCGGAGCCGCAGCCGTAATCGAGCACGCTGGGTTTGCCACACTCGCCCCCTTGCAGCTTGGCTTCCAGCCATTGCAGGCAAAGGCGGGTGGTGGGGTGGCTACCGGTGCCGAAGGCGAGGCCGGGGTCGAGCACCAGGGTGATCGCCTCGGGGTCGGGCGCGACATGCCAGGAGGGGACGATCCACAGCCGTTGCGAGATGGGGATGGGCTCGAACTGGGATTGCGTCAGGCGCACCCAGTCCTGATCTTCGACGCGCTCGACCTGGTGTTCGTGGTCGGCGGGCAAGCCAAGCCGCGCGAACAGGATTGGCAGATCGGCATCGGCGTCGAGCAGAGCCACCACCCAGTTGCGGTTCCATGCTTTGGGGTCACTCAGCCCCGGTTCGCCGAACTGCGGCGCTTCCTCGGCGGTGCCGGCGTCGCGGTCTTCGGTGGAAACGGAAAGGGCGCCCGCGTCCATGAGTGCGTCCGCCAGGCCTTCGGCTTCGTCTTGGTCAGCCGCGAGTTTCAGTGAGAGCCAGGCCATGGTCCGTCCATGTAGCGCCGGCATCCCTGCCGGCTGGTTGAAAGAGCACTCGTAGGTTGGGCAAAGCGCAGCGTGCCCAACAACCACCGATGGCGTTGGGCACGCTTCGCTTTGCCCAACCTACCACTCAATGCTTGTTCATCCCCAGCTTGTTTTCCAGGTAATGGATGCTGTAGCCGCCGTCCAGAACCACCTGGTCCACCAGCAGATCCTGGTGCAGCGGGATGTTGGTTTTGATGCCTTCGACGACCATCTCGGACAGCGCGATGCGCATCCGGGCGATGGCCTGTTCGCGGGTGGCGCCGTAGGTAATCAGCTTGCCGATCATGGAGTCGTAGTGGGACGGCACGTAGTAGTTCTGGTAGACGTGCGAATCCACTCGCACGCCGGGGCCACCGGGCGCGTGATAGAGGCTGATGCGGCCGGGCGAGGGCATGAAGGTGGCCGGGTCTTCCGCATTGATGCGGCATTCGATGGCATGGCCACGGAACTGGATGTCTTTCTGCTTGTTCGCCAGCGGCAGGCCGGCGGCGATGCGGATGCTTTCCTGAACGATGTCGACGCCGGTGATGAATTCGGTCACCGGATGCTCCACCTGCACGCGGGTGTTCATTTCGATGAAGAAGAATTCGCCGTCTTCATAGAGGAATTCGAAAGTGCCGGCACCGCGATAGCCGATCTTGCGGCAGGCCTCGGCGCAGCGTTCGCCGATCTTGTTGCGCAGTTTCGGGTCCAGGCCCGGTGCCGGCGCTTCTTCCAGCACCTTCTGGTGGCGGCGCTGCATGGAGCAGTCGCGCTCGCCCAGGTGGATGGCGTTGCCGAGCGAGTCGGACAGCACCTGTATCTCGATATGGCGCGGATTGCCGAGGAATTTTTCCATGTAGACCACCGGGTTGCCGAAGGTTGCCGCCGCCTCGCCCTGGGTCAGTTGCACGGACTGGATCAGATGCGCTTCGGTATGCACCACGCGCATGCCGCGCCCGCCGCCGCCGCCGGCCGCCTTGATGATCACCGGGTAGCCGACGTCACGCGCAACCTTCAGCCATTCGTCCGGATCATCCTCGCTCAGGGCGCCCTCGGAACCAGGCACCACCGGCACGCCGGAGGCCTTCATGGCGTCCTTGGCGGAAACCTTGTCACCCATCAGGCGGATGGTTTCCGGGCGCGGGCCGATGAATACGAAACCGGAGTTTTCCACCCGTTCGGCGAAGCCGGCGTTTTCCGAAAGGAAACCGTAGCCGGGGTGGATGGCCTCGGCATCGGTGACTTCGGCGGCGGCGATGATGGAGGGAACGTGCAGATAGCTCTTGGCCGACGGCGCCGGCCCGATGCACACCGATTCGTCGGCAAGACGCACGTATTTGGCTTCGGCATCCGCCTCGGAGTACACCGCGACGGTTTTGATGCCCATCTCACGGCAGGCGCGCTGAATGCGCAGGGCGATTTCGCCGCGATTGGCGATCAGGACTTTTTCAAACATGGTTTTCTCGCAAGGTTGTGGCGTAGTCCCGCATGTGCTGCCATGCGCCGATGAGGTGCGCGACAAAGGCGCGGGCTTCGCTCAGGGCGGACAGCATGTCCGCCGGGTCGCTCAAATATTCATGCACCAGCCAGTTGCGCGCCCGTCGCATCCGGCGCCAGCGGGCGGCGTCCTCAAGCCAGCCCAGGCGTTCCGCGCGGGCGAGGTTGTCGATGGCGGTTCCCACCGGCTCCTCGCTGGCTTCCAGCAGCAGGGGCAGGTATTTGCCCGCCAAGTTGTCCTGCATCCGGCAGAACTTGCCGACGAAGGATTCCAGCTTGTCGCAGCCCTCGGGCGTGGACAGGAGGGCGACCAGCCAGGTGGCAGACAAGTCGTCGGGGGGGAAAAGGCGGAAGGCCACATCCCCCAGCAGCGCGGCTTCCCGCTCCAGGACAGGCTCCAGCAGGTCCAGACGCTCGACGGCCTTCACAGGGGAACTCCGCTAGCGCGCGCCACGTCGTGGATGGCCCCACGCGCCTTGCCCGGCGCCCAGACGACGATGTCGATACGCTGTTCACCCAGTTGCATCTGGAGCTCGTCGTCCAGTTCCAGAACGCGCCGGAACTCATCCTCTGCGCGGGGTGCGTATTCGACGTAGAGGTCAATGTCGCCTCCCCGCCGGGCGTCGTCGGTGCGGGAGCCGAACAGCCAGACCCGCGCGTCGCTGCCGAAGACCCGGCCCACTTGACGGCGGATGATGCTGGCTTCCTCCGGAGTCAGCCGCATACGGAGATCGTCCGGTCAACCGATGATGAACAGCGGCTCGCCGTATTCCACCGGCTGGCCGTTCTCGATCAGGATGGCTTTGATCACGCCGCCTTCGTCCGCCTCGATCTCGTTCATGAGCTTCATGGCTTCGATGATGCACAGCGTGTCGCCGGCCTTGACCGTCTGGCCCACTTCAGCGAACGCCTTGGCGTTGGGCGAAGGGGTGCGATAGAAGGTGCCGACCATGGGCGACTTCACCACATGGCCTTCCGGCACCGCCGGTTCGGTGGGTTCGACTACGGCGGCAGGCGCTGCGGCCGGCTGCGGGTACATGCCCATCATGCCCGGCTGCATCATGGGCATACCGGCGTAGACGGTCTGGCCGGCCACCGTGCGGGTGATGCGGACTTTTTCTTCGCCTTCGGTGATTTCCAGTTCGGCGATGCCGGAATCCTGGACCAGGTCGATGAGTTTTTTGAGCTTGCGGAGATCCATGTGTTTATTCCTCCAAGGTGTTGAGGGCATAGCCCAGCGCAAACAGATAGCCCATCGCACCCAATCCCGAAATCACACCGACCGCAAGATCGGAAAAATACGAATGCTTGCGGAAGGCTTCACGGGCATGGACGTTGGACAGATGCACTTCGATGAAAGGGATGGCCACCGCCGCCAGCGCGTCGCGCATCGCCACACTGGTATGGGTGAACGCGGCGGGGTTGATGATGATGTAAGCGACGCCCTGTTTCTGCGCGGTATGGATGCGCTCGATCAGGGCATGTTCGGCATTGCTCTGGAAACATTCCACATCGACTCCGACCGCCGTGCCTTGCTCAATCAGCGCGGAGTCGATTTCGGCCAGGGTCTGGTGGCCATAATGCTTGGGTTCGCGGGTGCCCAACAGATTCAGGTTGGGGCCGTGCAGAACCAGGATGAGTTTGCCGGACGTTGCCGGGCTGGCCGGTTCGGTAGACTGCTTCGGCGTGCGCTTTCGGGGCATTTAAGAGCTGGCCGGCTGGTTGGAAACGGCGGCGATTGTGCCGTAAATCACACCTTAAAGTCCAGAAAGTGGCCCTCTCCAGGCAAATCAAGGGGTTATCTCCGTAGGTCGGAAAAGCCGGCGTAGGCCCTGTGAAACAACCTCCCATCGCCACCCTGCGTAGGATGTGGTGAGCGATAGCGAACCGCATCGACCCTGCTGCCTGATGCGGTTCGCTGCGCTCACCACATCCTACGTTTCTGGGTAGCCCGGATTCCGCCTGCGCTCCATCCGGGCTACAAATCTACAAATCCGACTGCACCAGCCTATATCGCACCTGCCCCATCAAGAAGACGCTCGAACGCCGCCGCCACCGCTTCCGGTGCCAATGCTTCCGGCCGCGACAGATTAATCAGCGCGGGAGCGTCGCTTTCCGCATAAGCGCCGAAACGTGCCGGCGGGGTGGCGGGATAGAGGCCGATGCCGGGTTTGCGGAAAGCCGCCGCCAGGTGCATCAGGCCGGTATCGACGCCGATCACGCCACGCGCGGCGGCGATCAGGCCGCCCAACTCGCGCAAGCCCAGGCGCGGCAATACCACGGCCGCCGGCAGCGCCGAGGCCAGGCGTTCGGCGCGCGCCTTTTCCCGCTCGTTCCCCCAGGGCAGGGCCACGCCCAGGCCGAGGGCGCCGATGCGTGCCAGCAGGTCCAGCCAGTGGGGTTCCGGGTATTCCTTTTCCACCCGCGCGGTGCCGTGCAGGCAGACCACGTAGTCCGCCGCCAGGCCGGCAACCTGAAACGGCGCCGGGGCCGCCAGGCCGTAGCGAAGTTCGCCTTCCGCACCCATCGGATAGCCCAGCGCCTGGGCCGCGAGCAGGCGGTTGCGGGTGATGGCGTGCAGTTCGCGCGGCGCCGGGTAGCGCCGCGCATAGGCCAGACAGGCCAGGCTCTCGCGTGCGCTGCCCCGGGCGAGGCCGGCGCGCGGCCCATGTGCCAGGCGTGCCACCAACGCGCTTTTGATGAGTCCCTGGGCGTCCAGCACCAGGTCGTATTTCTGTGCCTGGATTGCCCGGCGGAATGCGGCCATTTCCGCCCAGGTTGTGCTTTGTCCGAGGCCGCGCCGCCAGCGCCGCAGGGCCGATGGAATAACCCTTGCGACCCCCGGATGCCAGCCGGGAATGGCGGCGAAACCTTCCTCCACCACCCAATCGGCACGCAGCCCCGGCACCTGGCTGGCCGCTTCGGTCAGCGCCGGGAGCAGGTGAACGACATCGCCCAGCGAAGTCATCTTGATGAGGAGGAGGTGCATGGAAAACCGGGTTGAGAGGGCGCTGGATTATCGCCGAACCCATCATGCGGCGGCGCGGAGGGATTGATGGGTTTCGCTATCGCTCAACCCATCCTGCGCGGGCTTCACATTTCATGAGTGACGTAGTGACGTAGGTTGGGCAAAGCGAAGCGTGCCCAACGAACCGGCGCGCTGTTGGGCACGCTTCGCTTTGCCCAACCTACGGCGCTGCTCAAGTTTTTCTTGTGACTGCCGTTACCCCGAAAGTCGCGTCTTTTTGTCAAGAACATCCATCCATGCGCTCCCTGCAAACCGAACGTCATTGCATAGATGCCAGGCTGCCAGGTGGCTGGGTGCAGCCAGGAGCACGCGCATGAACAGCGCGTCCAGCCAGGAACAGGAAATGGAATTCGCCCTGAGCCAGGCGCTGGAGCGAGGTGAACTGGAGCTTTTTTTCCAACCCAAGGGCGATCTCCACAACGGCCGCATCGCCGGTGCCGAAGCGCTGTTGCGCTGGCGGCGCGGCGACAGCCTGGTTATGCCGGGCCATTTCATTCCTTTGGCGGAACAGTCCGGGCTGGTGGTGCCGATCGGCGCCTGGGTCATCGACAGCGCCTGTGCCCGTCTGCGTGCCTGGGCGGACCAGGGTTACAGCGAGACGCGGCTGGCGGTGAATGTTTCGGCGCGCCAGTTCAGTGTGGGCGACCTGGAAACCGTGGTATCCGAGGCGCTGGCGCGGCATGCGATCAATCCGGGGCGGCTGGAACTGGAGCTGACCGAAAGCATGTTGATGGACGATCCCGAGTCGGCCGTCATCCAGTTGCAGCGGCTCAAG
The DNA here is from genome assembly GCA_030690985.1 of Pseudomonadota bacterium. Lineage (GTDB taxonomy): Bacteria > Pseudomonadota > Gammaproteobacteria > Burkholderiales > Thiobacillaceae > PFJX01. The sequence goes on from JAUYFG010000252.1 coordinate 9,255, forward strand.
AACCTCGGCATCAAGCTCTCGCTGGATGATTTCGGCACCGGCTATTCCAGCTTCACCTACCTCAGCCACTTCCCCATCGACACCCTCAAGGTGGACCAGTCCTTCGTGCGCCACATGGTGAGCAACGCCAAAATCGCCGGCATCGTCGCCGCGATCATCGGTCTGGCACACAAGATGCACCTGCATGTGGTGGCCGAAGGTGTGGAAAGCGAGGCGCAACTCGCCTATCTGCGGCGCTTGGGTTGCGATGAAATTCAGGGCTTTTTTTTCAGCCACCCGCTGCCCGAGGCCGAGTATCTCGCCCTGCTGGGCGCCGACAAAACCCTGCCGGGGCAGCCGACAGTGGACGCTGCGGAGCGCACGCTGCTGCTGGTCGACGACGAATCCGGCATCCTCTCCGCCCTGCGCCGCATGCTGCGCTACGAGGGTTACCGCATCCTCATTGCCAACAACGCCGCCGAAGGGCTGGAGCTGCTGGCGCTCGAAGCGGTCCAGGTAGTGATTTCCGACCAGCGCATGCCCGGCCTCACCGGCACCGAGTTCCTGACCCGGGTCAAGGACATGCACCCGGATTGTCTGCGCATCATCCTTTCCGGCCAGGCCGACATGGCTTCGGTGATCGACGCCATCAACGACGGCGCCGTTTACAAGTTCCTGACCAAGCCCTGGGACGACGAGAAACTGCGCGAGCGCATCCGCGAAGCCTTCCGTTTCCAGGCGGCACTCGCTTCAATCAAACATACCCAATGACCGAATCAAGCGACACCCCGCCCAGCCGCACCCTCCTTCTGGTGGATGACGAGCCGAATATTCTCAACGCCCTGCAACGCGCGTTGCGGCGCGACGGTTACCGCATTCTCGCCAGCGACGACCCGCACAAGGCGTTGGCCATCCTTGCCGAGGAACGGGTGGATGTGATCCTTTCCGATCAGCGCATGCCCGGCATGAGTGGGGTGGAATTCCTGCGCCTGGCCAAGGAGACGCATCCGGAAACCATGCGCATCGTGCTCTCGGGCTATACCGACCTGCAATTCATCACCGATGCCATCAACGAAGGGGCGATCTACAAATTCCTGACCAAGCCCTGGGACGACGAGCAACTGCGCGAGCATATCCGGGAAGCCTTCCGCAGCAAGGAGATCGCCGACGAGAACCAGCGCCTGACGCAGGCGCTAAAAATCGCCAACGTGGAATTGCAGGCGCATATCGCGGAAAAGGAACGCCAGGCCCGGCAAATCGCGACGGTGCTCGACACCCTCCAGGAAGTTCTCCAACTGATTCCCTGGCCCCTCATCGGGGTCGATGATGAAGGCCTGGTGGCGCTTTCCAATACGGCGGCGGATACCAGTCTGGGCGGCGGCGCGCCCTTGCTGGGACAGGAGGCGCGCGAAATACTGCCGGAGCCCATGCGCGCCTGGCTGAGCGACCCCGCCGCCATCCCCGAACAAACCGTGCACGAGGGGCGCCGCTATCGCGTGGTCTACAAACCGATGGGCCTGCATTCCCGCTCGCGCGGCACCCTGCTGGCCCTGTTGCCGTGCGAGATGTGCCCATGACCCGTATTCATACCTTGCCGCTGGATCGGGTCATGCCCGGCATGGTGTTGGGCGCGGACCTCTGCGATGCCTATGGCGCCACGCTATTGGCCGCCGGCAGCGAACTCAGTGCAACGCAGATCGCCTCGCTGCGGCGGCGCGATGTGCGGCAGGTCGTGATCGAGGTGCGGGAAATCGTCTCCGAAGCGGAGCGGGAAGCCCGCCGTGATGAAATTCGCGCCCGCTTGCGCCATCTGTTCCGGCGCACCGGGGAGGGCGAAGCCGACCGCGTGCTGTACCAGACGCTCCTGGAATATCGCCTGGAGCAAGTGGGATGAACACGCTTACTCTCGAAACCGTAGGTTGGGCAAAGCGCAGCGTGCCCAACAAACCGCCGCAATGTTGGGCACGCTGCGCTTTGCCCAACCTACGGCGGCTGTTCCAGCAGAGGTTTCCAGGATGAGCCCGCTCACCCTGGAAGAAGTCCTGGCGGACATTCGCCAGTTGCCCTCCTTGCCGGCGCTCGTCGGCGAACTGATCCGCACCCTGGATAATGAATCCGCCGGCATCGACCAGCTTGCCGAGGGCATCGCCAAGGACCAATCCCTGGCTGCGCGCGCGCTGCGGGTGGCCAACTCGCCCTTCTATGGCATCCAGCACAGGGTATCGAGCATTCATGACGCCATCGTCATCCTCGGCTTCAGAGCCGTGGGCAGCCTGGTCATGGCGGCTTCGGTCACCGGCTACTTCACGCCGCCCAAGGGGGTTCCCTTCGATCTCGGCCATTTCTGGCGCCACGGCCTCGGTACCGCGCTGTGCGCGCGGGCGCTGGCGCGCCATGCCGGACTCGATACGGAAGCCGGTTTCAGCGCCGGGTTGCTGCACGACATCGGCGTGCTGATGCTGCTCACCACCCGCCCGGAGCATTACGGCCGGGTGCTGGTGTATCGCGAGGAACACGACTGCCCTGTGCCGGAAGCGGAGCGGGCCATTCTCGGCTTCGACCATGCCCAGGCCGGCGAGGCGCTGACTTCGCGCTGGCGCTTCCCGGCGGACATCGTGCGCGCGGTGGCCCTGCACCATGCCCCCGAGGGACGCCCCGAAAACAGCGCGGCCGCCTCGCTGGGCGATGTGGTGCATGTCGCCAACATCCTTGCCCATGCCCTCGATCTGGCCGGCGCGCCGCAGACGCTGGTGCCGCCGTTGAGCACTGCCGCCTGGCACCGCCTCGGCCTCGATGGCGCGCTGCTGAAGGCCTTGCTGCCCGGCATCGAGCAGGAACATGAGAGCTATTGCGCTCTCCTGGCGGCCTGAGTGGTGGATGCCCTGAACAGACACAAGAACGCGGCGAGCGGCGGCCTCCTGGCCGGTTTCTTCCTGATCATCGTCCTGCTGCTGGGATTGGCGGGCGTGGGCCTGGCCTATCTGCGCGCGATGAACGACACCATCACGGTCATCGTCGAGGACCACAACGAGCGCGCTCATCTGGCGTCCGAGATGTATATCGCCGCGCGCGAACGGGCATTGCAGTTGCACGCCATCCTGCAGGAGCCGGATGCCTTCGAGCGCGACGATCTGGTGCCGCGCTTCCATGAGCTGGCCGGGATATTCCGAGGCGCGCGCGAGAAACTGATGAAGATGGACCTGTCCCCTCTGGAACGGGATCTGCTGCAAGCACAGGGGCGCTACACCGGCTACGGTTCGGCGGTGCAGGACGAAGTGCTCGACCTGGCTCTGGCGGACAAGAAGGGCGCCGCCGAGCGACTTCTGATCGACGAGGCCATTCCCGCGCAGAACCAGGCCACGGTGCGACTGCGTGGCCTGCTCGACGAGCAGATTCGCCGTGGCCACCAAGCCGCCATCGAGGCGCGCGGGAAATACCAGCTCGCGCGCAATCTGCTGATCGCCAGCGCCGTGGTGGCGGTTCTACTTTCCTGCCTGATCGCCGTGGTGGTGGTACGGCGCCAACAAACCCTGCTGGCGCAATTGCGCGAAGGGGAGCGCGAAGCCCGCGCCATGTTGACCAGCATCCCCGTGCCGATCTGGTTCAAGGATGCCGATTCGCGCATCGTCTGGAGCAACGCCGGCTTCGAGAAGATGACCGATATGGCCAGTGATGTGATCGCCGGCAAGGGCGAGGCGGACATCTGGGGCGATAGCGAAGGCCTGAAGAACGACCAGGAAGACCAGAAGGCGCTGGAAACCGGGCAGGCCACGCACCAGGACCGGCGCCTGACCTCCGCCAACGGGTTGCCGGGGCACTACATCATTGCGCGCACGCCCATGTACGCCGGCGATGGCGCCTGGAAGGGCGTGCTCTGCGTGGCGCAGGATCTGACCACCCTGGAATACATGAATAACCTGCTGGAGCTGACCAACCAGGAGTTGCAGGCGCAGAAGACCGCGCTGGATGAGCACGCCATCGTCAGCATCTCCGACACGGCGGGCAATATCACTTACGTGAACGAGAAGTTCTGCACCATTTCCGGCTATACGCTGCGCGAGTTGATGGGGCAGAACCACCGCATCGTCAACTCCGGCCTACACCCACCCGAGTTCTTCATGGAGATGTGGAACACGATCAACTCCGGCCAGGTGTGGCGTGGCGAAATCCGGGATCGGCGCCGCGACGGCAGTTTTTATTGGGTGGATTCCACCATCGTTCCCTTCCTGGACATGGAGGGAATTCCCACCCAGTACATCGCCATCCGCACCGACATCAGCGTTCGCAAGCAGATGGAAGAATCGCTCCAGGACCTCAATGTGGATCTGCAACGGCGGGTGGATGAACGTACCGAGGCGCTGTCGCGCGCCATGCAGCAACTGGAGTCCGACATCGCCGAGCGCACCCGCTCGCAGGCTTTGCTGGAACAGCAATATCAGCAACTGGAGAGCCTGCACCACAAATTGCAGGAGGCGCAGACCCAGTTGCTGCAATCCGAGAAACTGGCCTCCATCGGCCAACTCGCGGCCGGCGTGGCGCACGAGATCAACAACCCCATCGGTTATGTGCACTCCAACCTGGGCACCCTGGAAACCTATATTCGCGACCTGTTCAGCCTGATCGGCGGCTTCGAGACGGCTGCGGCGGCCCTGCCGGACGATGCGCCGCAACGCGCCGAGTTGGCCCAGTTGAAGCAGAAACTGGACCTGGCCTACCTGCGCGAAGACATTCCCGTCTTGATGAACGAATCGAAGGAAGGCATCACCCGAGTCCGCAAGATCGTCCAGGATTTGAAGGACTTCTCACGCCTGGACAGCTCTCCCGACTGGCAATACGCCAACCTGACTCAGGGGCTGGATAGCACCCTCAACATTGTTCAGAACGAAATCAAATATCACGCCGACGTGGTCAAGGAATACGGCGACATCCCCGAGATCGAATGCCTGCCCTCGCAACTCAATCAGGTATTCATGAACCTGATGGTAAATGCCGCCCACGCCATCGAGGGCCCGCGCGGCACCATCACCCTGCGCACCGGCCTGGGTACCGGCGCGGATGCCGGCAGGGTGTGGCTGGAAGTGGCGGATACCGGCCGCGGCATCCCGGATGACATCAAGGGTCGCGTTTTCGACCCCTTCTTCACCACCAAGCCGGTGGGGAAGGGTACCGGGCTGGGCCTCTCGCTGGCCTACGGCATCATCCAGAAACACCAGGGCCGCATCGAGGTGGAAAGCGAGGTCGGCCGTGGCACTACGTTCCGCGTGACCCTGCCGATCGAGCATGTGGAGGAGGAGGTGGATGATGAAGCTTGAGCGAATGGATCGGGGATCTCGCCGCGCTTCCGTAGGGTGCGCCGTGCGCACCGATACACGTCCAATGGCGCGCACGGCGCACCCTGCGGTTGTTTCTTGCCGATAGCTTTGACCATGCACCCCCTGCTCGAACGCCAGATTCACAAGCACCTCGCCCCCGATGCGGCGGAAGAGCTGGCTGATTTCCTGGAGGCGGTGGACCGCGCCTATCACCATGCCGACGATGCGCGTCGCCGGGTCGAGCGTTCGATGGATCTGATGTCCAAGGAACTGAACGCGCGCCTGGACGAAAAACGATCGACCGAGGCCGCCCTGCAACAGGAGAAGGGTGAACAGACCGCGCTGATCAAGCGCCTGGAAGAGGCGCACAACCAGTTGCTGCAATCGGAAAAGATGGCCTCCATCGGCCAGCTCGCCGCCGGTGTGGCGCATGAGATCAACAACCCGATCGGCTATGTCGGCTCCAACCTGGGCACCCTGCGCGGCTACGTTGATCGTCTGCTCAACGTGCTGGCGGCATTCGAAGCCATTGAACACGAGCTGCCCGAGGGCGCCACCCGCGCACACCTGGCGGCAGTCAAGGCGGAGGCTGATCTGGCCTACCTGAAAAGCGACATCGCCGATCTGCTCAGCGAAACCGGCGATGGCATCACTCGGGTGCGCCGCATCGTCCAGGATCTCAAGGATTTCTCGCACGCCGACGCGGGCGAATGGGTGCTGGCCGATCTGCACAAGGGCCTGGAATCCACCCTCAACGTGGTCAACAACGAAATCAAATACAAGGCGAGCGTGGTCAGGGAATATGGCGATTTGCCCGCGCTGCGTTGCCTGCCCGCGCAATTGAACCAGGTCTTCATGAATCTGCTGGTCAATGCCGCCCACGCCATTGAAGGCCAGGGCACGATCACCATCCGTACCGGGGTGCGGGGTACGGAGGCCCGAGTGGAAATCGCCGACACCGGCAAGGGCATCCCCGCCCACCAGCTCACCCGCATCTTCGACCCCTTTTTCACGACCAAGCCCGTCGGCGTAGGCACCGGCCTCGGACTTTCCATCTCTTACGGCATCATCCAGAAACACGGTGGCCGCATCGAAGTGGAAAGCGAGCCGGGGAAAGGCACGACATTTCGCATTTGTTTGCCACTGCTCGCTAAGCCGTCAGAGCCGGAACCAAACAGGTAGCCCGGATGCAGCGAAGGCGGAATCCGGGAAAGGGTGTGGCGCGTTTCCCGGATTCCGCCTTCGCTGCATCCGGGCTACAGATCTGCTCATGAAATGTGAAGACTTGAGTCGTAAGTGACCACAGACATCGCGTAACGACTTGAACCGTAATGAATTTCTCTGCCAACTGAGGTTTCCAGGATCATGAGTGAACCTACCCCCATCACCCTGCTGTTCGTGGATGACGAGCCGTCCATCCTGTCCTCGCTGAAGCGCCTGTTCCGGCCGCAGGGCTACCAGATATTCACCGGCGAGGGTGCCGCTGCCGGCCTGGAAATTCTGGAGAAGGAGTCGGTCGATCTGATCATCTCCGACATGCGCATGCCGGTGATGGACGGCGCTCGTTTCCTGGAACAGGCGCGCCTGCGCTGGCCGGACACCATCCGCATCCTGCTCACCGGATATGCCGACATCGAATCCACCATTGCCGCCATCAACCAGGGCCAGATCTACCGCTATATCAACAAGCCCTGGGATGACACCGAAATTGTCCTGATCGTGCGCGAAGCGCTGGAACGGCGTCGCCTGGAACAGGAAAACGGCCGCCTGAATTCGCTGGTGGAGGCGCAGAACGCCGAGTTGCGCGAGCTCAACGCCGGTCTGGAACAGAAAGTGGCCGAGCGCACGGCGGAACTGGAGAAGGCGATCAAGTACGTGAAAACGGCCCATACCCGGCTGAAGACGGGCTTCGTCAATACCGTGCAGGCTTTTTCCGGCCTCACCGAAATGCGCGGCAAAAATCTTTCCGGCCATGCCCGCCGGGTGGCCGACCACGCGCGCAGCCTGGCGCGCGCGCTGGAATTGTCCGACGCCGAGCAGCAGAACGTCCTGTTCGCCGCATTGCTGCACGACATCGGCAAGATCGGCCTGTCCGACACCATTCTGGAGCGCCCGCTGTTCGCGCTCGATCCCGACCAGCGCGCCGAACTCATGCGCCACTCGGAGCGCGGCCAACATGCCTTGATGCAGATCGAACAGCTCAAGGATGCCGCTTTGCTGATTCGCCACCATCACGAGCTATACAACGGCGGAGGCTATCCCGACCACCTGTCCGGCGTGGCGATCCCGCTGGGCGCGCGCATCCTCTGTGCCACCAACGAGTACGACAACCTCATCAGCGGCACCATGACGCAGCAGCCGATGAAACCGAAGGAAGCGTTTTCCTACCTGATCGAGCAGCGCGGCAAGCGTTACGACCCGGCGGTGATCGACCACTATGTTGAAATCCTCGGCGAACAGTTGAAGAACGTCATCGACGAAATGCCGATGCGCCCGACGGCTCTGAGGCCCGGCATGGTCCTCTCGCGCGACCTGCAACACCGCGACGGCTACCTGTTGCTGGCCAAGGGCTATGTGGTCGACCCCGCGATCATCACGCAACTGGCCAAGATCGAAGCCACGGAACACCACCACATCATGGTGTACGTCGCCCGTCAGGTGTCATGAAAAACGCCGCCCGGTGGGCTGCGTCGCGGGTTTGGGCGGTAGCGAGTAGGTCGGAAAAGCCGGCGTCTTCATGCCGGCGCCTTCCGACAAATTCCGGCGGAAGGCGCGATAAGGCCGCTTTTCCCATTCGGCGGAAGGCGCGATAAGGCCGCTTTTCCGCCCTACGTGGCGGCTACTTGTCCAGCCGCAGCGAGACGTAGTGGGTGTTGTCTTCGCGCTTGATCAGCAAGGCAGGGCTAATTTGCCCCATCCCAAATCCATAAGTGACACAACGGGTTAAGCGAGGTTGCTGGACAAGCGCCATGCTGAACGGTATAAGAAGGGGATGGCGAGCGCCCCCTTCCCCGATCCGTCCTTGCTGCTGAAGTC
>JAUYFG010000255.1 GCA_030690985.1 Pseudomonadota bacterium
GACTTCAGCAGCAAGGACGGATCGGGGAAGGGGGCGCTCGCCATCCCCTTCTTATACCGTTCAGCATGGCGCTTGTCCAGCAACCTCGCTTAACCCGTTGTGTCACTTATGGATTTGGGATGGGGCAAATTAGCCCTGCCCTGCGCGCCGCCTTGTGTCGCGGCGGCTCATATCAGGGCGCGCGTCCGGTCAAAGCGCGAAATCGCTTTCTGTTGTGGGACGGCGATGAAATCGAACGGTTAGCGCAAGGCCAGGCCATCGAAGGCGAGGCCGCGTAATGGCCGGCCCCAGACGTGGAAACGCCGGGCGGGCACCCGGCGCGGAAAACACAAAACATGCAGACTTCGCCGCCGATTTTGCCGACAACGTCGCCGAAAATCAATCAACTGAATTCCCGACCGACAAGCGCGGCCTGCCGATCTTTGACCATGCGGCGCTGGAAGTGCTGAAAGCCTGGCGCTACTTCTCGCAGGCCGGAGACTTTCCAGCGAACGTGGCGGCGCTGCTGGTGATTGCCTGGGCAATCAAGGGGCGGCTGTCATGCTGAACACGCCACAAGAAGCCATCGCCCAATTCCGCGATGCGATCCAGGCCGCCGGCTTGATTCCCCCTGACGTGATCGAAGCGGATGGCAAACTGCGCCGCTTCGCCAGCAACGGCAAGCGCCGCGATGATGCCGGCTGGTATCTGCTGCACGGCGACGGCTTCCCCGCCGGTAGTTTCGGCGACTGGCGCACCGGGCAGGTTAAAACCTGGCGCGCGGATATTGGCCGCGCCTTCACCCCTACCGAGGAAACCGAACACCGGGCCAGGGTGGAAGCCATGCGCCGCGAGCGTGAAACCGAACAGGCCCGACGCCACGCCGAAGCCCGAGAGCAAGCCGGCCTGATCCTCGCAGAAGCCCACCAGGCCGGAGAACACCCCTACCCGACGAAGAAGGGCATCCTCACCCACGGCGCAAAGCTGATCCAGGCGGAACAGGCGCGAGCCATCGCTCCGAACCTTTCGCCCGAACTCACTGGCCTGTTGCTGGTGATCCCGATGCGCGCCGATGGCGTCCTGCACTCGTTGCAATTCATCGCGGCGGACGGCATCAAGCGCCCGTTGACCGGCGGCAGGGTGGCAGGCTGCCACTACAGCATCGGCACCACGAAGGGCGCGGCGGCCTTGTGCATCTGAGAGGGCTACGCCACGGGCGCATCCATCCATGAGGCCACGGGCTACCCGGTGGCGGTGGCATTCAACGCCGGCAACCTGCTGGCGACCGCGAAGGCCATGCGCGCCAAGTTTCCCGACCTGCTCTTGATCTTGTGCTCAGATGACGACCACCTGACCGCCGGCAACCCTGGCATGACCAAGGCGACCGAAGCGGCGCGCGCAACCGGCGGCATGGTGGCGGTTCCTGACTTCGGCGAGGGCCGCGATCCCGACATGACGGACTTCAACGACCTGGCGCAACTGTGCGGCCTGGAAGCCGTAGGACGCTGCATAGCGAGCGCGGCGGCACCGGCCAGGGCATCGCATCAACAAGCCGAACGGAACGCACCAGCGGCCGATACCGACAACCCGCCCGACAACCCGCCCGACACCAAGACGAACGCCAACGAAATCGAAACCATTGCACGCCTGGCCGCCCTGTCTCCGGTGGAGTACGACCGCACCCGCAAGGCCGAAGCCGAGGCGCTGGGCATCCGCCCCGCCACGCTCGACAAGTTGGTAATCCAGGCGCGCAAGGAAGAGGAAAAAACCGGCCTGGACTTCGATGACGTGGAACCCTGGCCGCATCCGGTCAACCCGGCCGAACTGCTGACCGAAGTATCGGCCACGGTGCGGCGCTTCATCATCTGCCAGCCCGAGACAGCCGACGCCGTGGCCCTGTGGGCGTGCATGACGTGGTTCATGGACGTGGTGCAGATTGCCCCCCCTGGCCGTCATAACCGCACCCGAAAAACGCTGTGGCAAGACGCTGTTGTTGTCCCTGCTTAGTCGTCTGTCCTACCGGCCGGTGACTGCGAGCAACATATCTCCGGCGGCGCTGTTCAGATCCATCGACGCCTGGAAGCCGACCCTGTTGGTTGATGAGGCGGACGCCTTCATGCGCGATAACGAAGAACTGCGCGGCCTGCTGAACTGTGGGCATACCCGAGATAGCGCCTACATCATCCGCACCGTGGGCGAGGATTTCACGCCGACCCGGTTCAACGTCTGGGGTGCGAAGGCGCTGGCTGGTATCGGACACATGGCGGACACCCTCATGGACAGGGCGGTAACGCTCGAACTCCGGCGCAAGCTGCCCCATGAGGTTGTAGACCGCCTGCGCTACGCCGAACCTGGCCTGTTCGATGACCTGGCCGCCAAGCTGGCCCGCTTCGCCGAAGATCAACGAGACGATGTACGACGTGCGCGGCCTGTTCTTCCTCCCAGCCTCAACGACCGCGCGCAAGACAACTGGGAACCCCTGCTCGCCATCGCCGATGTTGCCGGCGGCACCTGGCCCGACCTGGCGAGAAAGGCCGCGCTGAAACTCTCCGGCGTGGACAGCCCGACCATGAGCACCGGCACCGAATTACTTACCGACATTCAAGAGGTTTTCGAGCACAAGCGGGTGAGCAAAATCAGCACGGCGGACTTGATCGCGGCGCTATGCGAAGACGACGAAAAGGTGTGGGCCACATACAACCGTGGCAGGCCGGTAAGCCCTCGCCAGATTGCCAAGCGATTGGGTGACTTCGGCATCAAATCGAAGAATGTGCGCATCGGGAACGACGTGCCGAAGGGCTTCGATATTGAGCAATTCCAAGAGGCTTTTTCGCGTTATCTCTCTACCCCCCCGGAAAACCCGCTACATCCGCTACAAACGCCGGAAGCCGCCATGCCAGCGGCTTCCCGTGTAGCGGATTATCCGCCACGTAGCAGCATGAAAAACGCATCCGCTACGCCGGAACCCGCGCCAATACTGGCTTGTAGCGGTGTAGCGGATAAAAACGGGGTATCAGCCGACTGCATGGATGTGGAGGTGGAGGTATGACGCCCACGGCAATCATCCGGGAAGCGGCGGCGGACGGGGTACGGCTCGCCCTGTCGCCCGCCGGCACCATCAAGGCGGCAGGTGATGCGGCGGCGGTGCATCGCTGGCTTCCCGTAATCCGCGAGTTCAAGCCCGGCATCCTGGCTGCACTGTCACCCATCGCGCCCGACCTGGAACACCTGATAGTCCGTGCCGGCGCTTTCTGGGAGTACAGCCACGACGACTATGTTCTGATCCGCGAGGTAGCGCGGCGCGACCCCGACGGCCTGCGCCTGGCGCTGGAAAACGATGTGGCTTTCAGCAGGCGGGAGCTCACGTCATGAGGACGGCTAGATGAACAAACGAACAAACGAACAAACTAACAAAGATAGTTCACGGGTCCTACTGGGTGTTTTTGCGTGCGGGAAATGCGAGCCACGTTCTTCGACAGTTTTCCATTTTTCAAAATGTGATTGAGGCACGCTATGACCGATGAATCCACCACCAAGCCCGGCCTGAACGGCGGGGAACGCGCTCGCGCCGGCCGCAAGCCCGGAGTGCAAGTTGGCGTTTACGAACGCCTTGCGGAGGAGCGCGTCCGCCACGAGCGCGCCAGGGCTGACAAGGTTGAAACCGAGAACCGCGTCCGCGCCGGGGAACTGCTGGTAGCCGCTGAAGTTGGAACGGCACTCACGCGGATGCACTTCGCACTTGCCCAGCAAATTCGGGCAATCCCTGACCGGCTCGAAAGAAAGTTCTCGCTGAATGGCGAAATCTGCGCGGAGATCGAGGATGCGATAAACGCCGCGCTGTCTGAAGCCGGCGAAGTGCTGCAAAAACTCGGGAGCACCGCCGATGCGCCAGACTGAGCACGGCTTCCATGAGCCCACCGCCCGCGCCGCGTTGGCCTTGGCTGGCCTGCCGACCTGGCCGGGATTGTCGCCGCCATGCTCGACCCGATCCGTGCCGACCTCCAGCGGCTTCGGGGCCTGTAATGATCGAGCGCCGATACTTCTACAGTGCAACCGACCCGGAGAGCGGCGGCACGGCGCAAGGTCTTGTCAGCACCCGCACCTGGCGCCCCGCCCCTCAGATCGCCCTGGATGCCGCCACGGCCCGCGCGGCTGAGGAACTTGGCGTGCCGCCCAATTCGCTGCTGCTTGAGGCATTCAACCGAGTTTGACCCCGGCGGGCTTTCGGCTGGAAGCCAGCGCGGCGCAACGGGCGGCGGGGGCTCCACGCCGTGACTGCGCCAACCCCTTCAGACCCGCCCATGTGGCGGCTTTTTTTTGGCTTGGCGGATTGATGGCCTGGCGGGATGGATGCGGATTGCCCGAATCTGGCTACATGGTGGCCACACGAAGGCCAGAAAGCAAAAAGGCCACCCCGGAGAGTGGCCTAAGTGCTTGATTACTTGGTGGGCTGTGAGTGGCTCGAACACTCGACCTACGGATTAAGAGTCCGCTGCTCTACCAACTGAGCTAACAACCCCAACTACTGCATGTTCTGGTGGGCCGGGTGGGATTCGAACCCACGACCAACGGATTAAAAGTCCGCTGCTCTACCAACTGAGCTACCGACCCCGGAAAAGCCCGCGATTATTCAGAAAAAGCGGCCCTTGGTCAACCTGGCAGACAGCCTTTTTATGCCGCTCACCGTCCGCCGCTCTTCTTGGAAGCAGGAGCGGCCTTGCCATCGACGTATTGGGGGTTCTTTTTCTTGTAATCGTCCATGAAGGCGAGGATGCGGTTCATGCGGACCTGGCCGGGGATGAACATGACGATTTCGCCGTTGGGATCGTAAATGTAGGAAGTCGGGTAGAAATCCACCGGACCGACCTGGCGGAACGGGCTATCGGGGTTGCGCCGCGCGCCTCCCGCGACCACCGCATGAAGATCAAGGTTGTGGCGGCTTGCGGTTTCCCGCACCACATTCTCATCAGGGCCGTAATCCAGGCCGACACCGATCACCACGAAATCACTACGCTTGTTGAGTTCATTCAAGGTGGGCACTTCAACCCAGCACAACGGGCACCAGGGCGCCCAGAAATTGACCAGTACCCACTTGCCCTTGAAGTCCGACAGCTGAATGGCCTTGCCGCTGATATCGGTGAACTGGAAGTTGATCGCCTTGACCGGCTCGTCCGCCGCGCGCGCGGTGGACACCAGAGCCGCAACGGCGATCAACAACATACCCAGTAGCTTTTTCATCAGATGGATCCTTATCTCACACCGCCTCGCGCGGCCACGCAAAGCCTTATCGGCCCGGCATCCTAATAGCTTGAATGGTTCATGAGTATCAGGCGGAGCGCATGAGCAGAAAATACTGCACTTTCATTGTCACGGCCGCACCGGCGACGATGCCGAAGAAGACGATGAAAGAACTGAGTGCAAGCGTGGAAACGCCGGTCACCGCCTGGCCGATCGTGCAGCCCGCCGCCGTGACACCGCCGAAACCCATGAGCACGGCGCCGACGATATGCCGGAACATGTCCTGCGGAGAATTGAAATATTCCCAACGGAACGTGCGGTTGAACACCGAATAGATGAAGGAGCCGATCACCACCCCGAATACGCTGGCGATGCCGAAGGTGACGCTCTTGTCACGCCAGTAGGCCCACAGATCCATGGTGTAGCCCAGCGGCCCCACGAAAGTCATGGATTCGGCCAGCTTGGAATCCGTGCCGAGGTAGGTTTTCTCCATGAACTCGTTTTCGGCGTAACCCATGTGGCCGGTGACATACCACCCCGCCACCACGACCAGCCCGACCACCAGGCCAGCGAGCAGGTTGTCATGGTTTTCCCGGAACTCCTTGTTTATGAAAACGTAGACAAGGATGGCGGCGGACACGGCAAGCGCCAATAGGAGCGTGGAGGTCTTGTCGGCCATACCGAGCAGACTGGGCAAGGTTTGCAGGCCATCGAAGCGAACAGTGAAGGCATCGATGCGCAACACATTGTCCACCACCACCCGCAAGATGCCGTTCATGGTCACCAAGGCTGCGTAGCCCAGGAACAGGAATACCACGACCGATTTCAGGTTGCCGCCGCCCAGGCGTACCAGGGTGCGTTGACCGCAGCCACCAGCCAGGGTCATGCCGACACCGAAGGTCAGGCCACCGACCAGGGCCCCCATCCAGTACACCGTGCCGCGTGTGTAGTAGGTCTGCCCGAGATCGAGATAACCGAAATAAACCAGCAGGTTGGTGCCCACGATGGCGACGGCGATGGCGAACAACCAGGCCCGCATACGGCCCCATTCGCCCATGTTCACCACATCCGACACCGCTCCCATGGTGCAGAAACTGGTTTTGTTGGCAACATATCCAAATATGAAGGCCAGGATGAACCCCATCCACGCCACTATTTGCGCCAGATTTTGTGTGTTTTCCATCGAATCCATCATGTCTCCTCGGTCATATGGGTGTAACAAAACCGCCCGGATTATAGGGGCAAGGCCTGCCGTGGAAAGGCTTCTCTCAATAACGCGTCGGGTCGGGTACGCCGGCCTCCACAAAGCCCTGGCGGCGCAGACGGCAGGAGTCGCAACGACCGCAGGCGCGCCCGTTTGCATCGGCCTGATAGCAGGACACGGTCTGCGCATAATCGACGCCCAGGCGCATGCCCAGACGGATGATCTCGGCTTTGGACAGGTCGATCAGCGGTGCCCGGACATGAATCGGACGTC
Source organism: Pseudomonadota bacterium (assembly GCA_030690985.1). Classification (GTDB taxonomy): domain Bacteria; phylum Pseudomonadota; class Gammaproteobacteria; order Burkholderiales; family Thiobacillaceae; genus PFJX01. Next base: position 6,695 of record JAUYFG010000255.1, read on the forward strand.
CTTCGACCGCGCGCTTGGTGGCGACATCCGCCAGGCGTTGATAGGCGGCGATGAAGTCGGGACGACAGTCCGGGTAGCCGGAATAATCCAGGGCGTTGACGCCGATGTAGATGGCCTCGGCGTCCAGCACCTCGGCCCAGCCCAGCGCCAGAGACAACATGATGGTGTTGCGCGCCGGCACATAGGTCACCGGAATGCCCTCACTCGGGCTTTCCGGCACGGCGATGCTGGCGTCGGTGAGGGCGGAACCGCCGAACGGCCCCATATCCAGGTGCATGACGCGAAGTTCCTGCACGCCCTGGTGGTCGGCGACGGCATGCGCCGCCGCCAGTTCAGCATGATGGCGCTGACCGTAATCCAGACTGAGCGCATAGCAGTCATAGCCCTGCTCACGCGCCACGGCCAAAGTGGTGGCGGAATCCAGGCCACCGGAGAGCAGCACCACGGCACGCATCATTTCCCGCGCGCCGCGCGTAGGAGCGGGCTTGCCCGCGATGCAACGGTGGCTATCGCGGGCAGCGGAGTCGTTGCCGCGTCAGCGGCTTTACGAATCCGGCGTGCCCCTTGCGGGTGCAAGCCCGCTCCTACAGCGCGTTCAACCAAGGAATCCAGGTTCATTTCCCGCGCGCCTCGCTCCAGAGCAGTTTGTGCAACTGCACCTGCATGCGCACCGGCAGGCCGTCGCGCAGTATCCATTCCGCCAACTGGGTCGGCTCCAGCCTGCTCCAGGCCGGCGCGAACAGCACCGGACAGCGTGTCGCGATCCCGCGTTCCCGCAACACCGCCACCGCCCAGTGGTAATCCGCTTCGCCGGTGAGCACGAACTTCACTTCATCGCGCGGGTTGAGCAGTTCGAGATTGCGCCAGAGGTTGCGTTCCACCTCGCCCGAGCCCGGCGTTTTCACATCGACGATGCGCGCCACCCGCGCGTCCACCGGGCGGATATCGAGTGCGCCGCTGGTTTCCAGAGAAACGTCGCAGCCGGCGTCGCACAAGGCCGTGAGCAGATCGAGGCAGCCCTTCTGAGCCAACGGCTCGCCGCCGCTGACCGTGACATGGCGCGTGGGAAACCCACGCGTTTGTGCCAAAAGATCGCCGACCGTGCGCCATTCACCGCCCTGAAAAGCGTATTCGGTATCGCAATAACCGCAGCGCAGCGGGCAGCCGGTCAGGCGGATGAACACGCTGGGCAGACCGACCCGGCTGGCCTCACCCTGCAGGGAGAAGAAGACTTCACTGACGCGAAGCCGGGTATCGAGCAAGGAACTCAATTGAGCGTGGCGAGCAGCTTCTTGCCGGTGGCTGCCGCCTTGCTGATGGGATAGGTGGCGATCAACTGCTCCAGCGTGGTCCGCGCCTGGGCCAGTTCGTTCGATTGAATCCGGGCGCGCGCCAGCGACAACATGGCATCGGGTGCCTTGGAGCTGGTCGGGTACTCGTCGATCAACTTCTGGTAAGCGGTTGCCGCAGCGGGAAAATCCCCCAGATTGACTTGGGAGAAACCCATCCAGTAAACCGCATTGGGCGCCAGACTGCCGCCCGGATACTCCTCCTGGAAGGCCCGCATGGCCTGTACCGCCTCCAGGTATTTGCCGCCTTTCACCAACGCATGGGCGGCACTGTAGGCACGCGACTCCGCCTCGGGATCGACGTTGCGAGGGGTGCTCGCCGGCACGCTGGCCAGCGTCTGCGCCGATTGCAGGCGAATGGCATCGGCCTGCGCGGGCATGGGACGGCTCGCCAATTCCTTGACCTGGGCGAGGCGCGTATCCAGGTCCATGAACAAGTCTTTGACGCGCTTCTCCGCCACCTCCATCTGATACGCCTGTTCCTCCTGGAACCCGCGCAGACGCGCCACTTCAGCCTTGAGTGCCTCGATCTGGTTGAGCAAGCCAATGACACCCTGGTTCTGCATCTGCGCTTCCAGGCGCGTGATCCGCTCCTGTTGCGCCTGCGGGGTTGCCGGCGCAACTTCCGCCGGGCCGGCATGCGCGTATGAAATTGCGAGAAAAACGGCCGCCCAGGCTATCCGCGCCATCTTGTTCATCAGAAACTCCTTTATTCAGTTATCAACCCCGTGCCTCACTCGCCCTGATAAAGAATCTCGGTGCGGCGATTCTGCTGCCAGGCTTCTTCATCATGCCCCTCGGTGACCGGCTTCTCCTCGCCCATGGAGACGGCTTCCATCTGTGCTTCCGGCACCCCCAGCAGATTCATGGCCTTGAACACGCTTTCCGCGCGGCGCTGGCCCAGTGCCAGGTTGTATTCGCGGCTGCCGCGCTCGTCGGCATGGCCTTGCAGGATGGCCTTGGCATCCTTGTTGGCCTTCATGAACCGGACATGCGCTTCCAGCACCGGGCGATATTCGTCACGAATGGCGGCACTGTCGTAGTCAAACAGCAGACGCCGCTTCGACAGGGGATTCCCGGGATTCTTCAGATCACCCCAGGTCGGCACGGCATCGGGCTGGGGCAAGGTGGAGCCGTCTTGCTGCGCGACCGTGGACTTGCCATCTCCCGCAACGCCGCCGCTCTTTGCATCCGTGGCGGGCTTGCCGTCAGCCAAGGATTTGACTTCGCTGCTCGCTGCCGTCGCGCCACGCGTTTGCACGGACTCCGTGGTTTTGGCCGAGACCGGTGGGGTCGCGGTACCCGAAGTATTCACACCCGCGCCGGACTTGTTCGCCGCCTCGGATACGGCGATCACACTTGCGGCCCCTTGGGTTTCGACCCTGGAGGCCTCGACAATTTTCACGCCTTCAGTTTGCTCGGCTTCCGCAGCCTTGATGCCACGATCCTCGATAGCGGCTTCTTTGGAAGGATTGCCGGAACAACCGGCCAACAATGCGGCCAGCAGAAGAGCGGAATAGGCGAGTTGTTTCATTGGAACTCCTTGCGTGATGTTGAATGCGTGCTTATCCGTTTAACACACCCACCCACTACCGGTAGTGACGTAGGTTGGGCAAAGCGAAGCGTGCCCAACGAACCGTCGCGCTGTTGGGCACGCGCAGCGACGCCCAACCTACGGCGCCGTGCCGCGAAATCACGCGCCACTACATCTAGTGGGTGGGTGTGTTAACCGGATAAGCACGGTTAAATGATCTCGATGATCGCAATCCGGAAAAATATCAGGGGCCCCAGGCAGGCTCGCGCAAATCGCCACTTTGCGAAAGACGCTGTTTCACCTTGCCATCCACACTGACCGTGGCGAGGACGCCACGGTTGTTGACCAGGGTGGCATACAGCAGGAGGCGGCCATTGGCCGCGAAGCTGGGGGATTCGTCATGCACCGTCTCGGTAAGCACCTGCATCTGGCGGCTGTTCAAGTCCATCGCCGCGATGTGAAAACGGCCGTCGCGGCGATGCACAAAAGCCAGCGTGCGGCCATCCGGCGACAAGGCGGGCGAGACATTGTAGCCGCCCTCGAATGTCACCCGAGTCGCCGCTCCGGTGGACAGGGAAGCCCGGTAGATCTGCGGCGAGCCGCCCCGGTCGGAGGTGAAATACAACCACTGGCCATCCGGACTGAACACCGCTTCGGTATCCAGCGCGCCGCCACGGGTGAAGCGGGTAGCCTCGCCGGTGAGCAGATCGAGCAGGTAGATCTGCGAAGTCTCATCCTTGGACAGCGTCACGGCCAGGCGGCGACCATCCGGGGCCCAGGCCGGTGCCGAGTTGGAACCGCGAAACCGGGCCACCGCGCGGCGGTTGCCGTCCGCCAGGTTCTGCACATAGACCACCGGCTTTTTGTCCTCGAAGGAAACATAGGCAAGACGCTGTCCGTCGGGCGACCAGGCGGGCGAGATAAGGGGTTCCGGGGAAGCCGTTATGGTCACCGCGTTCTGGCTATCGGCATCCGCCACCTGGAGCTCATAGCGGCCGCCGCGCTTGAGGATGTAAGCGATGCGTCCACCGTAAGCGCCCGGCTCCCCGAGCAAGGCCTGATGCACGGCATCGGCGATGCGGTGCGCCACGGTACGCAGGCCGGCCGAGCTGGTGGTATAGGACAGGGCGGCCAACTGGGTCTGGCGCACGGCATCGAACAACCAGAAACGGACTTCGATGCGATCATTGCTCACCGGGCGAATCTGGCCGATCACCACGGCATCGGCACCACGATTTTTCCAGCCCGGGAGTTGCAGATCCTGTGGCTCCGCCGGGGGCACAGCCACATCGCCGACATCCAGCACCCTGAAGTAGCCGCTACGGCCAAGATCGCCCGCCACCACTTCGGCGGGATTCCTCAGGCCGAGCGGCATGCCCGGTGCCACGGAAACCGAGAACGGCAAGATCGCGACGGGAATCTGGTTGGCGGCGCCACCGACAATCTCGATGGTCATCGCCGCCCTGGCCGGCAGAGCCAGGAGGCAAAACAGAAAGGGAAGGAGTAGGCGCAAAAACATGTGGGATACCGGCTGCAACGCCGCGAATGTTATCAGTAAAAAAACTAGCCCCCTCCGCTTGCATCCTCGCGTGGACGGAACTTGAGAATCAGGTCATCGCGAAAAACCGCCGCGACATCGCGCTCATTGGGCAAGGGCAGCGGTGAAGCCTTGAGAATGGCGCGCTCCATTTCCTGGTCGTAGGCTGGCTGGCCGCTGCCGCGCACCAGGGTCACCCGCACGACTTCACCATTGGGGAGCAATGCCACCCTGAAGATCACCTCCGGGTTGCCGGAGAGGTTATGCGGCAGGCGCAGATACCCCAGAATCTTGCCGCGAATCCGATCCTGGAATTCACCGACCAGACGGGCTTGTCGGCGGGAACCGGCCTGTTGTCTTTGCAGCGCGCCTCGCAGTTGGGTTTCTTCCGCGTCCAGTTCCTCCCGCGCCTGGCGCGACAGTTCCTGTTCCATTTCCCGGCGTGCCTGCGCGCCCTGCAATTGCACCTGCCTGAGTTTTTCCGCCTGCGCCACGCGGTCGGCATTTTCCTTCTCGATGCGTGTTTTTTCTTCGGCCTGGCGCTGCCATTCCAACTGCTCGCGCGCCTCCTTCGCAATCCGTCTCTTCTCGGCGCGTTCCAGCGCGATATCGGGCTTGGCCAGCGCGGGTTTCGCCACTTCGGGTGCTGGCAAGGGTTCGAGGGGAGGCCCAGGCGGCAATGCCGGGACGAGTACAGCGGGAGGGTCCGGCAAGGCACTCCACAACTCCGCTTCCACCGGCAGGTGCGGCAGGCTGCGCCAGGAAACACTCATCAGGAGCAAGCCGACGAATGCGCCATGCACCAGCAGCGACATGCCGCCGGAGGAAAAATGCTGGAAGGGGCTGGCCCGGTTCATGCCGCGTTCACGGCTGCGCCGGTTTCACCAGCAAGCCGACGCGGGCCACACCCAGCGTTTGCAGGGTATCCATCACCTGCATCACCTTCTCGTAGCGCACCCCCTTGTCGGCGGAAATGACGACCGCCTGACCCGGCTGCGCCTGTTGCCGAGCGCGCACGGCATCGCGCAGCGCCGTCGCGGCGACCGGTTGGCCCTCTTCGTTTGTGCTGCGATCACGCAGCAACAACGAACCATCCTCGCGCAGCATCACTTCCAGCGGCGCGCTGGGCGCGGCCGCGCTTTTCCCCATACTAGGCAGTTCCACCTGGGTCGGATTGATGAAGGGCGCGGTGACCATGAAGATCACCAACAGCACCAGCATCACGTCGATATAGGGCACGACGTTGATCTGGTTGACCGCCTTGCGGGTGCGCCGGGGAATCATCAGCGCCCCACTTCCTGTTGCAGGATGTTGGAAAACTCCTCCATGAAGATGTCGTAGCGGTTGGCCAGACGGTCGATGTCATGGGTGAAACGGTTGTAGGCAATCACGGCCGGAATCGCCGCGAACAGGCCGATGGCGGTGGCGATCAACGCTTCGGCGATGCCCGGCGCCACCTGTGCCAGGGTGGTCTGCGCCACGTTGGACAGGCCCATGAAGGCATTCATGATGCCCCACACGGTGCCCAGCAGCCCCACATAGGGCGAGACCGACCCCACCGTCGCCAGGAAAGGCAGATACGACTCCACCTGATCCATCTCGCGCTGGTAGGCGGCACGCATGGCACGGCGCGCGCTTTCCACCACCGCCTGGGGGTCGACGGTGCGTTCACGTTTGGCGCGGAACTCGCGCATCCCGGCGCGGAACACTTCTTCCAGGCTGCTGCGGCGACCGCCCTCATCGACCCGCTCAAGCACATTCTTGTGCCCCCCACCCCAGAACTCCTTCTCGAACGACTCCGCTTCCCGCCGCTCGCGGCGCAGGGTGAACAGTTTCTCGAAGATCAGCCACCAGGACATCACCGAGGCGAACAGCAACACCAGCATCACCGCTTTCACCACCCAACTGGCCTGGGCGACGAGGGTGATCAGGTTCATATCGTGCGAGAGAGCGAGTTCCATCAGGGCTGTATTTTTTCGGTGACGAAGCGGGGGATTCTAGCCGGGCGAAATCCGGATGGTTCCACGCAAGCCACCTGCACCCGCGCGGTGAGCAGGCGCTCACTGCCGCGCACGACTTCCTGCACCATGACCAGGCTGGCGCGTCCGAGCTCACTCAAATGGCTGCGCACCAGCAAACGGTCGTTGAAACGCGCGGGGCGCAGATAGTCCACCTCCACCCGCCGCACCACGAAAAGCACCCCGGCGTCGCTCGCCAGCTGGTCCTGTTCCAGGCCCAGGGCGGACAGCCATTCGGTGCGCGCGCGTTCCAGGAATTTCAGATAGTTGGCGTAATACACCACACCACCCGCGTCGGTATCTTCCCAATACACGCGAACCGGCCAGTCAAAGAGGGGGGAGTCGTTCATCATGAGATTTCGGATTTCGGATTTCGATTGGCGACATTTTGCGAGTTCCGGCCCGCAGTGCGACCAACCGGGTTGGCGGGGTTGCTCCCCGGCACCCCGGGAAACCTGTAGCGCAGGCGTCTCGCCTGCTCGTTGGCCTGATTAGAAAAGTAGGATGTGGTGAGCGTAGCGAACCGCATCATGCCGCGTGCGCCAAGCTGATGCGGTTCGCTATCGCTCACCACATCCTACAAAAGCAAACCGGCTTCGCCACCCGGCTGGATCAAGCCGAAATGGCGCCAGGCCAGCGGTTGTGCCACCCGGCCGCGTGGGGTGCGGGCGAGGAAGCCTTGCTGGATGAGATACGGCTCCAGCACGTCCTCGATGGTGTCCGCCGCCTCGCCGATGGCCGCCGCCAGGTTTTCCAGGCCGACCGGGCCGCCGGAAAACTTTTCCAGCATCGCGGAAAGCAGTTTGCGGTCCATCACATCGAGGCCGACGCTATCCACTTCCAGCATCCTCAGGGCGGCATCCGCCACGGCGGTATCCACCTCGCCGTTCGCCTTCACCTCAGCGTAGTCGCGCACCCGGCGCAACAAACGGTTGGCGATGCGCGGCGTACCGCGCGAACGGCGGGCGATCTCGAAAGCGCCCTCTTCCGAGGTCGGCACGCCGAGCAGACGTGCCGAACGGCTGACGATGAAAGCGAGTTCCTCCGGCGTGTAGAACTCCAGGCGGGCGACGATGCCGAAACGGTCGCGCAGCGGGTTGGTCAACATGCCGGCGCGGGTGGTGGCGCCGATCAGGGTGAACGCCGGCAAATCCAGTTTCACCGACCGCGCGGCCGGCCCCTCGCCGATCATGATGTCGAGCTGAAAATCCTCCAGCGCCGGGTAAAGAATCTCCTCCACCACCGGCGAAAGGCGGTGGATTTCGTCGATGAACAGGACGTCATGCGGCTCCAGGTTGGTCAGCAACGCGGCGAGATCGCCGGCCCGCTCCAGTACCGGCCCGGAAGTCATGCGCAGGTTGACCCCCATTTCCCGCGCCACGATGTGCGCCAGGGTGGTCTTGCCGAGGCCGGGCGGGCCGAACAGCAACACATGGTCGAGCGCTTCCTTGCGATTTTTCGCCGCCGTGATGAAGATTTCCAGTTGCTCGCGCGCCCGCACCTGGCCGACATATTCGGACAGCCGTTGCGGTCGTAGCGCCCGCTCGAAAACTTCCTCATCCCGTGAAGCGGGCGCGGGGGTAATCAGGCGATCAGGAACAAGGCGGTCAGGTTCGAGCATGGCGGGTTACTTCCTGGCCAACAGTTTCAAGGATTGGCGGATGGACTCCTCCAGGCTCAAACCTTCCGGCAGTTGCTTCAAGGCCGGCAAGGCTTCCTTGTCCGAGTAGCCCAGGGCCAGCAAGGCGTTCAAGGCATCGTTGGCCACCGTTGCCACGGCCAGGCCGGCGCCTGTTTGCGGCAGGGCATCGGCCAGCTTGCCTTTGAGTTCCAGCAACAGGCGCTCGGCGGTTTTCTTGCCGATGCCCGGCACCTTGGTCAGGCGGCCGGCATCCTGCAAGACGATACAGCTCGCCAGGTCGTCCACGCTCAAGCCCGAGAGCACCGACAAGGCCAGTTTCGGCCCCACCCCGGAAATACGAATGAGTTCGCGAAACGCCGCGCGCTCCTTCTGGGTGAGAAAACCGAACAGTTGCTGCACGTCCTCGCGCACCACGAAATGGGTAAACAGGCTGACTTTCTCGCCCGTGGCCGGCAGGTTGTAGAAGCTGCTCATCGGCACATCCACCTCGTAGCCGACGCCGGCCACATCCACCACGATTTGCGGCGGCTGTTTTTCCAGCAGGGTTCCAGCCAGTCTTCCGATCATGTCGCGCCCCTGTAGCGTGCGCCGTGCGCACGACTGAATGTGAAGCGTGCGCGCGGCGCACGCTACCCCAACGCCAGCACCAGCCCCAGCAACACCGGCTGGATATGCGCGGCGGCGATGGTCATCTGAAGGGCCGGCGCCAGTTGTGCCGGCTCGTCGGCATGTTGCGACAACAGCCGCCCGGCCTTGAGCGCGGGCAACACGGCCAGCAACGAAACCAGCGCCAGCGCCGGCAGCCAGCCACTCGCCACCAACCCGGCCAGGGACAGCACGGCCGCCGCCAGAATCAGCCAGTAGCCGCGTGCCGCCGTCACCGGCTCCAGACGCGCCACCCAGTGCAGCTTGCCGGCCTGAATGTCGGCGGCGCGGTCGGGAAACTGGTTGATATAGAGGATGTTGGTGACCAGCAGGGCATAAGGCAGGCCGATCAGCCAGGGATTGGGCGACAGGGCGCCGCGCTGCACGAAATCCGCCCCGGCGACGATAAGCAGAAAACCCGCCGCCACGCACACCTCGCCCAGGCCCCGGCTATTCAGCTTGAGCGGCGGCGCCGAGTAGGCCCAGCCGATCAAGAGGCCGGCCAGCCCGATCCAGAACAGGCCGATGCCGCGTGCATCGATCAACCAGAGGCCGCCGGCAATCACCCCGGCGAACAGCACCAGGCCGTAGAGCAAGGTCTGCCGGGGCGACATCACTCCGTTCTGAATGAAGCGCGAACCGCCGGTAAAGGGAAACAGGCGGTCCACATTGGCCTCATCGCTGCCATTGAGATGGTCGTAGTAATCGTTGAACACATTCACGCCGGCCTGCGTCGCAATCGCCAGGAACAGGGTCAACAAGGCGAGCGGCCAGGAAAACGCCGTCTCCAGGGCAGTTGCAAAACCAAGCAGACAGCCGGCCAGCGCAATGGTGAGAAACGCCGGCCGGGTCGCCAGCAAATAGCGTTTGACTGGATTGGTGAGCGCTTCAGGGGTCGGTTCCAGGGGAGCGGCCTTGGCGGTGGTCATCGCGCGTCTCCCGTTTCCGTAGCGCAGGCGCACCCGCCTGCACGGCGGCCTCGATGCAGGCGGGAGAGCGTGGTTGTTGCCGCCGGGGTTTCGGCGGCATTACAACCACGGCCTACCCCTTGCGGGTGCGCCTGCGCTACCAGTCTGGCCATCACAGCATCCTCCCGGCGCGGCGACGCCGTGATGTGGTCATCAGACCAGCCAGGCCCATGCCGCCGTGGGCATGGCAGATCGCACAAGCCAGGGCATCGGCGGAATCCGAGCGCGGCTCGGAGGGAAGATTGAGGAGTCGTTTGACCATATTCATCACCTGCTGTTTTTCGGCGTGGCCGTTGCCCACCACCGCCTGTTTCACCTGCAACGCGGTGTACTCGAACACCGGCTGCCCCGCCGAAGTCAGCGCCGCGATCGCCGCCCCACGCGCCTGCCCAAGCAACAAGGTGGATTGCGGGTTGACGTTGACGAACACCTTTTCGATGGCGGCGACCTCGGGGCGGAACTGCTCCAGCACCTCCATCACCCCCTCGAAAATGATCTTGATCCGCCCCGGCAGTTCGCCGGTCTCGGTGCGGATCACGCCGCTCGCCACATAAGTCAGCGTCTGGCCGACCTTGTCGATGACGCCGTAGCCGGTGATACGGAGACCGGGATCGAGGCCGAGGAGTCTCATCCTCAGCGCTTCCCGACGGGTTTGACGCCGCCTCTGCGGCCCAACCCGAAGGCGATACGAAAGACATCCGGCACATTGACCCGCTGCTTACTGGCGATCTGGAACACACCCAAAGCTTCGAGGTCGGCGCGCACGCCTGCCGCCCCTTCGCGCAGGTTGGAGGGAGGGAGAAAACGGGTGTTTTCGCACAACGCCTCCACCCCGCCCTTTTCCCGCCAACGCGCCTCAATTTCGGAAAAAACGCACGGCACGGTCAGCCGGTGCAGCGGGCGCATGACTTTTTCCACCCAGTCGTAGTCTTCGCTGATTTCCGTGACTCGAATCCGCGAAGCAGCCTGCACCCCGGCCTTGATGGCGGCGTATGGCAGGGCGGTATCTCCCTTTGCGCTCTCGTGTTCCGCCGCGCGCCGCAGGGCGGCCAGAAAGGAACGCGGACTGGTATAGCCGCGCCCATCGGCCAGGTGGTTGGGCAGCCAGGTGTAGGTATTGCCCCGGCGCTTGTCCGCGCCCATGTACGGCCCGGCTACGGCGTGAAACACCGCTTCCTGTAACGCGGTGTCCCGACGCAACGCATCGGGTACGGGCCAGACGTTTTGATCCTGGCTCCATGCGACGCCAAACAGCGCCTCGCATTCACGCCTGAAAGCACCCGCTTCCTCTTGTTCGGCATTGGCCAGGTATTGCCAGAAAAGGCTGTACAGGTCGCTGTGCGTCCATTCCAGAAAGACCGCCGATCTTTGCAGCTTGGACCCATCGGGGAAGGCCAGAACAGCACCATCCGAGAACATGTCCTGGCGCAGGAATACCTTCAGCCGCAGCGCGTGGTAACGGTTCTGGAATTCCAGAGCCAGGCGCAGGAGTTCGCGTGCATAGTCCCGCGCCGTATCCCAGTTGGTCGGGGCGATGACATCCAGGGCATCGAAAACGATGAGATGGCTGCCCTTGCGACTTTCCAGTTCGCTATCGGCACGAGAAAGCAGCGCGCTGTAGCGCTCCCGGTCGTCACGCATCCAGTCGATGGTCTCGCGCCAGTAGGTGCGCGGCAGGCCACTCGCGGCATCGAGAACCGCGCGGGCGATAACGGCCTGCCAGATTTCCCTTGGCGTATAGCCACGTTGCAGCAAGTCCGCAAAGGCATCCTCGTCCGGGAAGCGTCCTTCCGTTCTGCCTTTCGCATGTCCAACGGAAACCCGGCAATCCTTGAGGCCGGTTTCCGGCATCCGATGGGCCACCAGCAATCGCAAATCGTCTCGGGCGATGCTTTGGCACCAATGGCTTTTCCCCGCTCCCCGGTCGCCAACCACCAAGGCGCACTGCACATTCAAAGCCCGTGCATGCTGCAAAGGAACATACAGTTGCCCCGGCGATGGCGGCGGTGGCTCGCTGCCCTCCGGGAGCGAGCAGGCAATCAGCCGGCGCAAGGGTTCGGCGGAAAAAGTTTTCATGCGTTCTCGCTCATGAATCCACTTCCAGCCAGGCCAAGGTTTCGGCGATGAAACGCCCAAACGCGCCGTTGATGTTGGCATCAGCCAGTTGCGCCTGGCTGCGTCTGGAGTTCATGAGATCAAACAGGGTGTAGGCCCCGTGCCAGTAAATGGGGATCGGGAAATGGGGCGCTTCCGCATCGCCCTCGTCATAGTTGAAGTAATCCCTGCCGGGGTCAAAAGCCGGGTCATCCTGGGGCGGAATTTCTTCATAGAGCGTGGCCTGCCAGAGATCGCAGGCACGCCTGGCAAAGTCGGCCAGGTACGCCTCCGGGGCCTCGGTCTGCGGAATGGCGGCGGCGACCATCTTCATCTGGCCACGACCGGCACCCTCCCGGATGTCGTTGATGCGAGGCGGGTATCGCCAATGCGAAAACAACAACTGATATCCGCGCCAGGTCTGATCCGTATCCATGGCGAAAAGCAGTGTCCGCGCGCCCAGCCGGGTCAGGGTTACGGCGGAAATGTCGTGCATCCCGGCGCGGGTGTCGATCAGTACCACATGCGGTGCGAACTCGCGTTCCAGGGCGTCGATCATGGCGGCCAGGCGCGACGCGAATGTCCGAGTCGTTCCGTCGAGTGAAGGGATGTCCAGATAAGTGCGGGACAACTTGGCAAGGTAGTCCTGATCCTCATTCCAGCCGAAGGCCGGGACCACCAGAATATCGGCGTTGCTGGACAAAGGGCTGATCCCCGCCATGTCGCGCAGGAATCGCCGATCCACCTGGCCTACGGCTTCCTCCACGAACCAATCGACGATGCCGTGAACCGGGAAAGCGCCCTCGACCATCGGCAGCATCGAGGAACTCAGGCCGGGCGATTCGAGATCCATATCCAGCACCAAAACCCGCTTGCCGCGCCGCGACAAGGCATGGGCCAGGATGGCCAGGGCGGTGGAGCGGCCAACACCGCCCTTGAGACCAAAAAAAACACAGCGCGTGGGTGTGGGCGCCTCGTTTGGCAGCGGGGCGGAACGTAGCCAATCGACACCGGTGATGCCCCGGTCGATGAAACTGAAAAGCGCATCCTCACCGAAAGGGTAAGTGCGATCCGGCGATTCAAAGATGGCTTCCGGCGCGAATAGGTCTTCCTTGAAAAGGAAACGGCCACCTGGCTGCGCAAGGAATGCGCCGGCCGCCTGCTCCAGGCTCGGCGACAGACTGGCCAGAACGTCATCGCTCGGCCTGAACTCGAACACCAGGCGAAACATGCCATAGACATCGCGCACCAGAACGATGGCGCCCAAACCTGGGTCTGCCGCTGGCGGCCAGTCACGCAGGAGGGCGAGCACGGCGGTCAGCGCGGCATCGAAACGAACCGGTGTGTCGTGCTCATCGCTCAATTGGATTCCCCCGAGGTAAACGCCTGCATGATGTTCAGTGCTACGAGTGCGCCGAACCGATGCGCAGCGAGCGCATTTGAATTCACGGCTCCCCCCTCTTTGTAGCGATCCGTGATTTGCCAGGTTCCCAGAAAAGGGTTGTTTTGCGGCAAAGGCAATCTGCTCAAGGAGGCATGTCCGCCATGCGCGATGGCGTATTCATTCCAAATTCCAGGGCAATGTTGGTCGAAAGGTTTGTTGGGCATGCCCCTGGCATCGAGCTTCAATACACAAGCCGCTTCCAACGCCGCTTTGATCGCACATTCGGCCGCGATACCGAAAAAATGATCTGCGCCCGGCAAACGTCCCTGCTCGGACAACAACACACCATCCTCGTAATGCCGTTCTGCGGCAGCACGGAAGTCCGGCGAAGCCATGCTCTGGATTACTCCGGCAGAATCGCGCTGGTGAACACTTCCTGGACGTCGTCGAGGTCGTCCAGCATGTCCAGCATCTTCTGGAACTTGAGCACGTCGTCGCCGGTGACCTCGGTTTCGTTGAGCGCCTTCATCGCCAACTCCGCCATCACCGTGGTGCAGCCGGCGGCGTCCAGGGCCTCTTTCACCGTGGCCAGGTCGTTGGTGGGCGCGGTGATGACTTCGATGGAACCATCCTCGTTGCTCACCACGTCTTCGGCGCCGGCCTCCAGGGCGACTTCCATCACCTTGTCCTCATCGGCGCCGGGCGCCAGGATGATCTGGCCGCAATACTTGAACTGGAACACCACGGAACCATCGGTGCCGAGGTTGCCGCCGCACTTGTTGAAGGCGTGGCGCACATCCGCCACGGTGCGCACCCGGTTGTCGGTCATGCAATCGACGATCACGGCGGCGCCGCCGGGGCCATAACCCTCGTAGCGGATTTCCTCGTAGTTGACGCCTTCCAGTTCACCGGTACCGCGCTTGGTGGCGTTCTCGATGTTGTCCTTGGGCATCGACTCCGCCTTGGCCTTTTCAATCGCCAGGCGCAGACGTGGGTTGAAGCTGGGATCGCCGCCGCCCATGCGCGCGGCGACCGTGATTTCCTTGATCAGCTTGGTGAATGCCTTGCCGCGCTTGGCGTCCTGACGCCCTTTGCGGTGCTGGATGTTTGCCCACTTTGAATGACCGGCCATGGTTCCGCGCCTCGAAAAAACCAAGAAATTGAAGGCGGCGATGTTACCACCGCACCCGGCTTCCCTCCCCCGGTGCGCGCATCTGTAACCGGTTTGAAACCGGCATAACCCTATACAGAAAACGGAATAACAGCGGCACCCCGCTGCAAGCCTTGAAACCCCCGCACAAGGAGATCGCAATGAAACGCACACGCCTGATTTCCACGCTGATCGGCATCGGCATTCTGTTGGTCAGTGCCACGGCAGCCGCCGCCGGCAACGCCCAGGCCGGATCGGCCAAATCCATGTTCTGTTCCGGCTGCCACGGCGTCGATGGCAACGTCACTTATCCCAGCGCGCGCATGGCGGGCCAATCCACCCAGCGGCTCAGCCAGAGCCTGCTGGACTTCAAAACCGGACGCCGCTTCCACCCGGTGATGAACATCCTCTCGATAGGTCTGACCCAGCAAGACATGGACGACCTTTCCATGTTCTATGCCGCACAGAAACCACTCAGCCTGGAACACGCCAGCCTCTACTGGCGCCTGGGCGGGCCGGACGCCGTCAACGCGGCGGTGGACGAAGTCATCAAGGTCTCCAAAGCCGACCCGCGCCTGGCCGGACGCCTCTCCGGCGCCTGCGCGCCCAAGTTGAAAGAACAACTTTGCGCCGCCACCGGCGGACCCTGCACCTACACCGGGCGTGACATGAAAACCGCGCACAAAGGCCTGAAGATCAGCGAAGCCGAATTCGGCGCCGTGGCGCAAAACCTGGTGAGTGTTCTCGACGCCTTCAAGGTGCCGGAAAAAGAGAAAAACGAACTAGTCGGCCTGATCGCGCCGATGCAGGGAGTGATCGTGGGGCAATGACGAGAATGACGGCAGTCGCGCCTGTGCGGCCAGCCGCAAGAGGCCCGCGCCGGGCCGGATCGCAAGTTCTCCGGCCAGCGCGGCCTCGATTTTGTGGAACGCAGTAAGCGCTTTACCGGGGTAGCCCAGCTTCAGATAGCACGTCATCAAGCGTTCCGCAGTGCGTTCATCCAACGGATCGAGGGCGTGGCCGCGTTCCAGGTAGGCCACCGCCTGTTCCAGTTCTTCGCGGGTAGCGGCCCGGTCGGCCAGGGCGCGGGCGAGGCTTAGGAAGCTTTCACGCAGGCGTTGGCGATGGTCGCTGATCCAGAGTTGGCTGTTGTCGCCGGCCAGGAAATCGTCTTCGTAGAGATCGAGGGCGTGCAGCAACGCTTGCACATCGGGCGAGTGTCCGCGCAGGGCGGCTTTCGCGCTTTCCTGGAAGATGAGGGCGTCGACGCCGACTACGCCGTTGGCCAGGGACAGTTGGCCGTTGTGCAAGAGCAGCCAGGGCAGCGCGGTTTCGCCCTGTTCCGTGCCCAGGTGGCGCAGGCGCCAGACCGCTACTTTCAGGTTGTTGCGCACCTGGTCGCCGTCGGCATCCGGCCATAGCAGATTCGCCAGCGTTTCCGCCGAGACCTTGCGCCCACCCAACACCACCAGCGCCTTGAGCAGGCTTTTCGCGCGTTCGCCGCGCCAGTCGCGGTCGTAAAGCAGGTGCGCGGCCACCCGCACGCGCAACTCGCCGAGCGTGTGGATGGCGACCGGATAGCGCTCACAGGGCAGATCGGCCGCCTTGCCGGCAGGCAGCAGCAAGGCGAGCAGTTGCGCCAGATAGTCGGCGGGGCGGTGGAACAGCACCAGGCTCTCGCCGCGCGGCATCAGGCGGCGGGCATGTTCCAGCGCGGCGCGGGCGCGGTCGGGCTGGCCCTGGCGAACATGAGCCACGGCCATTTCCAGCGCCGCGTTGCTGGCGATGCTCATGTGGCCCACTGCCTGCCACTTCGGCAGCCAGGCATCGGCCAGGGCCAGGGCGCCGTCGTTGTCGCCCATGTCCACCCGCGCCTGCACCTCCAGCAAGACCGGCATGTACTGGGCCACCGGGCTGTAGGTCGGCTGCCCCAGGGTGCGCGATTCGCGTGCGTGCGCCAGGGCGGTGGCCGGCCGCCCGAGCAGCAGATCGGCCAGCCCCAGGCTCATGTGCAGATAGGCGTGATAGAAGGCGTTGCCCGCCGCCACCAGACGTTTGCGCATGCGCGCGCCGAGTGCTTCCGCCGCGATTTCGTCGCCTTCCAGGGCGGCGGCATAAACCAGATTGGAAAGCACGGTCAGCCAGGGAATCGGCGGCAGGCTGTCGAAACCGGGCTGGCGCACGTCATCCAGCAACAAATGCCGGGCGGCGACGGGATCGCCGCGCAAAGTCAGGAACAGGCACAGGCTGGAACGCAGGAACAGGCCGGCCAGGTAGGGCGTGCCGGGCCGGCAGGCGAGATCGGAAGCGTCGTCCAACAACACCTCGGCGGCGGCGAATTCGCCCGACCACAACAAGGCGTAGGTCTCGAACGAGGCCTGGAACAGGCGTAGCGACAACGAGCGCGCCACATCCGCGGCCTCCCGACAGGCCGCGAAACTCGCGCGAGCCTGGGCGATGCCGGCGCCACTCAGCATTTCCGTGGCCGCCGCATAGCCGAGCATGGCCGCGCGCGGCAAAGCGGCGGGTGCGGGCGTGGCCGCCAGCAATTCTCGGCAGCGGGCCAGCCAGGGCGACAAGCGGCGGAGATCGTCGCCGCTTTGCCAGATGTCGGCCAAGGCTGCGGCCACCGTGACGGCGGCGGCATCCACATCCTGTTCGCACTGAAAGCGCTCGAACCAGGCGGCATAGCCGGCCTGGTCCAGTTGCTGGCCAAGAACCTCGTCCAGGAAGCCCAGGCGCAACGGCAATGTCTGCCCCGCTTCCCGCGATGTGGCCAGATACGATGCCAGACGGACGAAATCGAACTCGCACCACCAGCCCAGCGCCGCGTCGGCCAGGTCAGGCTGTGGTGCAGCCGTTCGGCTCGCCGCCTGGCGTGGGCCGGGATTCGGAAATGTGGAAGCGTGGATCATGGTTTTTCCCTGTACCTCCAGCTTAGGAGCCGAGAAACAATAAGCGGCTCTATGTGATTCGTAGTGGGTAACGCGTTGCCGTAGGAGCGGGCTCTTGTGCCCCTTGAGGGTATGCCCGCGATATCCACCGTCAATCGCGGGCAAGCCCGCTCCTACGAGCTCCTCCGTAGCGTGCGCTGTGCGCACGATGTTTGTCCTGCGGGACAAGTCCAATCGTGCGCACAGCGCACGCTACCCTCGCCGGTATGCGGTTTGATCGGCGTGACCTGCCCGCCGGCCCTGCGCGTTACCCACTACGAATCACATAGAGCCGAAAATGTCATGTCGGATTTGCCGGGTTGGACTCCCCTGGACATACCGGAAACCAACAACATGACACCAGCAGAAGCCGATCTACTTGGGCTTCGGCGTCAATTCCTTCAGGCCCGGTCGAGTGTCGACATCTTGCGACTCCGGCTTCCAGTTGAGCTTGCAGTCGTGCTCGAAGGCAGGGCTGGTGATGCCGTCGGCGCCCGGTCGCTGGCGGACTTCGCAGCTGAGGATCACCGGCAGGGGGCCGGGACAGTCGCAGTGGTAGCGGTCCACCCTGCGCTGGTCGGTGATTGAAATGCCTTTTTTCCGCTCCAGTATTTTCAGGCGATCCAGCAGGCTGCCCTTGCCCGGTTCCAGCTTGCCCTGGTCGGTGCGCTCGAAATACAGCGCGCGCGGTTCATAGCCGTTGCGTTGCCGTACCGGGTTTTCGTAAAGCTCCACGGTACGCGCCTCGCCCAGCAGGGTGCTGGAGCTGTCCGGGTCGCCATAGCGGGTATGGCCGAATTCGTGGGAGAGGATGGCGTGCGGGTCGACCAGTTCGTCGCTGCTGGGGAAGTGGCAACGCAAGCCGGCATCGCCCAGGCCGATGCCACCCGGCTGCGCCATCGCCCCCGGCCCGGCATAGGCGCCGAATTTGAACACCTGGGCATCCTCGGCGAATTGGCCGGCTTCAGTCAGGCGGCCGGTCAGCAATTGCGAGAGCTTGGGCATGCGGCCGCGCTTGAGGGAACGCGTCCACAGTGCCCGGTCATATTCCAGATAGCCCTTGTTGAACAGGCGCAGGGTGTCGTCCGCCACCTCACGCAACCACACCGCGCCGGCATCGCTCAGCGCAAAGCGTTCGAGTAATTCGATCTGTTCCGGCAGCAGCGCCAGGGTGCGGGTGTTGACCTCGCCCTTGTGCGCGAAGTTGAGCCGCCGCACCAATGCGAAATGTTCCGCTCGGCGCGCGCTTTCCGCCTCGGCGTTCGCCGGTGGCAGCGCCCGACGCCCGGCCAGTGGCCACGCATTTGCCTCCTCACCCGGCGCGCAGAGCAGGACGATCTCGCCGCCCGCCTGCCAGGGTCGCGCCAACTCATGTTGCAGATCAACCTGGCTGCGCCGCTCCGGCGACAGCACAAACCCCTCCGGCACCGCTGGACAAGCCGCCCAGGCGCTGGCCGCCAGGCAGAACGGCAGGGCCAGAAGCGCGAATTTCGCGGCGAAAGAGGGCATGGGGTGGAACCTCGCTGTAGTGTTCCTGGTAGATATGCGCTTCGTAGGCGCTAAGCAAGCGGGGAGCCGAAAGTAGGGTGCGATTGAAGGTGGTTCCGCGCGTGGCGATGGGCTCGCTATACTGGCCGCGTCTCCATACGGCCACCTACCCATGGACTACGAAGCGGAATCTTTCGAGCGCGAACAGCCGCGCGAACAGGGGGTGTCGGCGCTGCCCGCCGCCACCTACAACCTCACGCGCATCCTTCTCGCCGCCAGCGCGAGCGGCTGCGTGTTCGTGCCGATTCGAACCATGCAATACCTGGCCGTGATCGACCAGGAAGAGATCATCTTCGTGGATAGTCAGCACAAGCGTTGGGTGGAGGTGGCCTGGCGGCGCTTCAAAGCGCAAGCCCGCGCCGCGCTGGATGAGCCGGTGGCCTATGAGGCGGTGTTCTATACCCCGGAGGGGGCCGCCACGCAGCGCCGCCTGCAGGCGGATTTCCATGCGGCGCTGGCGCTGCTCGCCAAACGCCGCCGCCCCGCCGCCACCGCCCACGTATTGCCGTTGCCGCGCAAGCCGGGCTGAGTTACTCGTCCTCGCCCAGTTCCGGGTCCCAGCCCTTCTCGCGGGCGTCCGCCATGGCACGATCGTAGAAGCCGCTGTGGCGCTTGTGCAGTTCGGGCGGCAGGCGGCTGGGTAGGCCGGCGTACTTATCCCACTCGACTTGCACGCGTTCCATCAGGTTCTGCATGCGGCCAATGTCCCAGCCGGCGCAGTCCTCCGTTTCCGGGATGAAGCCGAAGATCCAGCTATCGAGCACGATGCGGCCCAGTTGGGTGATGCCGTGTTTGTCTTGATTAAAGCCGACGTAGGTGTTTGCCATGGTGCCTTCTATCTGGTTAAGCCGGCATAGAGAAGCGGGAGCTTCTCCGGCAGACGTTGAACATGATCGACGACCATGTAGTTCTTCTGGCCGAAGATGCGCGAGACGTAATTATCCGCGCGCGGGTCGAGACTCATGCAGTAGGTGATGACGCCGATTCGGGCGACTTCTTCCACCGCCTTCTTTGTATCCATGCGCAGGTATTGCGGATCGCGCACGTCGACGTCGGCCGGTTCGCCGTCGGTGATGACGATAAGCAACTTCTTCGCCGAGCGTTGTAGCTGCAAGTGATGGCCGGCGTGGCGGATGGCCGCGCCCATGCGGGTGGAGAGTTGCCCGGTCATGCCGGCGAGTTTGGCCTTGGGCACCTCGTCCCAGTGCTGGTCGAAGTCCTTGAAGCGGGTGTACTCGACGTCGTGGCGCCCGTCCGAGCAGAAGCCATGAATCGCGAACGGGTCGCCGACCTTGTTGATGGCGTCGGCCAGCAGCACGCAGGCTTGCTGGGTGAGTTCGCGTACCGAATATTCCTGGTTCTGAACTTTTTCGTTGGTCGATTCGGACAGGTCGAGCAACACCAGAATCGAGAAGTCGCGGACCTTGCGCACGCTGCGCATCATGATGCGCGGGTCGGGCTGGTTGCCCATGCGGATGTCGATGAAGCTGGCGATGGCGGCGTTGATGTCGATCTCGTCGCCGTCTTCCAGCCTGCGGATGCGTTGCACGCCCTGCGGCTGCATCGCGTCGAGCAGGAATTTCATGCGATGGATTTCGCGCTTGTACTGGGCGGTGATCGCTTCGATGACCTGCAGGTCACCCATCTTGGCGCGCTTTTCCTGCACCGTGGCCCAGGCCGGACGTTCGAGCTGGATCTGGTAGTCCCACTCGGAATAATGGAACGGGTCGGACAGCGGCTCCTTGCCTTCCATGTCGTTCCAGCTGATGCCCATGTCCTCATAGGGAAACAGCTCGGTCGGCAGCACCCAAATTTCTTCGGCGTCGTCGCCCGCGCCTTCGACCTCCACTTCATTCGCCATTTCCATCACGTTGACGTACTTGCGCACCTGCTTGACGGAGTCGTAGCCGGCGTTGGCCGCCTTGTTGAAATCGAATTCCTCGAATTCCCAGAAATAGCGGTTGTCGTCGCGGTAGGGCGCGGTGAGCAGATCGGTGCGCGGATTGAACGGAATTCGCTTTTGGCTGAAGCTGTGTGCGAGCTGGACGCCGATTTCCCAGGACGTGTGGTTGTTGTCCAACTTGTCCTGGGCGAGCGCGAACAGCGCGCGGCCTTCGGCGATCCACGGGTCGTTGTCCTGATAACGGTCATCGAGCAGGGCGCGCGCCAGGCGATTGAGGGTGTCGCCCATGCTCTTGTTCATCTCGGGCGTGGCCGTGTGCAACTTGCTCCAGAGCTGTTTCAGGCCGGGAAAGCGGCGGATGGACAGCGCCTCGACGCGCGCATCCTCGATCACGCCGATGACCGCCATCTGCATCGGGTTGAGCGCTTCGGCGGAAATGGGAAATTGGGTCTCGACCACATGGGCGGCGCAATGCGCGGCGGTGGCGCGGTACAGCTCCAGGCCGGAAACCGGCTCATGGCCTTCCGGAGCGAAATCGTCGAACGCGTCCGGCAGGTGCAGCAGATAGTCCTCGATATAGGGGCGGTAGCCTTCGCGGGTCTCGAAGTCGCCCGCCGTCGGGCGCATGAAGAAGTCGCGCGCCCACAGCGCGCGCAAATACATATTGATGCGCCGCTGCACGTCCACCAGCAGGGTGCCTTTGCGCTCCTTCTGCAGCATCGCCAGCGACTCTTTGGAGTCGAGGCTGAAATACTTGATCTGCTCTTCGTAATTGGTGCGATGGGCGTGGGCGCCCCACAGTGCCCAACGACGCAGGCCGCCCAGCGTCAATTGCTGGAACAGGACTTCCAGCTTGTCCAGCATCGGCCGCACGCCACGCGGCGCCTGGGCGATCAGGGTGTTGATGAACTGGAGATAGTTCTGAAACAACTGCGCATCGCCGAGCCGGTTGGCGGCGGTGGGCGCGGTGTTCAGCAGCAATTCGATTACCGCGCCGGAGGTCCGGGACGCCAACGATAGCGAAGCGGCGGCGAGATCGCCGACCACGTCCTCGCCGACTTCCTTGGCCACTTGCGGCGTTTCCACGATCCAGGCCTCGACCAGCGAGTCGCCCTTGCCGAGTCCGCGAATCGCGGAGGCGCCCTTCAGGTAATTGTCCAGGCCGCGCGGCGAGAACACCTTGGTGGCCTCGTGCCAATTGGCCTGCAACGCCGCCTGGCTGTGTGGCGACAGGTCTTCCAGGAGTTCGGCGTAGTCAGCGAGATTGATCGACATGGTTTACCTCAGTCGTAGGTTGGGCAAAGCGCAGCGTGCCCAACATTGCAACGGTTTGTTTGGCACGCTGCGCTTTGCCCAACCTACGCTTCTTCGCGGGGATGCGACCTGTAATCAGAAGAACGTGGTGACCGCCGCATCCAGCGCATCACGCATGTCGGGGTCGTCGGTGATCGGGCGCACCAGGGCGACACGACAGGCGGCCTCGGGCTTGACGCCCTTGGCGATCAGGCTGCCGGCGTAGATCAGCATGCGGGTGGAGAGGCCTTCGTCGAGGCCGTGGCCCTTGAGGTTGCGCGAACGTTCGGCGATGGACACCAGTTTGCCGGCGACATCGCCGGCGACGCCGGATTCATGCATGACGATCTCGGTTTCGATGGCGTGCTCGGGATAGGTGAAATCGAGGCCGCCGAAACGCTGTTTGGTGGACTGCTTCAAATCCTTCATCAGCGACTGATAGCCGGGGTTGTAGGAAATCACAATCTGGAAGTCGGGGTGGGCATGGACCAGCTCGCCCTTCTTCTCCAGCGGCAACATGCGGCGGTTGTCGGTCAGCGGGTGGATCACCACGGTGGTGTCCTGGCGCGCTTCGACGATTTCGTCGAGATAAACGATGGCGCCGTGGCGGGCGCCGATGGCCAGTGGGCCATCCTGCCATTCGGTGCCCTGGGCGCTGAGCAGAAAGCGGCCGACCAGGTCGGACGCGGTCATGTCTTCGTTACAGGCGACGGTGATCAGCGGCTTGCCCAGTTTGTACGCCATGTATTCCACGAAACGGGTCTTGCCGCAGCCGGTCGGGCCTTTCAGCATCATCGGCATGCGCACGGAGTAGGCGGCTTCGTACAACTCCACCTCGTCGGCGACGGCGCGATAGTAGGGTTCCTGGGTGATGCGGTATTGATCGACGATGTTGCT